>NZ_JBFTPW010000018.1:0-90383 GCF_056398685.1 Arthrobacter sp. 01T428 | reverse complement strand
GCACAAATGGCTCGACGCCGCCGCCGAACGGGTCGAGTTCGAAGGCCTCCCGGCCCGGATCTGCTGGCTCGGCTACGGGGAACGCGCCAAGGCCGGGCTGCTGTTCAACCAGCTCGTCGCCGAGGGCAAGGTCAAGGCCCCGATCGTGATCGGCCGGGACCACCTGGACTCCGGCTCCGTGGCCTCCCCGTACCGGGAAACGGAGTCCATGAAGGACGGCTCCGACGCGATCGCCGACTGGCCCCTGCTGAACGCCCTGACCGCCGCGTCCTCCGGGGCGACCTGGGTCTCCATCCACCACGGCGGCGGCGTGGGCATCGGCCGCTCCATCCACACCGGCCAGGTCTCCGTCGCCGACGGCACCGAGCTCGCCGCCCAGAAACTCGAACGCCTCCTCACCAACGACCCCGGCATGGGCGTCATCCGCCACGCCGACGCCGGCTACGACCGCGCCATCGAAGTCGCCCACGAACGCGGCGTCCGCATCCCCATGAACCCGACCATGACGGAAACCAACTAACCAGACCCCACACCCCCAACTAACTCGCATTAGATGTCGTTATGGGACCCCAAAACGACAACAACTGCAAGCTAGTTGGGAAGGTCAACTGCACATCTGAGGAAGGATCACTTCCATGATCGAAATCGACGGCAAACGGCTGCAGCTGGCCGACATCGCGGCCGTGGCAGGGGGCGGAACAAAGGTGACGTTGGCGCCGTCGGCGGTTGACCGGATGGCCGCATCCCAACGGTCCGCTCGTGCGACGGCACTGTCCCGACCCGTCTATGGGCGGTCAACAGGCGTCGGGGCCAACCGCTCCGTGGCACTGGACGCCGCGAACAAGGACGCCAACGTCCACGGCTTGAACCTCTTGCGCAGCCATGCCGTCGACGCCGGACGCGTCCTTGACCAGGAAACCGTCAGGGCCATGCTTGTCATCAGGCTCTCGCAGCTTGCCGCGGGCTCGTCCGGCATCAGCCCATCTGTGGCCGACGCAGTGGTGGACATGCTCAACGCCGACGCTTTGCCGGAGGTGCGGGAATTCGGCGGAATCGGCACAGCGGACCTGGCTGCGCTGGCGGGAACGGCCCTCACCCTCCTCGGTGAGCGCCCCACCATGGAGGGCAAGGACGTCCCCGCGCCGCTGGAAACCTGGGCCACCGAGGACGCACTTCCCTTCATCAGCTCCAGCGCGCTCACTATCGCCCAGGCCACACTCGCCCACCAAAGACTCGCCACGCTCGTGGAAAACCTGACCACGGTGAGCGCCTTGTCCTTCGCTGCAATGTCCGGGAATCCCGAGGCATTGAGCCCTGAAGTCGCGCGGGCAGCTGATTCGCCCGCAGTCACCGAGGTGGCTGGGGTTCTGCTCGGCCTCGTGGAAGGCAGCGGTGCGCCGGCGAGGATCCAGGACCCGTACTGCTTGCGCACCCTGCCTCAGGCCCTCGGCTCGGTGGTCGAGGAGTTGGACGCGCTCGGTACCCTTTTGGAACGCTTGGTTGTGGCCGGTCATGAAAACCCCCTAGTGTTCGGTTCCGCAGAGGAGGGCAGCAATGGAGTAGCCCACCACGGCCTCTTCCAGATGACCAGCCTCGCCCGCCGCATTGATGCCCTGGAACTGGCCATCGGTGCGGCGTGCGCCACGAACCTTCGGAGGATCAGCTTGCTCTGCGACCCGGCGTACACCGGCCTGCACCGATTCCTTGCGGGCGACGACGCCGGCCAGTCCGGCGTCATGATGCTGGAATACGTGGCAGCCGCAGCGGTGGGCCGAATTCGGGCCAATGCCCAGCCCGTGAGCCTGCAAACCGTGGTGCTCTCGTTGGGCGCCGAAGAGGATGCCAGCTTCGCGAGCGTGGCCAGCTCCCGCATGGATTCCACCGTGCGGGCGCTTTCTACGGTGGTTGGCATCGAACTCCTTTGCGCATCGCGGGCGCTCAGGCTGCAGGGCAGGACACGAGGAGAATTTACGAGTCCTCGGTTCCGAAAAGCCTTCGACGCCGGTCTATCGTTGCCCGCCGACGTGCAGGACCGGGATCTCCGCCCCGACGTCGATGCCGCGTCCCACCTGGCGACCCTTCCGGAGTTCGGTCACTAAGCGTGCTTAGCTATTTACTGTCGCCCCGGACGGGCGTACCTTAATATCCAAACACCGCACTGGGGAGGTGGCGTGTTTGGCTGGGTCTCTGGGGTGCCGTCGCGTTTCTTTGGTTCGCCCCGTTCTTCTCGCCGTTTTTGGCGCATTGGCGTGGTTGCTATGGCTGGCCGGTCCTTCGCAGGCAGCTAGCGTCCTGCCGACGATTCCGGCTGTCCCTGCCGTTCCCTCAGCTCCAACCATTCCCCTTTCATCCTCCCTGCTCCCGTCCCCGTTGCCCGATCCGATCGGGCCAGTGGCCCACAGCCTGTTGTCCGCCATTCCTAGTCCGACGCAAGTGTCTGCCCTTCCCGGAACCGTGGTCAGCCAACTGCCCGGCTCCACGGCGACTCGCCTTGTGACCGCGCTCACCGATCCCGCGAGCTCCTTGGTTGATACGGTGGTCGGCACAATTCCGGCGTTGCCCGGGTTGCCTTCGGTACCCCAACTGCCTCCAGGGCCGGCCTTGCCGCCGCCATTGCCGCCATTGCCTGGTGTCCTGGATCCTCCGGGACGAGGCCTTCCAATCGGCGCAGTCCCAGGCATTCCGTTGAGGGCTCGGGCCGAAAGCGAACACGCGTTGGCATATCCCACGCTTTTGCCAATCCCCGGACGCGGAGCGGCGACGAGCATGCGGATCCCCGGATTCATTCTGGCCGACCTCGTTGTCCTGCCCCCGGCAGTGCTGGCGACGACGGAAATGCCTCAGCTTCCGGGCGGCCCTCCGCCCGGCAAACAGGTCCCTCCGGTGGCACCGCCCCAAGAGTCTGGCTCGACGTCGGAATCGCAAGGCGGCTCGGCCGCCAACGGCGCGGCGGACCTCCCTGAACAACGTGCACTGGCGCCACCGCTCCACAGAAGCCCCGTCCCCGACGGTGGGCAAGTCCCCCCAGCCGAACCTGCGTTCGATCCGGGGTCAACTCCCGACTGAACAGGTCAACCCTGTCCCCGTGGCAGGCACGACCATCCGCGCTAAACAGCGCGGGACCAAGTCTCAGTCAGGAGAAAGACAATGCAAGTCCAAATCAGTAGCAACCACGCAATCCGGGCCACGAAGACATCAACCGGCCGGATCATAGGAAATTGGCCCGACCCCATGCAGAAGGGAGGTATATAGATAGCATCGCGACAGGCGCTCAGCGCCCATAAGGGAACAAGGACGCCGGCCGCGCAGTCAATCTGACTGCACGGCCGGCGTCATGATGCTGAAGGTAGGAACGCCTCCCTTTAGAACAGGGCGTTCACCACAGCCTGGGTGAGCTGGTGGAAGATGTCGGTGCGGGCCGGGATATCGCTCTCGTCCTGGCCTTTGGTGTAGACCACGAAGGCGTAGGAGTTGGTCCCGTTGGTGAGGATGCTGGCGTCGTGGAGTTCGTCGTCGAGCAGTCCGTACTTGTGGAAAACAGTGATTCCGGCTGGCACCGCGGCGGGGATGAGCGATTCGTAGTTGGTGTTCTGCATGTAGGACAAAAGCTGTGCGGTGTCTTGCTGGTTCAACAGCTTCCCGCCGTAGAGCCCGGCCATGATGCTTGCCATTTCGCTTGGAGTCAGCGTGTTGTTCATGGGGTCATAGCTGACGCCGATCGAAGCGGCATAGGACTGGAGTTCCGAAAAGCCAACCGCGTCCATGATCAAGGACCAGGAGTCGTTGTCGCTGTCCTGGATCATCTCTTTGATCTGGAATCCAGCCGTGTAGTCGCCCAAGGGATCGTCAAGGGACACTACGCCCGTTTCGACGAGGTGATAGTACGCGGCGGCAGCCAGGACCTTTGCGGTGCTTGCTGCCTCGAACGGCGCCTGGACCCCGTACTGATGGCTCGAGCCATCGGACAGGTCGATCAGGGTGACGCCAATCTGGTACTGGCTGTTCGCGTCGATGATGGCGTTGATCTCCGAGTCCAACGCGGGAGTCACGCCGGTAGCCGGCGCGGCCGGCGCTGCGGCTGCGGGAGCGGCGACGGCTGGGGCGGCGCTCGGAGTCTCGGCCGCGGTCGACGGCGGTGCGGCGGCTGCCGTCGTCGGGGCCGCTGCCGTCGGGGAGGCGGTTGGAACAGCTGCCGACGGCGTGGCGCTGGCTACCGCCGATACGGTTCGGGAGACGGATGAGCGGGCATGCGCAGCCGAGTAGACCGTGGCCGTCAGGGTCAAGGCCAGAATGGCCGCGAAGGCTGTCAGCAAGGCCGATCGACGTCGGCGGGGACTCCAGCTGTTCCACCGACTTCTCTTTCGTCCGGACCCTTGGCCGGGACGACGGGGCTCTCGCTCTTCCATAATGAACCAACCGTAGCTACTGCAGCTATGTGAGAGCTATGAAAATCCTGTCCATCAGCCACGTGTCGCCTGGGTGAATATCAGGCGTCACGGATCGGCGAGCCCAATACCGTGAACCGGGTGCCGCCCATCTCACCGGACAGCAGTGGCATCGTCTCACTTATCGCGGCCCGGACGCTGTCCAGCTTCAGCGAACCTTGGTGTGCTTCCGCCGATTCCCAGAGTTCGCAGACAAAGACCGTGTCCGGCGATTCTTCGTTGACGCCCACCTCGTAGAGGAGGCAGCCCGCGCCCCGGAGCTCCGGTTTCGGTCTGAGCAGGATGGATACAACGGCGTCGCGTTGGCCGGGTTTCGTGCCGAGGCTTCCTACGTTTGCAAAAGTCATGGGCCCATTGTGCTTCATTCCTCCGACGTTATTGGGGAATCTCGTACCGGCGGACAAAGTTGCCGAGGATCTTCATTGGTTCGGTCGCGGTGATCTTCCGGGCGTCGGCCATCAGCTGCTCAGCAGCCTCAGGCGGGAAGTATCCGGCGTGGCGATAGGTGTCGATCCGTGTGACGAGGCCTTCGGCGTCGAGCTCCGGATGGAATTGAGTGGCATAAAGGTTCTTCTTGATCCGGAACATCTGCACCGGGCAGGCGGCCGAACCAGCCAGCAACACCGCGTGCCCCGGCAGGACCGTGCAGGCTTCCTTATGGCCGGTAAAGGCGACAAAGCGCTCGGATATGCCTTGGAGGAGCGGGTCCTGGATGCCCTCCGCTGTGAGTTTGATGGTTACCCCGCCGAGTCCTTCACCATAGGTACGGTCAATCACGGCCCCCTGGTGAAGTCCCAAGGTTCCCACTCCGTAGCAGGCCCCCAGGAAGGGAAAGTCGGCGGCAACAATCGTGTCCAGCAACTGCGCGAGTTCCTTCTCCACCCGTTTCTGGACCGGGCTCTTGTGCTCCGGCGAGTCGCTCGAAGTGAAGGGGCTGCCTCCCACGATCACGCCGGAATAGTCGGAGAGCCTGAGCGGCGGCAGGGGCGCCGCCTCCATTCGGATGCGCTGTAGCTGCTCGGGAGCGAGCCCTCCAAAACGAAGATACGCCTGGTACTCTTCCTCGGCGGCGGCGTCTTCGGCGCGAGATGCGAGCAGGAGAAACGGCTTCACAGGCTAAGTGTGCGCCCGGTACCCGTGACGCGCCAGCGTTCGGCTGAAACATCCTTTTCGGGGCGGTGAGCCGCCGTTCACGTGCGAGAAATGTCCCGAATTCCGGCCGGGTGAAAGGATTTCACCTCCGTTGACTCGGGAATCCGCGGAATCACGGGGATCCCCGCCACCCTCTCCAGGTGGCCTCGCGTCCCCGCCGGGGGGCCGTTAACATTCCCGAAACATGCCCGTCATGCGTTCTTCACGCCGAGTCAAGTTATGTAACGTCCCCGCAATTTTTCCTCGCATTGCTTGAAACACGGAACCGGAAATATTGGGCAGGGGAAGAACGGGGCCACGCTACGGCGGCCCTCCTAGGCATTCCGATAAGAAGGGAAACGCACGTGGATATCACTGCGGAAAACGTTTGGGTGATGGTGTCGGCGGCACTTGCACTGCTCATGACCCCGGCACTCGGCCTCTTCTACAGCGGCATGACCCGGGCCAAGGCCTCCCTCAACATGATCATGATGAGCTTCATCTCCGCGGGAATCGTAGGCGCCGTGTGGATCCTGTGGGGCTACTCGATGATCAGCGGCAAGAGCGTACTGGGGATCTTCGGTAACCCGTTCAGCAGCTTCGGCTCGGCGGACTTGGTCGGTTCCACCGATCTCATCAAGCTCGGCTTCAGCGCTACGTTCGCTATCGTCACCGTGGCCTTGATCAGCGGCGCTATCGCCGACCGCGCCAAATTCACTTCCTGGGTCATCTTCGTCCCCATCTGGATCACCCTCGTGTACTGTCCCTTGGCTTTCATGGTCTGGGGCGGCGGCCTGCTCAGCCCCGGCGGAGCCATCAGCTCGGTCTTCGGCCAGGTGATTGACTTCGCAGGTGGCACAGTGGTGGAAATCAGCTCCGGCGCCGCCGCGTTTGTCCTAGCGTTGATCCTGGGCAAGCGGCACGGCTTTGGAAAAGACCCGAACCACCGCCCGCACAACCTCCCCTTCATCATGCTTGGCGCCGGCCTCTTGTGGTTCGGTTGGTTCGGTTTCAATGCCGGCGCGGCCACGACGTCGGCGCAGGCCGGCTTGATCTGGGTCAACACCCTTGTAGCCCCGGCTGGTGCCATGCTCAGCTGGTTGGTCACCGAGAAGATCCGGCACGGCCACCCCACATCCTTGGGCGCCGCATCCGGCGTCGTTGCCGGCCTCGTGGCTATCACTCCGGCCTGCGCCAACGTGGCTCCTGCCGCAGCCCTTGGCCTGGGTCTGGTGGCCGGCGCAGCCTGCGCCGTGTTTGTCGACCTGAAACACAAGTTCGGCTTCGATGACTCCCTCGACGTCGTGGGCGTCCACCTTGGTGGCGGGCTCGTGGGCACGCTCGCGCTCGGATTCATCGCGCTGCCGGTAAACGGCAAGGGCGGAGGACTGTTTTACGGAGGCGGACTCCAGCAGCTCGTGGCGCAGATCGTCGCCATTCTGGTCACCCTTGCAGTATCTGGAATCATGACGGCGATCATCGCCCTGGTCATCCACAAGACCGTTGGATTCCGGGTCAGCCACGAAGCCGAGGTGGCTGGCGTGGACTTGTCCGAGCACGCCGAGACCGCCTACGAGTTCGGCAGCATGTCCCGGAGCCATTTCAACGCCATCCCGCACGTTGCTGCCCTCCCCCTCGTCAACATCCCGGTTGCCGCCCGAGCCACCGCCGCCCCGGTTTCAGCCCGTGCCGCCGCCGTCGCCTCGTCGCCCGCCGCCGCCGTCCAGCTCCAGCGCGAAAAGCAAACCGACCCGGCTTAGGCGAGGCGGGCATTTCCGCCACTGCAGGGGACGCGTACGCTCAACTTGTGGATATCGTCGATTTCCTCTCGGACCGCCTGGACGAGGACGAGGCTGCGGCGCGGAAACTCCTCGGCGACCGTTCCGTCTCCGAGGCGGGCAAATGGTACGAGCGGCGCCTTCTCTTGGAATGCGAATCAAAAAGAAGGCTGCTCAGCATCGTGGAATCCGCACGGCAGACGGCCCTGGCCACGATGGTTCGCGGCACGCTTGGGGACACCCCCCAGTGGATCCCGGAATCGATCGAATGGACCACGAAATCTCTGAATGCCCTCGCGCTGCCCTATTCGGACCATCCGGACTTCGAACCGGAATGGCTGGCGGGGACGTAGCCCCGGCCCGCCCATCGCGGACTAGGCTTCCAAGCACAAATCGGCAAGATCTTGCCGAAATGAGGTTTTGACGGCTTCACAACAAGCAAAATCATTACTTTCGGCAGCATCTTGCCGATCTTGGCAAAATGGTTCAGAATTGACCAAGAATACTGTCAAATCGGCAACATCGTGCCGGATCATCGGAGACTCGTGGAAGACCTAGCGGCGATTGCGGCCACCATCCGGAAAGCCCGCAAAGAGGCTGGAATCACGCAAGCTGACCTTGCCGACCTTGCCGGGACTTCCGAAAGGACCGTGCGGGCGATTGAGACCGCCACCGGAAATCCTTCGCTGGGGGCCGTCGTGGCCGTAGCCAACGCCGTCGGCCTGCACATGGCAGCAGTCTGATGGCCGACGATTTCGAGGAGTTGAAGTTCGTTCGTGCAGCGGACGTTCACAAAGGCGGCGTCCTGGCGGGCCACCTTGCCCGCACTGGCCAGGGCGGGGTCAGTTTTTCCTACGCGGCGGAGTACCTGACATCCGGTTTGCCCGCGGTTGCCAGTTCGCTGCCCGTGACGGACCATCCCGTCGAGACTCCCGCTGGCGCTCTTCCGCCGTTCTTCGCGGGCCTGCTGCCGGAGGGGCATCGGCTGAGCGTGCTCAGGGACGCTACCAAAACCAGCTTCGACGACGAACTCACCCTCCTGCTCGCAGTCGGCGCCGACGTGCCAGGAGACGTCCAAGTGGTCCCTAGCGGCGAAATTCCCACCGAACCGGCACCCCTTGCCGACACATCCAGGCCCGAGGAATTGGACTTTGCCGCCCTCGCCAATGCAGTGGACCGCCATGCCATCCCCGGAGTGCAGGACAAGGCAAGTGCCTCCATGCTGACCACGCCACTGTCTCTCCGGGGGCAGCGGTATCTGCTCAAACTCGACCCGCCCAACCACGCACACTTGCTGGTAAACGAAGCGCTGCACCTTTCCGCCGCCAAGGATCTCAAGATCCCTGTAGCGAAGAGCCATATCATCGCCGACATGCACGGGCTGCCTGGGTTGCTGGTGGAACGCTTCGACCGCGTGCAGGACAAGGATCGCTCCTGGGTGCGCCTACCCATGGAAGACGGAGCCCAGGTCATGGGCCTGCCACCGGCTTCCAAGCATTCCGTGACGTCGGAGGACGTCGCTGCTGCGCTGGCCGGGCAGTGCAAGGCCCCACTCGTGGCAAGCCGCAATCTGTACCTGCAGTTCGTCTTTGCCTGGCTGACCGGGAACGGCGATCTCCATGCCAAGAATCTCTCGATCCTCGGGGACCGGCACGGAGGATTCGTTATGGCCCCGATCTATGACATTCCATGCACGCTGTTATACGGAGACGACTCGCTCGCGTTGCCGTTGTCCGGGAAAACCAAAAACCTCAAGGCGAAGCACTGGGCCGATTTCGCGTTCGCCCTCGGCCTACCACAACGCGCCGCAACCGCCGCAAATACATTGGCCCTGTCAGCCTCTGGGAAGGTCAAGTTGGAGGACCTACCGTTCACTGGGTCACCGCTCCGAGGCGCCCTGCGGGAGTTGAGGTTCCGGAGAGGAGAGCTGGCGGGCTGACTGGCGCACCCACACTCTGAGGCCTGCTAGATCGACTGCCGGTATCCGAAGAACTCGTAGTCTTCGTTGTAGCCGCCGAATCCGCCACCCACGTCGGAGAAGTCCGCTACGAACTCGATGCCCTTGATCCATTTGACCATCTTGAAGCCGAGCTGCACTTCGTTGCGCAGCCGAAGTGGCGCCCCGTGTCCGTACGACAGCGGCGCGCCGTTCATGTCATAGGCGAGCATGGTGAGCTGATAGCCCATCTGCTCGATCGGATGCGCATCGTAGTAGTCGCCCTCATCCGGCCCCTCACCCAACGAATAGAACACCACCCACTTTGCTTCGGGTGCCGGCTTGACCAAGTCGAGGATGGCCTGCATCGACACCCCTCCCCATTTGGCTACTCCCGACCAGCCCTGGATGCAGAAGTGTTGCGTAATCTGCTCGTGGTAATCCATTGCTCGCAGCTCGGCGAGGCTCAACTCGACCGGATTGCCCACGAGCCCGTTGATGCGCAAGCGGTAGTCCCGGAAATCGTTGTCAAAGAGATTCTTGTACTCGTCGGATTCGGGATACTGGCCGTTCAGCCAGAGGCGCGGCGAGATGTCCTTCTCCGTGTACTGCCCCGGGCGTGAGTCGATGTGCTCGAACAACCGCTGTGCCGGGCCGATAAGGGCGTAACCGGCCCTCTGGACGAGCCGCGGATGCCGAATGGTGAGCGGAGTAGCAGCGACCCAGCCGACGATGATGACCACCATCGAGGCAGCGAAAATCCAGAACCCCGTCCAAGACTGGTCGTTGCGCCCCGCGTACATGTGGTTGAGGTTCTCCAGCGCCCCGGTAGTGAGAACCAGAGCCACGTGAAGGACGATGAACAACAGGAACCAGCACAGCACCAGGAAGTGCAAGGAACGTGCCATCTGGATGTTGAAGACCGAGCTGATACGCCGAAACCGCGTGGAGAGCGCCGGGGACATGCCTAGCCCGGTGATGAGGGCCAGGGGTGCAGCGATGAAGATCGTGATGAAGTAGGCGATCAGTTGCAGGCTGTTGTAGTTGGTCCATCCGCTCTCGGTAGGCCATTCCAAGGAGAGGTATTGGATGACAACCGAGATCGAGTTGGGGATGACGTCCCAGCTCAGCGGGACCATGCGCATCCACTGGCCCGTCGCGAACAACAGCACGAAAAAGACGACTCCGTTGACCAGCCATAGCGTATCCCAAGGTGCCACCAGCGCGCGAGCCCGATCGAGTGCCGTAGCCCTGGCAGGCCGACCTGCAGAGGGAGGCTGATCGAATCCTTCTTAGCCGTCCACAGTGGATCTTCGGGTACTGGCTTCTGTACCCGGAACCAATCCCGTCCCGGCGTCGAATGTCGCGTCCAATAGAGTCGCGGGTGGTCCGTGAGTATCTGTGCACCCGAACGGATGATGAAGATCAGGAAGAACATGTTGAGGAAGTATTGCCAACCCAGCCAGGCTGGAAAGCCGACGGGGGCGCCCTCCGGCAGCTTTGAGGCTCCCGGATAGGTCTTCAGGAACGACTCGACGGGCGGCAGCCCGCGGATCCCTTTCGCGACGGCGACCGCGACGATGAGCAGCACGAAGCCGATCGGAATCAACCAGAGCAGATTGAACCACTTGGTGGGGCTGATCCGAACACGCGGGGCGATGCCGCGATCCTGCGGAAGCGAACCGGCGAAGGTCATCGGGTCGATGACGTCCTCCCCGCGCTTCAATTCACTCCGGAAGCTGCCCTCGGCACCGGGTCCGGCTTGCGACGTCGGACCCCTCCGCTGCGGGTCCTGCATCGGATCCTGCGGCATCGGTTTGTCAGCTGTCATGAGGCCGAGCCTAGACCCCGGCGGGGTTGGATGATGAAACTGGATCGTCGCCCTTGGCGAATCCACACTGTCCCGCCCCGCTTCATCAGTTCACTGATGATTTAGCTGATGGTTCCCTGTGAGTCGGACCAACGTGTTTCGGGGCTCCTAGCTTTGGGACCATGAAATTCAAAACAATCCCGGTCATCATCGGAACATTGTCTTGTGTGCTGGTCGGCAGCGCTGCGTTCGCGGCGGTCTCCACCTTCGCCGGCCCCCACGAGGACGGAACGGCAGTCACTTCAATCGGCATGCGCGTCACGCCGACCGGACAGCAGACCTCACTTGGGGACCTCCCGCTGAACTCCGCCATCTCCCCCGACGGCAAGCGGCTCGCCGTCACGAACAACGGTCAAGGTACGCAGTCGCTGCAACTCGTGGATCT
Source organism: Arthrobacter sp. 01T428 (assembly GCF_056398685.1). Lineage (NCBI taxonomy): Bacteria > Bacillati > Actinomycetota > Actinomycetes > Micrococcales > Micrococcaceae > Arthrobacter > Arthrobacter sp. 01T428. Next base: position 78,838 of record NZ_JBFTPW010000018.1, on the reverse strand, counting down.
CGCAGACCACGAGGTAGACCAGACCATCTCCTACAAGTCCCCGGAATCCCTCTACATGGGCTTGGCGTGGAGCCCCGACGGCACCAAGCTTTACGCCAGCGCGGCAGCAAACTCCAAGATCCGCACCTACGGCTACTCCGGCGGCAAGCTGGCCGAAGGGGCGCCCATCCAGCTACCCACCACGACGCCCGCGGGTAAGGCAGTCAATCTCTTTCCGGCCGGATTGGCGATCACGCCCGACGGCAAGCGGCTGGTTGTCGCAGATCAGCTCGCTGACGCCGTGTCCGTCGTCGACCTCGCCACCGGAAACGTCTCGACGACGCCAGCCGGTCACCGGCCGCTTTCGGTCGCCGTTTCCCCGGACGGCACGACGGCGTTCGTCACCAACCAGGGCGCCTCGGACATCTCCGCGGTGGACATCACAGGCGCCGAACCGAAGGTTTCCCGCACCGTCACGGTGGGTCTCCATCCCAACAAATCCGTCCTATCGAAGGACGGCCACACGCTTTACGTTGCCAACGGCGACGACGACACCGTCTCGGTTGTCGACACCGCCGCCGGTACAAGCACGAATATCAGCGTCGCACCTGAAAAGGGCGCACCGGTGGGAACCAATCCCACCGGACTGGCCTTGGACGAAGCCGGCCACCGCCTGTTCGTGAGCAACTCCGGTAACAACGACGTCGCCGTCGTCGACCTCGCCCAGAAGGCAGTCGCTGGTGTGGTGCCCGTGGGCTGGTACCCGAGTTCGCTGGCCTTCCGCGGCGGGACATTGCATGTCACCAACGCGAAAGGGCTAGGCGCCGGGCCAAACAACGGACCTGGCCACCCAAACCCCGAGTCAACCGCTCCGGCCGCCGAAAACCAGTACAGCGGATCGATGATCGTTGGCACACTGAGCAGTTTCAGCGTGCCGGAGGGCGGTCAGCTGCAGAAGGCCACCGAGCAGGTCAAAAACAACAATCGCCCGGACACCGCCGGCGGCAACATCATCCCGCGCCAACCCGGCCAAGAGAGTCCCATCAAACACGTGATCTACGTGGTCAAGGAAAACCGCACCTACGACCAGGTGCTTGGGAGCCTCGGCAAGGGCAACGGGGATCCCTCACTGAACCTCTTCGGCGATGAGTCCGCACCGAATATGCGGGCCCTCTCCAAGAAGTTCACCACCATTGACAACTTCTACGCCGATGCTGAAGTGAGCGCCAACGGATGGAATTGGGTGGCCTCTGCCAACTCGAACCCGTACGCCGAGCAGATGTGGCCGGCCAACTACTCGGGTCGCAAGGCACCGTATCCCAGCGAAGGAAATGCCCCTGAAATCGCGGCCCAACAGCCTGACAACACGTATGTCTGGCAGCGGCTCGCCAAGGCAGGCATCAGTTTCCGCAACTACGGCTTCTACGTTTCCAATAATGCCGGCACGTTCAACGCCGCGGACCCCGTCCTGGATGCGCAGACCGACCACAACTACCACGGTTACGACCTGAACTGCCCTGATTCGGCGGGATCGTTCGCGCCGCTGAAGCCTGGCTGCGGTACCCCACGTATTGAAGAATGGGCCAACGACTTCCAGTCCCAAGTGACATCCGGAACGGTTCCCACGGTCCAGTTCGTGCGCCTGCCGAATGACCACACCCAAGCCACCCGTGTTGGCGCCCCCACGCCAAAGGCTTATGTCGCGGACAACGACTACGCGCTCGGCAAGCTGGTGGACACCGTGTCCCACTCTTCCGCCTGGAAGGACACCGCCATCTTCGTCACGGAGGATGACGCTCAGAACGGCCCGGACCATGTGGATGCGCACCGCACCTTGGCGCTGGCCATCAGCCCCTACACCCAGACAGGGAAAGTCGATTCGACCTTCTACAGCACGGCGTCAATGGTCCGTACCATCGGCCTCATTGCCGGCATCGGTCCGCTGACCCAGTTCGACGCGTTCGCCACTCCCATGAACGCATCGTTCACGGCCAAGCCTGACAACACGCCGTACACCGCGCTCAAGCCCAGCTACGACATGACCACCGTCAACGGGGCAAACGCTCCGATGGCCCCGCAGGTGGCCACCCAAGACACTGCCACCGAAGACAAGATCGATGAGCAGCTGTTCAATAAGTCCATCTGGCAGTCAGTGAACGGTGCTGACTCGAAGATGCCCGAACCCCAACACAGCGTGATCGGCTCCGGTTCCAGCAGCCAGCCGGCTGCGAAGGATCCTGACGGCTAGCCAGATCCTCTTTGGCAGGGCGGTCACCAGAATCGGGTGGCCGCCCTTCGCCGCGCCTGCGCTGAGCCTTGGATAAAAAACGGGCACACTCCCCTGTCAAAGAATTAGTCCAGAATCTATTCTGTTGATGGACCGGTACAAATATGGTCCGCCAGGCCACCGGCACGTCCCGGGAAGCCCATCCCGCTCCGGGGGCCGTCTCTACGAGGAGGCGTCCATGTCAACTCCCGATGTGCCAACCCGGGGGCCCGCAAGGCCCGGTCCGTATATTGCGGCCGGAATCCTGCTGGCCATCTCCATTCTGGTTCCGCTGTTCGTCCCGGCGTATTCGATTGACCAGCCGCGGCTCGCAGGTATGCCCTTCTTTTACTGGTACCAAATGCTCTGGGTTCCGATCACCGCGGCCATGGTGGGCGTCTCCTACCGGCTGGTAACCAAGGAAGACCGTCGCCGCCGCGAGGTCGCGCGGGGCGCACGCACTCGGGAGGAAGAACAATGAGCGGGCTCGCCGTCCCTCTGGCGACCACGGGGGATCGGCCCGTCAACGGCGTCGCGCTCACCGTCGTCGTCGTGCTCTTTATCCTGGTGGCGGTGCTGGGCTTCTTCGCGGCGCGATGGCGCGCTGGCAAGGAAACGGGCCTGCACAGCCTCGATGAGTGGGGCCTCGGTGGCCGCGGTTTCGGAACCTGGGTGACGTGGTTCCTCCTGGGCGGGGACCTCTACACGGCCTACACGTTCGTGGCGGTGCCGGCGGCGATGTGGGCCACTGGCGCCGTGAGCGGTTTCTTCGCGGTGCCGTACACGATCGTGCTCTACCCGATCGTCTTCCTGCTGATGAGCCGTTTGTGGTCGGTCTCGCACCGGCATGGCTTCGTCACGCCGGCGGACTTCGTTGGCGGGCGCTATGGCAGCAGGGCGCTGACGGTTGCGGTGGCCCTCACGGGCATCGTTGCGACCATGCCCTATATCGCGCTGCAACTGGTCGGCATCAAGGCGGTGCTCACCGTGCTGGGCCTCGGGAGCGCTGAGAATGTGCTGCTGACTGACTTACCGCTGATCATCGCATTCGTGGTCTTGGCCGCCTACACCTACACCTCGGGCCTTCGGGCGCCGGCGCTCATCGCCGTCGTGAAGGACCTGCTGATCTACCTCGCGGTCATCGTCGCTGTGATCTACCTGCCGATCAAGTTCGGGGGCTGGGACAACATCTTCGGTGCAGCCCAGACGAAACTCGACGCCGTCAGCCCGGCCACGGGCAAGCCCGCCGGCGTCTTCATCCCGGGTGCCGCCAGTTACTCGGCATACTGGACGCTGGCCCTTGGCTCGGCCATGGCGCTGTTCATGTACCCGCACTCGGTCACTGGAGTCCTGGCGACGAAGAGCAGGAACACCATCCGCAAGAACGCCGCCGTCCTTCCGCTGTACTCGCTTATGCTGGGATTCCTCGCCCTCCTGGGTTACGCGGCAATCTCTGCGGGCACCAAGCCGATAGACCTGAACGGTGCCGTCAATCCACAGCTTGTAGTTCCGCAGTTATTCCTGGACAACTTCCCCTCGTGGTTTGCAGGGATCGCTTTGGCGGCTATCGCCATCGGCGCCTTGGTCCCGGCGGCCATCATGTCGATCGCTGCCGCCAACCTGTTCACCCGCAATATCTACCGCGACCTGATCCGGCCCGACGCCGACCCGCGGCAGGAAGCGAAGGTCTCCAAGATCGCCTCGCTCGTGGTGAAGTTCGGGGCGCTGATCTTCGTCATCGCCATGGACCAGTCCGCCGCCATCAATATGCAGCTCCTCGGCGGTATATGGATCCTGCAGACCTTCCCGGCGATCGTGGCTGGGCTCTACACCCGATGGTTCCACCGCTGGGCGCTGTTCGCAGGGTGGGTCGCCGGGATCATCTACGGCACCGTCGCTGCATACAACGTGGTCAACCCCGTGACGAAGGCTAACTTCGGCGGCTCCATCGCAGCCATCCCGGGCACCAATGTGCAGGTCTACATCGCGGTCGTCGCGTTTGCCATCAACCTCATTGTCGCTGCCGTCCTATCGCTGGTCTTCCGCGCGATGAAACTTCCCGACGGGAAGGACATCACCCGGAACTCGGACTACGGGGCTGACGAGGACGATCCCAAGGTTGCCCAGCTCCAACGCGAGTACCCACTGGGCGAAACGGGAGGCGGCACGTTCTGACCGGATCTGCTCGCTAGCGCTTCATCGACATTGCCACAGCAGCGATATCCCGCGGTGTCGTCCGGCACGAGCGCCAGAAGGGCCTCAGCCTCCGCGAAGGAAGGCAACGTCTCACAGGCCAGCAAGTCCACCCGCGCCTCCACCAGCGCCCCCATCCGCGGCCGGTGGAACTCCTTGAACTCGCGCTGGGTGAGGACGTAGTCGCCCCGATACTCCGGTGGCGAGAGCACCATCCACTGTCAGGTTTGCACCCGAATCGAGCAGGCACGACAAGCTGGCGCTGCGGCTGCCCTTGCTTTCCATAGCTTGAGCCTACGATCCTTCTGCCGGGTTTGTTTGCCTAGGCTGGTTGGCGTAGTTCGCGTTGGTGGCGCCGGTTAAACAGGTCCCCGAAATAGTGTGCCGCCATGACGGGCGGGTCTCCGTTCAAACGCGTTCCTGGCAGGGGTGGTGCTGTGGATCGGTAGGTATGTCCGGTGGGGGTGAGGATGTCGAGGACATGCCGTGTCCCGGGGCTGGTTCTTGCTGTCCTGGTTTTTGCTGGTCTGGTTTGTGCTGTCCAGCCGTTGAGTTCTTTGGTGTGGTTGCATGCCTCGCACAGACCCGCCCCGTTGTGCAGGCTGGTGGGGCCGTCGTCGTGCCAGGGGATGATGTGGTCGAAGTGGCGGATCGGTGCGTCGCAGTAGGGTGTCCGGCAGGTGTCGTCGCGGGCCTGGATGAAGCGCCGCAGCCCGGGCGGGAAAAACCGGGACCGGGAATCGACGGCGACGAGTTCACCGGTTCCGGGGGCCGTGAACAGGCGACGGAGCCAGACCGTGAAGTCGTGCGTCTCTTCGGCTTGGTCCTGGCCGGACCGGCCATCCTTGGTGTTGCCGGTGGTGCTGAGTAGTGTCCTCGCCCAACCAGCAGGCACGATGCCGTAGCCGGGGAGCCGGGCCGGTTCGCTCTCGCCTTGGAACAGGGTGCGGTCGGTCATGACGAGCTGGACCTCAACCCCGCTGATCCCGCCGGGGGTGCCGGTGATGCGTTCGACGAGCGCGTCGGCCATGATCTGCCCCCGGGTCCGCGTGTCCCCGGTTGAGCGCAGGGTGTCGGCGTGCCGGGTCAGGGCCGCGTGCACGGCCACGCCTTGGGCGACGGGAAGCAGGGCGGTCAGGTAGGTCATGGTGTCCGGGGCCGGGCGCAGGGACACGTGACGTTCCTCGGCGGCACGGGCCGAGCGTTGCGTGACGGAGCGGGGGTCGCGCCGGTAGGCCGCGGCCCGCGCCGCGGCGATGATGGCCTTGTCTCCGGCGCCGTCGAAGGTTCCGGTGTCGGCGGCGAGTTCCTCATCCACGGCGCAGCGGTCTTCGGCGGACAGGCAGGCTGTTTCCTTCACCAACAGGGTGGCGCGCCATTCGTTCAGCTGTCCCGATTCCAAGGCGGCCAGGGTGCGCGGCATCTCTGTGACCAACGCCTTCGCCAGTCCGGAGAGCCGGGATCCGCGGGCGGGCGACTCCCGCCGGGCCAAAGCCACCTGGGCGGCCACGCCGCGGCCGCGTTCGTCGGTTGGCACACCTGCCGCCGCCTCGGCGCTGCGCTGGGCGGCATCGAACGTGACAGCGATCCGGGCCTGCGCGGCTGAGGCCGCTGACTTCAGATCCTCCAGTGCCCGCAGCAGGTCAATCAATTCGGCCGTGTCGGCAAGTTCAGCGAAGCCGCCATGTTCGGTGCCGCCGGACGGCGCAAAGGCAGCGGCCGGGCGAAGCGATCTCACGGCATCGATCAACTCGCGCACCCGGAGGCACGGGCCAGCAGCCTCCGGAACCGCGTCGCCGGTTGGCGCGACCGCTCCGATCAGCTGTGTTCCCCGATTGCCATCCATAGGAAAAGCTTCGCAAAGGGGTCTGACATTATTAGGCCCGAGAACCACGCCCGGGCGAAAAATCTTGGGAAGGGGCCCGGTTTTTTGGGGTGGGCCTGCGAAGGGCACCAGACAGCCCGGCCGTCGCCAGGGCCACTGATAGGCGTAGGCTATCGATCGATTCGGAAGTCCAGCCAGAGGAGCCCCATCATGGACACACGAAAACTAAAGTACTTCCTCGCCGTCGTCGACCATGACGGGTTCAACCGCGCCGCCGAGCATTTGCTGATCGCACAACCGTCGCTTTCCCAAACCATCGCGAGCCTCGAGAAGGAAGTCGGCGTTCCGCTGTTCCACCGCATCGGCCGCAGGGCGGTCCTCAGCGAAGCCGGCAAGGAATTGGTCGGGCCGGCCAGACTCGTCATGCGGGACCTCGACGCCGCACAATCAGCTGTTCAGTCACTCCGAGGCATCAGGAGCGGCCGGCTCGACATCATCACTATGCCTTCGCCGGGCATCGAGCCGCTGACGTCTATGATCGCCGCCTTCACCAAGGCGTACCCGGCGGTCCGGCTCAACGTCAGTGCTGCCTTCACGCCCGAAGAAGTGATCGAATCGGTCCGGAACGGCAGCTCCGAAATCGGGCTGGCCGGCTCGCCTACGCCCATCTTGGTCCCCGGCGTCGAGGTCCTCGAACTCGAAAAACAACCGCTCATCCTGATCGTCAACCCGCAGGCCGACACCTTCGGCGCCGAGCAATCGGCCATCCAACGTGAGGATCTCGGGGGACAGCGCATCATTGCGAGCCAGCGAGGCTCCCTCATGCGTTGGCTCGTGGATGATGCGCTGGCGCACGGCGTACAGGTGGAGATCGTCGTCGAAGTCGCCCACCGGACCTCCATCTTGCCCCTCGTTTTGGCGGGCGTCGGGCACGCGGTGATGCCGTCGTCGTGGGCTCCTACCGCGCACAAAGCCGGCCTGCGCACAATGCTCATCGAACCAGTGAGCCACCTGGACGTCGCGGTGCTCAGCCGCAAGGACAACCTCACTCCGGCGGCCAAGGCGTTCTTGCAGGTCGCTGCGGAGCACACCGAAGATTAGCGCGCTCGACTGCAAGAAAAGATAGGCGCTACCTATCAGCCGTATCGAAACTAAGTCTTGGACGCCACCTACCCGCCGCCCGTCTACTTGAAGAGGAAGGCAGTGTGACTCTGCTAACAAACTCAACGAGGAGGTAGGCATGAGCGCCACCCAGAAATTCAGCATCGCATCAATCCCCGCAGACGGCGTCGGCAAGGAAGTTGTCTCCGCAGGCCGCCGCGTCCTGGACGCCCTGGCCGCAAACTCCAACGGCAAGTTCGCCTTTGAATGGACCGAATTCCCGTGGGGCTGCGGCTACTACGAGAAGACCGGCCAGATGATGGACCCCAAGGGCCTGGACGCCCTCAAGGACTTCGACGCCATCTACTTCGGAGCCGTCGGCTGGGAGAACGTCCCGGACCACATCAGCCTCTGGGGCCTGCGCCTGAACATCACCCAGAACTTCGACCAGTGGGCCAACATCCGCCCGGTCAAGTTCCTCCCCGGTATCGAGTCCCCGCTCCGCAAGGCTGACAACACCGAGCTCGACTGGATCGTTGTCCGCGAAAACAGCGAAGGCGAATACGCCGGACTTGGCGGACGCAACCTGAGCGGCCGCGGCCCGGGCAACGAAGTTGCGCTGCAAACCGCGCTGTTCACGGAGAAGGGCTGCGAGCGCATCATGCGTTTCGCGTTCGATCTCGCACGGACCCGCACGGTCAAGAAGGTCTCGTCCGTCACCAAGTCGAACGCCCAGCAGTACGGCATGGTCCTGTGGGACGAAACCTTCAACCGCGTCGCCCTCGACTACCCTGACGTGCGGACCGAGAGCGTCCTGGTTGACGCCATGAGCGCCAAGTTCATCCTCCACCCGGAGGAATTGTCGGTGGTGGTCGCGTCCAACCTGAACGCCGACATCCTCTCGGACCTCGGCTCGGCACTCGCCGGCAGCCTTGGCCTCGCCGCGAGCGCCAACCTGAACCCGGAGCGCCGCTTCCCGTCGATGTTTGAGCCGGTCCACGGTTCCGCACCGGACATCGCAGGCAAGGGCATCAGCAACCCCATCGGGGCCATCGCCAGCGCCGCGTTGATGCTGGACCACTTCGGCCTGCACGAAGAAGCGCGCCTGGTCGAGGCGGCCATCGAACAGACCACAGCCGCCGGATTCTTGACCCGCGACGTCGGCGGCGAAGCCACCACGGACGACGTCACCGAAGCGATCATCAAAACAATCAGCCACAGCCTCGCCGCCGTATAACGTCCGGTGACGTACGACGGCGGCTGGCCGGCCGCCGTCGTACCTCCCGCGGAGGTCCCTCCAACTTTCTCCACAGACATTCCACAATGAGGTAGGAATCATGGAACACATCAACAAAGCCGGCGCAGCTCCGGCACCCAAGACCCGGCGCGTCAAAACAGCGTGGTACCGGCAACTGTATTTCTGGGTTCTGACCGCCATTCTCATTGGCGTCCTGCTCGGCTGGCTCGCGCCGACCGCGGGCATTGCCATGGAACCGATCGGGACCACGTTCGTCAATGCGATGAGGATGCTCATTGGCCCGATCGTCTTCCTGACCATCGTCGGCGGGATCGCGAGCGTCGCGGACCTGAAGAAGGTCGGGATGACAGGCCTGAAGGCCCTCACCTACTTCCAGCTCGGCACCATTTGTGCGCTCGTGTTCGGCCTTGTCGCGATCAACATCTTTCGGCTGGGCGAGGGCGTCAACGCCGCGGCCGGCACCATCAAGACCACTGATGCCGCGGCCAAGCTCATCGACGCCGGCGCACACCAGGAATGGTGGCAGTTCCTGACCAACATCATCCCCACGAGCATCGTTCAGCCCTTCATCGCGGGCGACATCCTCCAGATCATCTTCATCGCGGTTGTCTTCGGCATCGCGTTGAACGCGATGGGCAAGTTTGGCGCGCCCGTGCTCGACGGCGTGCAGCGGCTCACCGGTGTGATGTTCAAGATCCTGGGCTTCATCATGAAGGCCGCGCCGCTGGGTGCATTCGGCGCCATGGCCTTCGCGGTCGGCAAGTACGGCGTGTCCTCCCTGACCAGCATGGGCGGACTGATCGCACTCTTCTATGTCACTTCGATCCTCTTTGTCGTGGTGGTCCTCGGCTCCGTCATGGCGTTCCTGAAGCTGAACATCTTCACGATGATCAGGCACTTCAAAGAGGAATACCTGATCATTCTGGGCACCTCGACCGCCGAACCGGCACTGCCGGGACTGATGCGCAAACTCGAGCACGCAGGGGTTAAGAAGGAGACCGTGGGGCTTGTTGTCCCTACCGGCTACAGCTTCAACCTCGACGGCGCCGCGATCTACCTTTCCCTGGCCGCCGTATATATCGCCCAGGCCACCAACACGCACCTGAGCATCGGCCAGCAGTTGGGGCTCATCGCCGTCATGCTGCTTACGTCCAAGGGTGCTGCAGGCGTCGCGGGCGGCGGTTTCATCGCCCTCACCGCAACGTTGGCCACCATCGGTACCATCCCGGCCGCGGGCATCATGCTCATCTTCGGCATCGACAAGTTCATGTCCGAATGCCGCGCCCTCGTAAACTTCACCGGCAACGCTGTCGCGACGCTGTTCATCGCCTGGTGGGACCGCACCCTCGACGCCGACCGTGTCCGCCGCGTCTTCGCGGGCGAAGTCGTGGAGCCGATTCAGGCGGTTGAAATTCCCGCGCCCGCTACCGCCGTCGAGCCTTTTCAGCCCGCCGACCGCCGTCCCGCCTACTCAGAATCCATCTGACATGAGCAACGCAACTGCCCCGATGAGCGTCCTCATCGCGCCCGACAAGTTCAAAGGCAGCCTCACCGCCGGCGAGGTGGCGGACGCCCTGGCAACAGGGCTCCGTTCCGCCGGAGCGGTGCAGTGTGAGCTGCTGCCGCTGGCGGACGGAGGTGACGGCAGCGTGGATGCCGCCGTCACCTCCGGGTTCGCCCGCCACGCTTTGGTGGTCCCGGGGCCGACCGGACAACCCGTCAAGGCGAGCATCGCGTTCGACGGGGTCACTGCTGTTGTGGAGGTGGCGAATACTTGCGGTTTGGGACTGTTGCCGGACGGGCGGCTCTTGCCGCTTGATGCGTCGAGCCGAGGCTTTGGCGAGTCTGTTCTCTTTGCCCTTTCGTTGAGGCCGGCGCGGATCGTGCTGGCGCTGGGCGGAAGCGCGAGCACCGACGGAGGAATGGGCATGCTCACCGCCCTGGGCTTCCGTTTCCTCGATGCTTCCGGCCGTTCTTTGGAGGGCAACGGGCGGAACCTTGGCCTTGTTCATTCTGTGGATGCGCCTCCTGGGCTGATTGGTGTGGAGCTGATTGTCGCGAGTGATGTGCATAACCCGCTCTGCGGGCCGGACGGTGCGCCGGCGGTTTTCGGTCCGCAGAAGGGCGGATCGCTTGCGGATGTTGCAGCGCTCGACGCCGGTCTGACGCACTTTGTCTCTGTGCTCACTTCGGGCGGGTTTGAGAGTGCGGCGTCCCTTGCCGAGCATCCCGGCGCCGGAAGCGCCGGCGGGATCGGCTTTGCGTGCCTGTTGCTTGGCGCTTCCCAAGTATCCGGGGCGGACTACTTCCTGGACCTCCTGGACTTCGACACCCGCAAGGACGGCTGCGACGTCGTCATCACGGGCGAGGGCAGCATCGACGAGCAGACCCTCGCCGGAAAGCTGCCGGCCGCCGTCGCGCGCCGCTCGGGCACCCGGCCGATCATCGCCGTCGCGGGCCGCTCGTTGCTGCCGCGGGAGCGGTGGCCCGAGATGTCGCTCTCGCGTGTCTACACGCTGACGGACTACACGGATCTGGACTCGTCGAAGGATCCTGGGCTTTCGGTGGAACTGCTGCGGCGGATCGGGCGGGAGATTGGGGAGGGGCTTGGGCGCTTAGGTGGCATGTAAACAGACACGCCCGACTTCCGTGATCTCTTGCTGCCGCGGGTCTACGGTTGGCTCAATGTCGGATTGGTCAAGGGGGACACATGGAATTCGCAGAACGGCTCTCGGCGCTTGCCGCAAAGGTGCGTCAGCAGCGCGAGGCTATTCAGACCGAGGAAGCAACGAAGAACGCATTCGTCATGCCGTTCATCTCAACGATCCTCGGCTACGACGTTTTCAACCCTCTTGAGGTCGTGCCGGAGTTCACAGCGGATGTGGGAATCAAGAAAGGCGAGAAGATCGACTACGCCATCGTGAAGGATGGCGAGATTCAGATCCTCATCGAGTGCAAGAAGTCCATTGGACCGGTAAGGATCGAACACGCTTCCCAACTATTCCGCTACTTTGCAGTCACAAATGCGCGGATTGCCATACTCACCAATGGCGAGGTGTATCAGTTCTTCACTGATCTCGATGCTCCGAACCGTATGGACGAAAAGCCGTTCTTGGTGCTGGATCTCAATGACATCGATGATTCGCTCCTGCCTGAACTCCAGAAACTCTCAAAAGATGTCTTCGATCTTGACTCGATCATTAACGCAGCTGGCGAACTGAAATACATCGGCGAGCTAAAACGGACACTGGCCGCCCAGTTCCGCGAGCCTGAAGACGAGTGGGTCAAGTTCTTGACCACACGGGTGTACACCGGCCCATATACGCAGCGTGTGCGCGAGCAGTTCACTTCGCTCGTCAAAAAGGCATCGAAGCAGTTTCTCAACGATCAGGCCAATGAGCGTCTTAAGAAGGCCCTCGGCTCTCAGACCTTTACGCAGATCGACGATTCGGCAATTCTTCCGAAGGTGACGAGTGAGCCGGTGGTTGAATCCGACCTCGCCGAGGCCGATGGTATTGAGACCACACTCGAAGAAATCGAGGGCTACCAGATTGTCCGGGCGATCGTTTGCAGCGACGTAAAGCCCTCAAGGGTCTTCCAACGCGATGCCAAGTCGTACTTCGCCGTACTTCTGGATGACAATAACCGCAGGCCGATAGCACGCCTGCATTTCAACCGAACACAGAAGTACATCGGACTCTTCGACGAACACAAAGAGGAACGGCGTGTTCCCATCGACTCCCTTGAAGACATCTACGAACACGCTGACGCTCTTCGCGCCAGTGTGAAGGGCTACCTGTAATTGCTGCCGGCTGGGTGGCGGCGCCGATCGTTACCCGCGACGGCCACGAGGTGGCAGAGCTCAAGCCTGTGCGTCGACGCAGCCGCCAAACAGAACGACTGATCGCCAGCCGCCGGCACCTGCCGCGCGTGGACAGTGAGATATTCCGGGCAGATCTGGACGAGATCCTGGCTTCGAGTTCGGTGTCCCTATGGTCAAGGACAGGAACTCCATGCTTCGTCTGGTTCAAGACCGGCAAATACGTCGCGGACGCCCCGCCCCAAGCCGAAGTATTCGGACCGCCCCCGACCGCGGAAAACGCGGTCGGGGGCGGTTTGCTCGGAGTCTGGGGCACTAGGGGATCTACAGGTCCCTCAGCGAGGAATCCGCGTCGAGCCGGGCGAGTCTTGCGACGTGGCCGAGGGCTCCAAGGCACAAGAACAAAGGAACGCAGAGGAGTGCTCCGAGCACGAGCAGCCAGTTGGGCATGGCCCATGCGGTCACCGGCAGGAGGTCGAGCTGCAGTCCGTTGAAGACCGCCGTTCCTATGACGGAGCAAAGAGTTCCCAGGAGCGCCCCCGTCACGCCAATGATGAGGCCTACTGCAGCCAACTCGACCATGTAAACCCCTGCTATCGAGGCCCCCGACCAGCCGATGGCTTTAAGGAGACCCACTTCGCGGGCCCGCTGCTTGATCCAACTGCCGCCAACGGACACCCCGACGCCGAGGCAAAAGATGATCAGGAAGCCACCGATCACCCAGCTGACAAGGGCAAGAAGAGCGAAGAGGCCTGACAGGGACCGGATTTGGCCCGCTACGCTGTTCACGGAGTACCCGAGGGCTCGGACTTGGTTTTGCACGTTGACCACTTCATCCGCTGAGTCAACGCGCACATATGCGCGGGGATAGACCAGCGTTTTGGTGGCTGGCCGGGCATTGGCGAGTGTTGACTGAAGTACCTTGCTGGAGACGTAGGCAGCTTGTGCGCCATCCGTACGCGGCGACGAGTTGTCATAGATACCTGAGACGCGGAGCGATATGGAAACGGGTTCGCCGTTGCCGGGGCCGATTTCCTTCGTATACACGAAGCTCATTTCCTTGCCGAGCAGCTCGGTGTATTTCTGGCCCTGACCCTTGTCGGGGAGCAGGATCTGGCCTTCCCCAGGGCCGTCTTCGGAGACATCGCCGAGCAGTATTTTCGGGGTGATGCCGCTGATGAATGGCGTACCCATGAACGCGCCTGGGTTGTTCGGTGACGGCCAGTTCGCTGGGTCCTCTATGGCGAGGTCAATTTGTGCCCAGCCGAAGGATCCCACCACATGATCGATTTGGTCGAACCGGGACAACGAGTCGTCAGTGATCTCGCGAGCTGAGTCTGGACCGACTGAAGTCACCTCCACATAATTCAGTGCGGAGTTGGTGCTGATCTTGTTTGAGTATGAACTTATGCCTGCCCCAACGATGCTGTCGGCGAATATGAATACCGCGATGCCAAGACTCATCAGGACCGCGAGTGGCCTCAATTTCGAGAGAGAAAGCCGCACCGACCTCGCAGCAAAGGCTCTATTTCTGTTCAAGGAGCAACTCCTTCATCGGAAGCTGACGGTGGGCCACATGCTGGAAGACTTCGTCATGGGAAGCGACGAGGACACCGCACCCGCCGTCGGCGCCCCTTCGCATGGCGTCCAGGATGGCTTCAGTGTTTGGCGCGTCAAGACCCGAACTTGGTTCGTCCGCTAGTAGCAGCGATGGTTCGTTGATCAGTGCGCGGCAAAACGCGACTCTTTGTTGCTGGCCGCCGGAAAGCCTCTTCGCTTGCCGGTCAGCGACCGCCGCAAGACCGAAGCGTTCCAACTGCTCCGTAATCGTTGCGCGTGTCATGGGCTTGCTGCTGGCAAGGAGAACATTTTCCAGCGCCGTAAGTTCGGGAAGAAGGTTGCTGCTCTGAAACACCATTCCAATTTCGCTCGAGCGGACACGACTAGCCGTCCGGGACGATGCATCGGTTCTGTCGTTACCGTTGATCCACACTTTGCCGGCATCGGGGGTCGATAGAAGTCCGGAGATATTCAGGATGGTTGACTTCCCCGAACCCGATTCACCTCGCAGCCAGACGATTTCACCTGCCTGGACGTTCAGGCTGACTCCAGAAAGGACCAACTGTCGGGTCCCGCGTTCATCTGAAAAAGACTTGGTGATGTTCTCAAGACGAAGTACCGAAGTCACTTGTTCTCCCCGAAATCGTAGGCACCCGGGACCGCGATCATGGCAGCTGAAATCGAGAGGCTGCATGGTGACGCTTTGTCTGGTTCCATCCGATACAGAGACGGGAATTCTTTACAGCCTTTCAGAATCCGCAGTTCCTCGGCCGCCTTGTCGAAGTCGTTTGATCCAAGTCCGGACCGACTTGCGTTCGTCATGGCGGTCAACGCCCGAAAGTAGTTCAGGCCCTTTCCTCTGGATGAACCGATGAGCTGCGGGAGAGCGGACTGGACGGCCGGAAACATTGATCTCACTTCTTCGCTGTTTGAGAAGTACATGGAGTTGGAGAGCGCCATTAGCGCTCCGGAAAGTAGATGTTCAACCCCGGGGTCTGCGTCGAACGTCTCCAGTCGCGCCAACCGGGCATTAGGCTCAAGCTGCACCAGAACATCCACCAGGTCGATGTACCCGCTGAGATTTGCGAATGTCACGGCAGCCGGAAGCGCTGCCCTTCCCTGCTCGATGATCGAACCGTAGCTCCCCCAGGATGAAGATCCGGAGCGCTTAAGCGCCACAAGCGCCTTGAGTTGGGTGATCAGATCGGTTCCAGGTGCCTTCAACACCCGTTCCAATTCGTCTCTGGTTCTTTCGCTCGTGACCTCTGGAAAGTTAGTGTCGAGGAGTCTTGCGGCAAGATACGTCCCGTGGACCGAGCCTTTGGCGAGAGTCGATGAACGGATAAGTCCCGTCGTCTGGTCAACCCTGGGTGCGATACGGTCCTTGACAAGTCGTTGCGCCTCGGTCTGAGCGTTCAGCAATTCCAGGGAACGCAGCATTGAGGCGATCAGCGCGTCATCATGCACCTGGTTTGAATCCAGAAGCCTAACGATATGTTCTCTAGCGTCATTTGGAACGACCAGATCCTTTCCAAGAGTTGCTCTCACTTCAAGAGCGGCTTGAAAGTCAAGGGTTGACTCATAGTCGCCAGGGAGCTTCCTGGAATCCACGTTCTTCAATGCTCGTTCCAATTGACTGGGTTTCGCCTTTTGCAGAGCCGAATAGGAATCGAAGAGACGCCACAGAAGATAGGGCTTCTCCGCGATCGAGTTGACGTCAATTGCGCCAAGCCGTACGAGCGCTTCTCCCCCAAAGGACTTTGCAGCAATCGCGGACCAGCCTTGCATCCTACCGATATCGATCCAAAACCACAGCGCGGCGATTTCCGCGCCTACATCCTGTTGCGTCGGAGTCATCGAGGCACTGGCCAATTTCTCCTCTAATTCGGCAGGCACAGCCGCGCCGGCAGTCCTAATCAGCTTAAGCGCCGACCATAGCGTCGGCAGGTCGACTGTGGACTGCTCGCTGAGCGCTTCACGGACAGTCCTGTTGGCGCTGTCCGCGGCCAGCAGGTAGGTCCCAAGGTCCTCGGAGTACACTGCCGTAGTGTACAGATCTCCACGCTCTTGGCCCTCCCCCTCGGGCATCCTTATGAGGCCGTTGGTTCCCTCGAGCTTCTTCAAGTCCCCTTGTATGGCAGACACATCGTTAGCGGGTGCGGAGAGATCGGCACTGCAGGCAGGCAGGAAAAGCATAGCCACGATTAGCACCGAAAACAGTTTGGCGTTTCGTATGTTCTGCAACTTTTGACGGCATATACCTAGGCTTCTTTTCATTTCTGCAGTGCCGATCTCTTAGTCATACGCGCGCGGAGGCAGTGCGCAAATTGCCGTAATAGTAAGCGGTGGCCGCCACATCCGCACCCAAGTAGAACGCTCCCCAACCCATGCAGACTGTGCCACTCAGATATGATCCACGAGCACCGTTACTGTTGGTCCACTGAAGTGTCGCCGGATTACTGGTTCCGGATCCCGATACATTGACACCCTTGATGCTGATGGACCCAACACCGTACTGATAGAACGATGTCGTATTGCGAATCCAATTGGGTGATACGTTCATCACAGCCGACGAGGAAAAACTCCCACAACCGCCATTTGATACCGGCTGAATCCACATATTTGCCGTGATCGGCTGCCCGTTATCGAAATACGCCGTGCCCGATGCGCTAGTGGCCTGCGCTCCCGACGCGACCCCAATTGCCATGAGCGCTGTCAGCGCACCTACCGCAACTACCTTCCTTGCATTCCTAACCATTTTCATTCGATTCCCCATTCTCAATTACCGGTCGGCCTTTGAATTCCGACCGCGTTTCTGGTCAGACATGAATATCGAACATGTTCTCCACCCCGAGCCGATCGCACGGAACGGGACCGGGGTCGCGGTACACGAGTCCTTTGCTCAAGTACGGAGGTGCCCGCTCTCGGCCCCAGATCAGGCGCTCCACGAACAGGACCACCACCGACCCCAGCGCGAGAACGAATAGCCTTCCCATGGCCGGCACCTAGAGACTACTGACGGATTTGTTTTCGGAGGCCTCAGCATCGACGACGAGAGACATGGTTCCAAGACAGATCGCGCCGATTGTCCAAAGCCATATCGGAATCGACCCGGGGAAGCCAACGGTCGCCGCTCCCGTGAAAACGCCACTACCCATCCCGCTGATCGCGAACAGACCAGCATCGCGCTTCGGACTTCGCCTTGTCGTGAGCACTAGGACCAGGGCAACCGCGCCAATAGCTATGGAGGTCCAGGCAAGAGGCGGTGTCTTCGGTTCGTGAAGGAGCCCGACAATAGTGCTGCCAGCGACACACGTGAGCACGAGCGCAGTGGCCGTTCTGCGGATAGCTGATGAAAAGATCATTTTCGGAACCTTTCTGGGGGAGTTAGCTACGACCGCTGGGGCGACAGGGATAACTAGGGTTCGCATGCGCGTTCGCTTTGTTTGTACGCATCGAAAGCGTCTTTTCGGGCCCAGACGGCAACAAGGGCTCCATGGCATAAGAATTCAATGCAAACCGCGGGGACGATAACCCAGCTCGACACGCCTGCTCTGGCGAGTGCACCGAATATCACAACGGTGAGCACCGCACTTGCTAGGTTGAACCAGCGTCGGCCCGGAGTTGCGTCCATAGCCGTCAGGAGTTCGTCTAGGTAATAGAGCATTTCGATCCATTCCGAAGACCGCCGCCACCGGTAATAACCCCTTGCGCAGGGGCACACCGCAGCTCTGATCGCAGGGGGCCCAGGATGCTCGCAAGCGGGCCACGGGCGGGTGTTGCCGATGGGACGTCCCGAGCAATCAAGATGCGATTTTCCACGAATCCCCCAATCCATCTGTGGTTCCGATTTGAAATCGAAACCCATACGGGAAGGCTAAGGGCGAAAAAGCCGTCTCAGTGTAGAAAAGAGGAAACTCAGTGCTGGGAGACCCAAATTTCAGTGTGGAATCGGGCAATCTCCGTGTGGTCGGTGGCGCTTCTCCGTGTAAATCGAGGCTGAACACGTAGAGAGATGTCCGCATCGGGCGGCGAGGCCAGAGTGGACTTCGCATCCACCCCCCTCCCAGCCCACCCAACCCCGCCACCTGGTATCCCAAACCACCTCCCCGCAAGACACCCCCTTGACTCCCACCCCCTCCTTCCCTAAACTTTTCATAAAGCAGAATCTAAATTCCACAAAGCGGAAATCGAAGAAGGCGAACTAGCCCAAGAGAACAAGCCAAGTGGAAGATGGATCCCAAGCCCTCCCCCGGAAGGACACCTACGATGACGTACACAGTGAACTGCTCCATCCTCCTGACGGAGCTGCCCCTGCTCGAGCGCCCCGCAGCCGCGAAGGCTGCCGGCTTTGACGCCGTCGAATTCTGGTGGCCCTTTGAGACTTCCGTCCCGTCAGACGCCCAGGTCACCGAGTTCGAGAACGCCATCAAGGACGCTGGCGTTCAGCTCACTGGCCTGAACTTCAACGCCGGCAACATGCCCGGCGGTGACCGCGGCCTGGTTTCCTGGCCCGCCCGCTCCTCCGAATTCCTGGACAACATCGACGTCGTCGCAGGCATCGGCGAGCGTCTGGGCTGCAAGGCATTCAACGCGCTCTACGGCAACCGCGTGGACGGCGAATCGGCCGAGAAGCAGGACGCCATCGGCGCCGAGAACCTGGCTAGTGCCGCGGAAGGCGTCGCACGCATCGGCGGCACCGTCCTCCTTGAACCGGTCAGCGGCGCCCCCAAGTACCCGCTTCTCAAGGCCGCCGACGCCCTCAAGGTGATCGCCCGCGTCAAGGAAGAATCCGGCGCCACGAACGTCAAGCTCCTCGCCGACTTCTACCACCTGGCAGTCAACGGGGACGACGTCGCAGCCGTCATCGAAAACCATGCCATGGACTTCGGCCACATCCAGATCGCCGACAACCCCGGCCGCGGGGCTCCCGGAACCGGCGAGCTTCCCCTCGGCGAATGGATCGCCCGCAGCCGCGAACTCGGCTACGAAGGCTACATCGGCCTCGAATACAAGGAACCGCAGGAAACGGCCTTCAGCTGGGCCATCCGCCAGCGCGCCACCTCCCACTAGCGAACCCCACGGCCCAACTGAGTAGCAGTTGATGTCGTTTAGAGCCCTCAAAACGACATCAACTGCGAGCTAGTTGGGTCCAGCACACTTGAGCTAAAAAAGACTTCAGTAAGGAAAATCATGAGCAACGTTGCAGTTATCGGACTCGGAATCATGGGCCTCCCCATGGCCATCAACCTGGTCAAGGCCGGCCACTCCGTCACCGGTTTCAACCGTAGCCAGGACAAGATCGACAAGCTCGTCTCCGAAGGCGGCAAGGGTGCCACGAGCATCGCCGACGCCGTCAAGGACGCCGACGTCGTCATCACCATGGTGCCGGACTCCCCCGACGTCGAAGGTGTCGTCAGCGGCCCGGACGGCGTCTTCGCCAACGCGAAGAAGGGCACCCTCTGGATCGACGCAAGCAGCATCCGCCCGGACGTCGCGGCCCGCCTCTCGGCAGACGCCGTCGCCGCCGGCATCCGCCCGCTCGACGCCCCGGTTTCCGGTGGCGAACAGGGTGCCATCGACGCCGTCCTCTCCATCATGGTCGGCGGCGACGCAGACGACTTCGAAGCAGCACAGGATGTCCTCAACGCCGTCGGCAAGACCATCGTCCACGTCGGCCCCTCCGGCTCCGGCCAGACCGTCAAGGCAGCCAATCAGCTGATCGTGGCCGTCAACATCGAGGTCCTCGGCGAGGCTATCGCCTTCCTTGAGGCCTACGGCGTGGACACGGACGCAGCCCTCAAGGTCCTCGGCGGCGGCTTGGCCGGCTCCAAGGTACTCGACCAGAAGGGCCAGAAGATGCTCGACCGCAACTTCGACCCCGGCTTCCGCCTTGCCCTCCACTACAAGGACCTCGGCATCGTCACCTCCGCAGCCCGCGAAGCCAACGTCGCAATCCCGCTCGGCGCCGTCGTCGCACAGCTCGTCGCCGCCACTGTCAACCAGGGCGACGGCGGACTCGACCACTCCGGCCTCTTCAAGCAGGTTCTTCAGCTCAGCGGCCGCAAGTAAGCCGCCCGCCCCAAAGGGCGGAAACAAGCGAAAACCAGCAGCCGCGTCGGGCATTTCCGACGGCGGCTCCCCCAGACACACCCAAAAATCCGCCCGAAGCGGGCAAAACAGACTTTTCAAGGAGCACACCATGACGAAGATGCGCACTGTAGACGCAGCCGTCGCCATCTTGGCAAAGGAAGGCGCCATCGAGGCGTTCGGCCTGCCAGGCGCGGCAATCAACCCCTTCTATTCCGCGATGCGGGCACACGGCGGCATCCGCCACACCCTGGCCCGCCACGTTGAAGGCGCCAGCCACATGGCTGACGGCTACTCCCGTGCGGCGGACGGAAACATCGGTATCTGCATCGGCACCTCGGGCCCTGCAGGAACGGACATGATCACCGGCCTGTACGCAGCCTGGGCAGATTCCATCCCCATGCTCTGCATCACCGGCCAGGCCCCCGTTGCCAAGCTGCACAAGGAAGACTTCCAGGCCGTGGACATCGAGTCCATCGCCAAGCCTGTCACCAAGATGGCCATGACCATCCTGGAACCGGGCCAGGTTCCGGGCGCCTTCCAGAAGGCTTTCCAGTTGATGCGCTCAGGCCGTCCGGGCCCGGTCCTGCTGGACCTGCCGTTCGACGTGCAGATGGCCGAGATCGAGTTCGACATCGACGCCTACGAGCCCATCGTCGTCGAAAAGCCGAAGGCCAGCCGCAAGCAGCTGGAAAAGGCGCTGGACATGCTCACCGCGGCTGAGCGCCCGCTGATCGTCGCCGGTGGCGGCATCATTAACGCCGGTGCCTCCGCGCAGCTGGTTGAACTGGCCGAACTGCTGAACGTTCCGGTCATCCCCACCCTGATGGGCTGGGGCACCATCCCGGACGACCACGTGCTGATGGCCGGCATGGTGGGCCTGCAGACCTCGCACCGCTACGGCAACGAGACCATGCTGGCCTCGGACTTCGTGATCGGCATCGGCAACCGCTGGGCCAACCGCCACACCGGCGGCCTGGACACGTACACCGCGGGCCGCAAGTTCGTGCACATCGACATCGAGCCCACGCAGATCGGCCGCGTGTTCTCGCCGGACTTCGGTATCGCGTCCGACGCCGGTGCGGCGCTGGACGGGCTGATCGAGCTGGCCCGCGAGCGCCAGGCAGCCAAGTCCCTGCCGGACTACTCCGCTTGGGTCGCCGAGTGCACCGCCCGCAAGGGTTCGCTGCAGCGCAAGACCCACTTCGAGAACGTGCCGATCAAGCCGCAGCGCGTCTACGAAGAAATGAACAAGGCGTTCGGCAAGGACACCACGTATGTGTCCACCATCGGCCTCTCGCAGATCGCCGGTGCGCAGCTGCTGCACGTCTTCGGCCCGCGCAAGTGGATCAATGCCGGCCAGGCAGGCCCCCTGGGCTGGACCGCCCCGGCCGCCCTCGGCGTCGTTCGCGGCAAGCCGGACGAGACCGTTGTTGCCCTGTCAGGTGACTACGACTTCCAGTTCATGATCGAAGAGCTGGCCGTGGGCGCACAGTTCAACCTGCCGTACATCCACGTGGTGGTGAACAACTCGTACCTGGGCCTGATCCGCCAATCGCAGCGCGGCTTCAACATGGAACAGAACGTGTCCCTGGCGTTCGAGAACATCAACTCCCCGGAAACCAACGGCTACGGCGTGGACCACGTCAAGGTCGCCGAAGGCCTGGGCTGCAAGGCCATCCGCGTGGAAAACCCGTCCGACCTGCCTGCCGCCTTCGACAAGGCCAAGGCGCTCATGGGCGAGTTCAAGGTTCCCGTGGTGGTTGAAGTGATCCTTGAAAAGGTCACCAACATCTCCATGGGCGTTGAAATCAACGGTGTGAACGAGTTCGAAGATCTGGCCGAGCGCGGGGCGGACGCCCCCACTTCGATCATCTCGATGCTGGACTAGTAAGTACTGAAGGAGGTACGGAATGCGTGTGGTCATAGCCCCGGACAAGTTCAAGGGATCGCTGTCAGCTCCCGAGGTCGCCAGCCGCTTGAGCGCCGGATTGCGGGCAGGTTTTGCCGCTGGCAGCGCAGCGGCGAGTTTGCCAGCCGAGGGCTTTGAAACCACGCTCATTCCAGTGGCCGACGGCGGCGAGGGGACTCTCGACGCCGCCGTCGGCTCCGGCTTCACCCGCCGCAGCACGACGGTCACCGGACCCACGGGCCAGCCGATCACGGCGGAGTTCGCCGTCCGCGGCGAGGAAGCCGTCATTGAAATGGCTGCGGCCTCCGGGCTTGCGGTGCTGCCGGGCTTCGGCGACGGCAGCGCCCCGTCTACCGAAACCGCCAAGAGCTCCACAAGCCTGGGCACGGGCGAACTCATCCGCGCCGCCCTGGACCTCGGCTGCCGGCACATCATCCTCGGCGTCGGCGGGAGTGCCAACACCGACGGCGGCGCCGGCGTCCTGCAAGGCCTCGGCGCCGTCCTACTCGACGCCGAAGGGAACGAACTCCCCGGCGGCGGCGCGGCCCTGGCCCGCCTGGACCGGATCGACTTCTCGAACCTCGACGTCCGCTTGGAGGTCACCGAGTTCGTCCTGGCGTCCGACGTCGACAATCCCCTTTTGGGCCGCACCGGCGCCGCCGCGATCTTCGGACCGCAGAAGGGCGCGACGCCGGACGATGTCGCCTCGCTCGACGCGGCTCTGGCCCACTTCGTCCAGGTCCTCGCCAACGAGATCGGCTCCGAAGCCCAGGACGCCGCACAGGCTCCGGGCGCTGGTGCGGCAGGCGGCGTCGGCTACATCGCCATCGCGGCGCTGGGCGCGGCACGCAGGCCGGGCATCGACGTCGTGCTCGAATTCACTGAACTCGAGCAGCGGTTGGCCGGCGCGGACCTGGTGATCACCGGCGAAGGCAGCCTCGACGAACAAAGCCTGCTCGGCAAAACGCCGATGGGCGTGGCGCGGGCGGCGGCGCGTTCGGGGATCCCTGTGATTGCCGTCTGCGGCCGCAGTACGCTGAGCCCGGAACAACTTTCGGAGTCCGGTTTCGAGTCGGTCCACGCATTGACCGAGCTCGAATCCAATGTAGAGAAATGTATAGCTGAAGCAGGGCCGCTGCTTGAAGAATTGGGTAAGCACATCGGCGTGCGCCTCTCTGAAAAAGCGGTATCCACCCAAGACGCAGCGCGAACCGAGACCAAGGAGCAACTCCATGTCTGAAGAAACCACCACGGCACACGGCCCGTTTGACCTGGTCATCCGCGGCCAGCGCATCCTCACCACCGCCGGTATCACCGCTCGCGAAGTCGGCGTCCGCAACGGCGTGATCGTCGCTATCGAGCCTTTGGGCAACGGCCTGCAGGGCACCGAAATCATCGAGCTCGGCGACGACGAAACCCTCATCCCCGGCCTCGTTGACACCCACGTTCACGTCAACGAGCCCGGCCGCACCGAATGGGAAGGCTTCGCCTCCGCCACGCGCGCTGCGGCAGCCGGCGGCGTCACCACCATCATCGACATGCCGCTGAACTCCATCCCGCCCACCACCAACGTGGAAGGCCTCAAGCTCAAGCGCGAAGTCGCCGAGGACCAGGCGTTCGTGGACGTCGGATTCTGGGGCGGCGCCATCCCGGGCAACAAGAAGGACCTCCGCCCGCTGCACGACGAGGGCGTCTTCGGCTTCAAGTGCTTCCTGCTCCACTCCGGTGTGGACGAGTTCCCGCACCTCGACGCGGACGAGATGGAAGAGGACATGGCCGAGCTCAAGTCCTTCGACTCCCTCATGATCGTCCACGCCGAAGACTCCCACGCGATCGACCACGCACCCCACCCCGGCGGCGCACACTACTCCACATTCCTTGCGTCCCGCCCCCGCGGCGCCGAGAACAAGGCCATCGCCGAGGTCATCGAACGTGCCCGCTGGACCGGTGCACGTGCGCACATACTGCACCTCTCGTCGTCGGACGCCCTCCCGATGATCGCTTCGGCAAAGCGCGACGGCGTGCACCTCACCGTTGAAACCTGCCCGCACTACCTCACCCTCATGGCCGAGGAAATCCCCGACGGCGCCACCGCGTACAAGTGCTGCCCGCCCATCCGCGAGGCCTCCAACCGCGAGCTGCTCTGGCAGGGCCTACAGGACGGCACCATCGACTGCATCGTCTCGGACCACTCGCCCTCGACGCTTGACCTGAAGGACCTGGAAAATGGCGACTTCGCCGTGGCCTGGGGCGGGGTCTCCTCGTTGCAGCTGGGGCTCTCTCTGATCTGGACCGAAGCCCGGCACCGCGGCATCACCCTGGAGCAGGTGGTTTCCTGGATGTCCGAGAAGCCTGCCGCCTTGGCCCGCCTGCACAATAAAGGCCAGCTGGCGCTCGGGTACGACGCTGATTTCTCCATCTTCGCGCCCGATGACGCGTTCGTCGTCGACGTCAAGAAGCTCAAGCACAAGAACCCGATCACGCCGTACGACGGCAAGGCGCTCTCCGGCGTCGTACGCAAAACGTACCTGCGCGGCAGCGAGATCGACGGCCGGACGCCCAGCGGCAAGCTGATTCGCCGCGGCGGCGTGTAAGGCCAAGCCATGGCCGTCAACGTCCATGCCCCGTACGGGCAACTGCCCGCACGGCTCAACGCCTCGCGGCACCAGCCCGCCCCCCGGCCTTCCGCGCTTCGGCCCGGTCTGGTTCGGCCCGGGATGCACCCGCGCGGACTCGCCGTGTGGGTACAGCCCGGCGAAGGCCGCGAGATCGATCCCGAGGTTTGGGCCAGGGCCGCTGAAGCGGTCCTGGCCCGGGCCCGCAAACTTGCTCCGGGGGCGGAAGTCCTCCTTTGGCCCGCCGCCGGAGCTGCAACGTCCGGTGATTCTTCCGGCTCGTCCGACGGTGCGGCAGCGTCCGACGGCGGTTCGGCGTCGGAAGTGCCCGACGCCGAAAACCGCGCAACCGCTCCGTCGCCGGTCTCCCTGGCCGGACGACGCAGCACCGTGGCAGTAGACCTGGCCGCGAATACCGTCCTCCTCGACGGTGTGCCTGTCAGCTTCACCGCGATGGAACACAGCCTCCTCCGCTACCTCGTGGAAAACCTGTCCCGCCCCATCCCACGTGAAGAATTGCAACGCTTTTTGGAGTCACTTGACTGTCCCGGCGCGGCATTTCGGTCGATCGACGTGTATGTTGGACGCGTCCGGCGCAAGCTGGGCTCAGCCCGCCATGTCATCGCCACGGTGCGTGGAGGCGGCTACCAGTTCGTGCCCGGACCAGGCTCCACCGTCCGCGGACCTGCGGAATACTGCATCTAGGCAGCCCGTTACACCATTAGATTGATCGCCGGCCACGGCGGTTGCCCGACAAGTCAAGGATCGCAACATGACCCAGAAACTCCTCGCCGGAACCCAGGCCCCCGATTTCGCGCTGCTTAACTCCGAAGGCCAGAAAGTTTCCCTGTCCGATTACCGCGGACGCAACGTCATCGTGTACTTCTACCCGGAAGCCGCCACCCCCGGCTGCACCACCGAGGCCTGCGACTTCCGCGACAGCCTTGCCAGCCTGCAGTCCTCCGGCTACGAAGTCCTGGGCATCTCCCCCGACGCCCCGGAAAAGATCGCACACTTCGCCGGCGATTTCTCCCTGACCTTCCCGCTCCTCTCCGACGAAGACCACGCAGTAGCGCTGGCCTACGGCGCCTGGGGCGAGAAACTCGTGAACGGCGAGGTAGTCGACGGACTGGTCCGCTCCACCGTAGTGCTCGACGGCGAAGGCAAGGTCAAGCTGACCCAGTACCAGGTCAAGGCCCAGGGCCACGTAGCAGCCCTGAAGGCCGAACTCGGACTGTAACGCCCGCTCACAAACAAGGCCGTCCGGGCCGACGCCCGCTCACATATGACGACTCCCGGGCCGACGCCCGCTCACCTATGAGGCCAAATAGAGAGTCCTCCTGCAGATCATGATCTGCAGGAGGACTCTCTATTTTCGGCGGCCAGGAGTGAGCGGGCATTTCGGAATTGGCCTTCATATGTGAGCGGGCGTCACGGCATGAGCGTCGATATGTGAGCGAGGGTCATGCCTTCGCGATCGCTTCTTCCAGCGCGCCAAGCACGAGCTTCACCGACGCCCTGTTGGCATTCGGCCCCATCATGCCGATCCGCCAAACGGTCGACGTAAACGCACCCGCACCGGAGCCGATTTCCGTACTGAAGTTCTCCAGAAGGTAGGCGCGGACGGCGGCCGAGTCCACGCCGTCGGGCACTTTGACCGTGGTGAGGCTCGGCAATCGCGAGCCCTCCGCGGCAAACAGCTCGAGCCCCATCGCTTCGAGGCCGTCGCGCAACTCGGCCCCGGCGGCACGGTGCCGCGCTTGAACAGCCGCGAGCCCCTCGGCCAAGATGCGGTCAAGTCCCGCCTCTAGCCCCGCGATCATGGTCACCGGCGCCGTGTGGTGATACGTTCGGCTGCCGCTCGCCGCGCCGACATACCCGCCCAGAAGGCCGATATCCAGGTACCACGAACGAGGCTCCCTGACGCGTCGCTCGAAAGCGCGCTCGGACACTGTGAACGGGGACAAGCCAGGGGGCGCTCCCAAACACTTCTGCGTCCCGGCATACCCGACGTCGATCCCCCAGTCGTCGGCCAGGAGTTCCAGTCCGCCGATGGACGTCACCGCGTCCACGATCAGCAAGGCATCGCCCTTGCCGGCGCCAAGGGGCGCGACGTCGGACAGGACACCCGTGGAGGTTTCGGCATGGACAGCGGCAATCACCTTGGGATGGGGGTGCGCGGCGAGGACCCGCTCCGAATCCACCGGTTGGCCCCATTCATGGTCGACGCGGACCACCGTGGCACCGCACCGCCGGGCGACCTCACACATGCGCTCCCCGAAAAGCCCGTTGACGGCAATGACTGCCACGTCGCCGTCGGACACTGTATTAACAAAGGCAGCCTCCATGCCGCCGGAACCAGTGGCACTCAATGGCAGGGTGCGGGCATTCCGGGTCCCCCACACCGTCCGAAGCCCCGCGCATGTCCGGTCCAGTCGCTCGATGAACACGGGATCCAGGTGCCCGATCACCGGATACCCCAATGCGGCCGTCACTTCCGGATAGCAATTGCTGGGACCCGGCCCGAACAGATACCGGGATGTCAGGACCTCTGGCATGGCGGAACTCCTTTGGCTCGTTGCTGACATTGTCCACCAGGCGACGAAGGTGAGCGAGCGTTTCGGTAGAACCCACCGAAGGTGAGCGAGCGTTTCGGGAAACGGCGGCATAAGTGAGCGAGCGTCGCAGAGAGGCCAAAGCGGGAAGGAGGGAGGACCGGGGTGCGGTATTCTCTTGACACCACGGCTGTCATTGGATTCACTATTACGTATGCTGAAATAACAGTTCCATGATGTGGAAGGCCTGGAGTGCGGAGGCGCGCAGGTCCATCCGGCAGGAATCGCCGGAGTTCCGCATAGCCAACACCATGGATGCCAGCACTCGCACGAGGAATGAACAAGCATGCAGCTTGAAGTATTCAACAGCGTGGACCGTGCGGACGCCATCGACGTCCTCCGCCCATGCCTCGACATCCAGCGTTGGGTGGAGCACGTCGCAGATGCGCGTCCGTTCAGCGGCTTGGACTCCTTGCTCGATTTCGCCCGGGAAACCGCCGAGCCGTTCACGTCGGACGAAGTGGCGGCCGCGATGGCCCATCACCCGCGGATCGGCGAACGACCCAAGGCGCAGACCACCGAAGCCGCGATGTCCCGCTCCGAACAGGCGGGCGTCGACCCCGGCGATGACGGAGTCGTCACCGCTTTGGCCGAAGGCAACCGAGAGTACGAGGCCAAGTTCGGCCGCGTCTTCCTCATCCGGGCAGCAGGACGGACAGCCAACGACATCCTGGCCTCCCTCCACGAGCGCCTGACCCATACCGCGGAAGAAGAAGACCTGATCGTGGCCGGACAATTGCGCGAAATCGCCCTGCTGCGTCTTGCCGGCGTGATCAGCGAAGACAGCGGGAGCAGCGAAGGAGAACCCAGCAAATGAGTGTTTCCCAGATCACCACCCACATCCTGGACACCGGTTCCGGGCGCCCGGCGGCCGGCGTCGCCGTCGTTCTCTCCGTGCGCGACGGCGACAACTGGCGCCACGTAGCTAGCGGCACCACGGACGCGGACGGCCGGATCAAGGACCTTGGCCCTGAGAGGGTCGACGGCGGCAGTTACCGCTTGAACTTCGCGACCGGTCCGTATTACAAGGCACAAGGCGTTGACACCTTTTTCCCGGAGGTGGACTTGAGCTTCACGGTGTCCGACGCCGGTGAGCACTACCACGTGCCGCTCCTGCTCAGCCCCTTCGCGTTCTCCACGTACCGGGGCAGCTAACCCATCGGTTCCCCACCCACAGCTGGAGTGGGGAACCGACCTGGAAGCTTCCGCTAGTCGATCGGCGTGACGTAGGCTCCGGAGATTCCGCCGTCAACCATGAAGGTCGACGCGGTAATGAACGAGGCGTCGTCGCTCGCCAGGAAGGCGACCGCAGCGGCCAGTTCCTCGGGCTCGGCGAAGCGGCCCAAGGGCACGTGGACCAAGCGCCGCGCGGCCCGCTCCGGATCGGAGGCGAAGAGTTCCTTCAGCAGCGGAGTGTTGACCGGTCCCGGGCACAGCGCGTTGATTCGCACCCCCTTGCGCGCGAATTCGACGCCGAGCTCACGGGTCATGGCCAGCACGCCGCCCTTGGAGGCGCTGTAGGAGATCTGCGAGGTCGCCGCACCCATCACGGCCACGAAGGACGCGGTGTTGATGATCGAGCCCTTGCCCTGCTCCAACATGTAAGGCAGCGCGTATTTGCAGCAGTAGTAGACGCTCGTCAGGTTGACCTCCTGGACCCGGCGCCAGGCGTCGATTCCGGTGTCGAGGATGGATGCATCGTCCGGCGGCGAAATGCCCGCGTTGTTGAACGCGATATCGACGCTGCCGTAGTGGCTCTTGGCCGCGGCGAAGAGGTCGATGACTTCCTGCTCGTCTGTGACATTGACCTTCACGAAGATGCCATCGACGGCGGCCGCGGCTGCTTCTCCGGCTGCCGGATCGATATCGGCGATGACCACGTTGGCACCCTCCGAGGCGAAACGCTTTGCCGTGGCCAAACCGATCCCGCTGCCGCCGCCGGTGATAACGGCTGTGCGGTCCTTGAGTCGGTGTGAAATGAATTCGGTCATGGTGATCTCTCCTTGAATCATGGGTCTTCCAAAGTTGGTGGGTTCAGTGCGCGATGAAGACGTTCTTTACGTCGCTGAAGGAATCGAGGGCATCGGGACCCAGTTCGCGGCCCAGGCCCGATTGCTTGAAGCCGCCGAACGGCGTCGAATACCGGACTGAAGAGTGGGAGTTCACCGAAAGGTTTCCGGCTTCCACCCCGCGGGCCACGCGCAAGGCCCGGCCAATGTCTTGGGTCCAGATCGATCCGGAGAGGCCGTATTCGGTGTCATTGGCAATCCGTACCGCGTCCCCCTCGTCGTTGAAGGGAACGACGACGACGACCGGTCCGAAGATCTCCTCCCGCACTGCCGGGTCGTCGAAGGAGTCGGGAGCCAGGACCGTGGGCGGGAACCAGAATCCCGGCCCTTCGGGCACCTCGCCTTGGAAAGCTATGGGCGCTCCCGAGGGCACAAAGCCTGCAACGGTTTCCCTTTGCCGGGCGGAAATCAAGGGCCCCATGACGGTACTTTCATCCGCCGGGTCGCCGACTTTGACAGCCCGAACGGCGGGCTCGAGAAGCTCCAAGAAGCTGTCGTAGGCCGATTTTTCCACCAGGATCCGGGACCTGGCACAGCAGTCCTGGCCGGCGTTGTCGAACGCGCCGCCTGGTGCTGCGGCAGCAGCGGCCTCAAGGTCGGCGTCGGCGAACACGATGTTCGCGCTCTTCCCACCCAGCTCGAGCGTCACGCGCTTCACCTGGTCGGCACAACCGGCCATGATCTGCTTGCCAACCCCGGTGGACCCGGTGAAGACGACCTTTCGCACCGCAGGGTGGGTGACGAAGCGCGCCCCCACAACGGAGCCCTTCCCGGGGATGATAGTCAGCACGCCATCGGGCAGGCCGGCCTCGCGCGCCAGCTCCCCGAGTCTCATCGCGGTCAGCGGCGTAAGTTCCGCGGGTTTGAGTACCACCGTGTTGCCCGCCGCGAGCGCCGGAGCGAAGCCCCACGCCGCGATCGGCATCGGAAAGTTCCACGGCACAATAATGCCGACAACGCCCAATGGCTCGTGGAACGTCACATCGAGGCCTCCGGCAACGGGGATCTGCCGCCCGAAGTGCCGCTCAGGAGCCGCCGAGTAGTAGCTGATGACGTCGCGCGCATTGCCCGCTTCCCAGCGGGCGTTGCCGATCGTATGCCCCGCGTTGCGGACTTCCAGTTGCGCGAGGTTCTCCAGATCGGCGTCGACGGCGGCCGCGAACCGGCGCAGGAGCAGTGCCCGGTCCGACGGCGACACGTTCCGCCAGGTCTCGAAGGCAGCGGCCGCGCGGGCAATCAGCGCGTCCGTTTCGGCGAGGGATGCCAGCTCAACGGTTTGAAGGAACTCTTCTGTGGCCGGATTGATGATGTCAAAAATTGTGGCACTCACGCCCAGCTCTTTTCTGTCGCTGTGAATTCCGTCGATGGGTTGAGGCGCTCAGCGTAGAGTTCCCCGTCCCGGTACCTTCTGGCAGCCTCAATGAATCCTTCGAAGAGCCGCACGTCGGAACGATTTTGTTCAGGATGAAACTGAACGCCCAACGCCCAACTTCCTTGGGTCGATTCGACGGCCTCGACCGTCCCGTCCGCCGCACGCGCGGTGACGCAAAGGCCTTCGGCAACCCGGTCAAGAATCTGGTGGTGATAGACCGGCGCCGATGCCTTTTCACCTAGTAGTTGCGCGCTGATGCTGCCCGGCCGAGTATCGAACTCAACCTCCCCGTAGACTCCGGGAGCAGGTTGGTAGTTCGCCTCGGGCAGCACGTCCGGCACGTGCTGGATGAGGTTTCCGCCCAGGGCCACGTTGAGGATTTGCGCGCCGCGGCAGATCGCGAAGAGCGGAATGCCCTTCTCCAAGGCCGCCAGCGTCAACGAGATATCGTGCTCGTCCCGCTCGGGCTGGCTGCGTGTGCTCGGGTGGGGCTCGGCGTCGTAATTTCCGGGGTCGACGTCGGCGCCTCCCACCACAACGAGGCCATCCACGAGGTCAAGGACGGAAGTATCGGTGCCGATGGGCGGCAGCAGGAGAGGGGTGCCGCCTGCCGCCACCACGGCTTCCAAATACGTTGCCGGCAGTACCGCTGCCCGCGCGTCCCAAATCCCCCATTTCGCGTTTTGAAGATAAGTGGTCAACGCGATGCGAGGAGGCCGGCTTGAACCTGGAGCCTGTGTCTGATTCTGAGTCATCGCCTACAGCCTTTCGAAGCCGCGGCGGAGCTCCCAGTCCGTGATGGCGGACTCAAAAGCTGCCAGTTCGACGTCGGCGTAGTTCACGTAGTGCCGCACCACTTCCTCGCCGAAGACTTCCTTGGCGATCACGGAGTTGGCGAACAGATCCCGCGCTTCCCGCATCGTCGTCGGCACGGTGGGAGCGCCCGAGGTGTAGGCGTTGCCAAGGGTTCCGGGCTCGAGTTCGAGCTCGTTTTCGATTCCGTAGAGCCCGCCGGCAAGCATGGCCGACAGCGCCAAGTACGGGTTGACGTCACCACCCGGTAGCCGGTTTTCCAGCCGGGCGCTCTGACCGTGGCCCACGAGGCGCACTGAGCAGGTGCGGTTGTCGAGGCCCCAGGCCACCGCCGTCGGAGCGAACGAGCCTTTGACGAACCGCTTGTAGGAGTTGATGTTGGGAGCGTAAAAGAGCGTGAATTCCCGCATCGTGGCAAGCACCCCGGCGATGAAGTGATCGTAGGTCTTGGTGCGGGCGCCGGTGGCCTTGTCCCAGAAGACCAGTTCATCGTCGAGTCCGCGAAGGGACAGGTGGATGTGGCAGGAATTGCCCTCGCGCTCGTTGGGCTTGGCCATGAAGGTAATGGATTGGCCCATGTCATGGGCGATGTCCTTGGCCGCGGTCTTGTAGACGGAATGGTTGTCCGCCGTGGTGACCACCTCGTCGTACTTGAACGCGATCTCGTGTTGGCCGAAGTTGCATTCACCTTTGGCTGATTCCACGGTCATGCCGGCTGCGTACATCTCGTTCCGGATCCGGCGAAGCAGGGGTTCCACGCGGCCGGATCCGAGGAGCGAGTAGTCCACGTTGTATTGATTGGCAGGAGTGAGGTGCTTGTAGTCCAGCTCCCATGCCTGCTCGTAGGAGTCGTTGTAGACCACAAATTCAAGCTCGGTTCCGGCAAGTGCCTTCCAACCGCGCTCGGCCGCCTTGGCCGTCTGGCGCTTGAGCATGGCGCGGGGCGAAACGGAGACCGGAGTGCCGTCGGTCGTGGACAGATCGCACTGGATCAGCGCACTCCCCTCGCGATAGGGAAGGACACGGATGGTGTCCAAATCCATGTCGAAGAGCATGTCACCATAGCCCTTTTCCCACGAGGAAATGTCATAGCCATCCACGGTGTTCATTTCGGTGTCAACGGCGAGGAGGTAGTTGCAGCCTTCAGTGCCGTGCTCCAGGACGGAATCCAGGAAGAATTGCGCGTGAAGGAGCTTGCCCTGAAGCCTGCCCTGCATGTCGGTGAAGCCGAGAATCACGGTGTCTATGGCGCCCTCGGCAATCCGCGCCTTGAGTTGCTCAACGGTGAGCATACGGTCATTGCGGGGGTGAACAGTGGTGTCCGCGGTGTTCGAAATGTCGTTCATAGTGCTGCTCATTTCAGTAGTCCCTTGAGTAGTGCGGCAGTGGACTCGCAGTGCAATTCCATGACGCTTCGGGCCGCTGCAGGCTCGCCGTCGAGGATGGCCTGCACTATCAATCGATGCTCTTGGTTTGAATGTTCGATGTTCCGCTGCAGAAAGGGGATTTCCGCGAGGAACTCGTGGATCTTTGTCTGGATGGTAGTGCTGGCTTTATTGAGTTCGGACGACCCCGCAACAGCGGAGAAAGCCAGGTGGAGGCGGGCGTCGGCTTGCCTGTATTCCACCGGGGAACCCGCGTTTTCAACCTCGGCCAAGGAATCAATCAGGAGCTGACGCTGATCCTCGCTGAGCCGCATCGAGGCCGCCCGCTGGCAAGCCCCGGGTTCAATCACGGAACGGAAGATGAGGATGTCGCTGATTTCCCCCTGCCTGTCCTTGTTGTCGAGGCGCTCCGGCGGCCGGGCGTTGCCGACCGGTTCCACGATGGTTCCGCCGCCCCGCCCCCGGACGGTCGTGACGAAGCCCGCGGCTCGCAACGCGCTGATCGCTTCCCGCAGCGTGGCCCGGGAGACCTGCATGCGCTCGGCCAAGTCGCGCTCGGGCGGGAGGCGCTCACCGGTTTTGAAGATCCCCAACTGGATTGCCGATCCCAAGTGCTCAACGCATGACTCGAACGCCATGTGTCCGCGCACGGGAAGCAAGACCGTCTCCAGGAGGGGGGATTCAATCGGTTCGGCGAACAACATGGTGGCCTTCCTTGGTGGGAGGCCGCCGGCGAGAACCGCCGGCGGCCCGCGTGTGTTGCTAGTTGAGCAGCTTATCGGCGTCGATCGTCAGGTGCTCCTGTTCGGCACTCGTCATGAATGTCCGGCGCCCCGTGGTGTACCAAAGCACGGTGGCAAGGAGGAACACGACGACGACGGCGATCGGCGCGTAGTTGAACGTGTCGATGGTGATGTCTGCGACGGGCGGAAGAACGAAGAGGATCACGATGATGGCGACCCACACAATCGCTACCCAGTTGATGATGGGACTCCATTTCCCGAGGTGCCACGGGCCCGGTACGAAGTTCTTATTGAGCCTGCGGAGCAACACCGGGGTGATGTACGCGATGTAGAGGCCAATGACGGCCACGCTCGTTACGGCAAAGTACGCGGTGGTGTTGAACAGGGCTGGTGAGGCGAGCACGATCGCGCAGCCAACGCAGAGCCAGATGGAGTTTGTGGGGGTGCCGCTCCGGGCGTTGACTTTGGCCCAGATGCGGGAGCCTGGCAGTGCATTGTCGCGGGAGAAAGCGTAGGTCATGCGTGAGTTGGCGGTCACTGAGGCCATGCCACAGAAGAATTGTGCGCCCACCACGATGGCCAGCAGGAATTTCGCTACGCCGGGGTTGCCCAATGCATCCAGGAAAATCTGCGCCGGGGGCAAGCCTGTTGCCGTAGCGCCAAGAGTGGTCAGGCCTTCCTCTGAGCCGTCCGGGATCGCCGCGACGAGTGAGTAGAGCAGTATCCAGCCACCAATGATGGAGATGACGACGCTCATGACAATCCCCTTGGGAGCCGCAATGGCTGCGTTCTTGGTCTCCTCGGCAACGTGGGCCGAAGCATCGTAGCCGGTGTAGGTGTACTGCGACATGAGCAGGCCCATGAGGAAGACGTACGGCCCGAAAGTGAAGCCGGTTTCGTTGTGCCACGCGGTCATCGTCCAGTCAAAGGACTGGTGGCTCGTGGGCATGAGCCACAGCGCCGCCACAATGATCGCAACACCCACGATGTGCCACCAGGCCGAGACATTGGACAGGAAACTGACAATCTTGACGCCGAAGCTGTTGAGCAGGGCGTGGATAACCATGAGGACGACAAACAGCGCGAACGTACCGCCCGGGGTGGGCTCAACGCCGAAAGTCAGCGCCGCGAAAGCCATCATTGTTGTGGCGCAGCCGAAGTCGATTGCGGCCGTGACGGCCACTTCACCGAGGAAATTGAACCACCCGACATACCAGGCCCAGGCCCGCTTGTTGCGTTTGGCGAGCCTGCCGGCCCAGAAATACAAGCCACCGGCGGTCGGGTACCGCGAACAAACCTCGGCCATGGAGAGCGCCACGCACAGGACCAGAACACCAACCAGCGGCCAACCCAGGTTGATGGCAGCCGGACCGCCGGACTTGAGCGCAATGCTGAAGGAGGTAATGCAGCCAGCCAAAATCGAAATGATGGAAAACGAGACTGCGAAGTTGGAGAAGCCGGACATGCCGCGATGTAACTCTTGCTTGTAGCCAAGCTCGGCGAGGGCCGCAGCATCTGCGTCTTGCACAGCCTGCACCTTCGCTGCCGTAGAACGATCACTCATGATTATTCTCTTTCTAAACGGAAGGGGGGAACGGGCCGACACCGCTCGCATCGATAGTGACCCAATTCACATCAATCTGTCAATGGTCTGACTTCAGACCACAAACCAACCTCTTCGGAACAGTAAGCTGGAAGGCATGGTTTCTGAGGGCGCGAACGCCGACGGCACATCGCAAAACAGCACGTCACACAACAGCCCGGCACGCAACGCCGCGGCAGACAACGGCACTCCGGAACGCCGCGGGATCACGGTCCGCCGTGCGCCGAAGTTCGTTCCCTTCATGGGACTCGGCGGGGTGCTCGGCATCATTGTTGCCGCGTTCGTTGCCTACGGGATCCCCGGCGACCAAAGTTTCGACACGGGGGCGGTCTTCGGTTTTTTCCTTGTGTCCTTCGCCGCGGGCGGCGTGCTGCTGGGCGCCGTCGCGGCCCTCGTCCTCGACAAAGTCAGCGTGCGGCGTTCCCAGCGTGCCGTCGTCGAGTCCGTGCCCAGCCCCACAGAGGACGACGCCGGGGCATAGGATCCCGGTCACAATGTCGCGTGAGGGAAAGTACCACGCCAACATCATGCGACAATTGACCAGTGGCACGTGGCGACGGAAAACTTTCTCATGATCTTCTCCCCGACGAAAAAGGACCTCAGGACGCTTGTGGCGTCTTCGGGGTCTGGGCGCCGGGCGAAGAAGTAGCAAAACTCACCTATTACGGGCTGTATGCGTTGCAGCACCGCGGACAAGAATCGGCTGGTATTGCTACCAGTGACGGCAAGCGCATCAATGTCTACAAGGACATGGGCCTCGTGTCCCAGGTCTTCGACGAGACAACCCTAAACACCCTCACCGGGCACCTTGCCGTCGGCCACTGCCGCTACTCCACCACCGGAGCAAGCCACTGGGCCAACGCACAGCCCACCCTGGGCGCAACCGCCACCGGCACCGTTGCCCTCGCGCACAACGGCAACCTGACCAACACGGCTGAGCTCCGGGAAATGATCCTCGAACTCAACGGCGGTCAGTTGACCGGCGAAATGAAGCAGGGCAACACCTCGGACACCGCCCTGGTCACTGCCCTCCTCGAAGGCGAAGAGGGCAAGACCCTCGAACAGACCGCGCTTGAGCTGCTTCCCAAGATCCGGGGCGGCTTCTGCTTCGTGTTCATGGACGAAGGCACCCTCTACGCGGCCCGCGATACCTTCGGCATCCGCCCCTTGTGCCTTGGCCGCCTCGAGCGCGGCTGGGTCGTCGCGTCGGAACAGTCCGCCTTGGCAACCGTCGGGGCCAGCTTCATCCGCGAGATCGAGCCTGGCGAGTTCATCGCCATTGACGAAAACGGCGTCCGTTCCCAGCGTTTCGCGGAAGCGACGCCGGCCGGTTGCGTTTTCGAGTACGTCTACCTTGCGCGCCCCGACGCTTCGATTGCCGGGCGCTCCGTGTACGAGTCCCGCGTGGAGATGGGCCGCCAGCTGGCCCGCGAAAACACCCAGGTAGCGGACATCGTCATCCCGGTCCCCGAATCCGGAACCCCGGCAGCGGTCGGTTACGCCGAAGAATCCGGCATCCCGTTCGCGCACGGCTTCGTCAAGAACTCCTACGTGGGCCGCACGTTCATCCAGCCCTCGCAGACCCTGCGCCAGCTCGGCATCCGGCTCAAGCTCAACGCCCTCGAATCCGTGATCCGCGGCAAGCGCGTGGTGGTAGTGGATGACTCGATCGTCCGCGGCAACACCCAGCGCGCCATCGTCAGGATGCTCCGCGAGGCCGGCGCCGCAGCTGTCCACGTCAAGATCTCCTCCCCGCCCGTCCAGTGGCCCTGCTTCTACGGCATCGACTTCGCGTCCCGCGCTGAACTGATCGCCAACGGCGCCACCATCGAGGAAATCTCCCAGGCCATCGGAGCGGATTCGCTGGCTTACATTTCCGAAGACGGCATGATCGGCGCCACCCAGCAACCGCGCGAACGCCTCTGTACCGCCTGCTTCACCGGCCAGTACCCCATCGCACTTCCGGGTTCGGACAAATTGGGCAAGAACCTCCTGGAGCGCACCGACCTCGGCGGGCTGCCGACGTCGGGCATCTCCGCCGAAGCCGTAACCGCGGACTCGGACGACCCGGCCAACAAGCCCGGCGCCACGGGCTGCGATCCCGGACCCGACGCCGAGTTTGAGAACCTGCTGACCGACGCCGATAAGAAAGAGTCCGTATGACCTCCGCATCCTCCGCCGCTGAGAACACAACCGGCATCACCTACGCGTCCGCCGGCGTCGACGTCGAAGCGGGTGACCGCGCCGTCGAACTCATGAAGGACGCCGTCAAGGCGACCCACAACAGCTCCGTGCTCGGCGGCGTCGGCGGTTTCGCCGGCCTGTACGACGTCTCCAAGCTGCTCACGTACAAGCGGCCCCTGCTGGCCACGTCCACGGACGGCGTCGGCACCAAGGTGGCCATCGCCCAGGCCATGGACATCCACGACACCATCGGCTTCGACCTGGTGGGCATGGTGGTGGACGACATCGTCGTAGTCGGCGCAGAGCCGCTCTTCATGACCGACTACATCGCGTGCGGCAAGGTTGTCCCCGAGCGCATCGCGGACATCGTCCGCGGCATCGCCGCCGCTTGTTCCGTGGCGGGCACTGCCCTGGTGGGTGGCGAAACCGCTGAGCACCCGGGCCTGCTGGGTGAGCACGAGTACGACGTCGCCGGTGCAGCTACCGGTGTTGTCGAAGCCGACGCCCTGCTTGGCCCGGACCGCGTCCGCGCCGGCGACGTCGTGATCGGCATGGCTTCCTCGGGCCTGCACTCCAACGGCTACTCCCTGGTCCGTCGCGTTATCAACCACGCCGGCTGG
The DNA here is from genome assembly GCF_056398685.1 of Arthrobacter sp. 01T428. Taxonomy (NCBI): domain Bacteria; kingdom Bacillati; phylum Actinomycetota; class Actinomycetes; order Micrococcales; family Micrococcaceae; genus Arthrobacter; species Arthrobacter sp. 01T428. The sequence goes on along the minus strand of NZ_JBFTPW010000018.1, from coordinate 40,815 downwards.
GCCCTTGACCGCCAGGTCTCCGAACTCGGCCGCACGCTGGGCGAAGAACTGCTGGAGCCCACCCGCGTCTACGCCGCCGATTGCCTGGACCTCGCCCGCGCGTTCCCGGTCAGCGGCCTGGGTACTGCGCCCGGCGCCGTGCACGGCTTCAGCCACGTCACCGGCGGCGGCCTCGCAGCCAACCTGGCCCGCGTCCTGCCGCAGGGCCTCGTGGCCACGGTTGACCGCGCCACCTGGGAACTGCCGGCCATCTTCAAGCTGGTGTCCGAGCTCGGCAATGTTCCCCTTGCCGACCTCGAGCGCACGCTCAACCTCGGTGTCGGCATGGTGGCCATCGTGTCTCCCGAAATCGCCGACGCCGCCGTGGCCCGCCTCAACGAGCGCGGCTTGCCGTCGTGGGTCATGGGTACGGTGGCCGCGGACTCCGACTCGATCATCAAGAGCGGTCCGGACTACGTCCAGGGCGCCAAGGGCGTCGACGGCGGCGCCGTGCGCCTCGTGAACGCTTACGCCTAAGGGTTCTTCACGCAAAAAGTGCCCACCCCATTGCCGATCAGGCAGTTGGGTGGGCACTTTTGTTTGAGGCCTAGTTGCTTTCGGCGGCCATGACGCTGAAGGCTGCTCCGGCTGGATCACCGAGGACTGCCATGCGGCCGACGCCAGGGACGTCGAAGGCAGGCGCGAAGACCTGGGCGCCGAGCTCGACGGCCTTCGCCACGGACTCGTTCACGTCCGCAACATTGAAGTAGGTCATCCAGAACGGCGGCATTCCCTCGACGGGCTGCTTCATGGCGCCGCCTACGGACTTCCCGTCCACTACGAGCTGGGTGTATTCCTGCAGGTCTCCGGCCGCGGCCGTCTCGCTGGAGCATCCCGTCACGGATTCGTAGAAGGCGACGGCCTTGGGGACGTCGTTCGTCTGCAGTTCGTTCCAGACCACCGTGCCCGGTTCATTGACCAGCCCGGCGCCGTGGTGGGTTCCGGCCTCCCAGAAGCCAATCTGTGCACCCGTAGGATCGGCTGCGAAGAACATCCGCCCGCTTCCGTTGGGGACGCTGTCCGGCGGGAAGAGAACGTTGCCGCCTGCCGCCGTGACGCGCTCAGCGGCGTCATCTACCGAATCGACGGCGAGGTAGTTGGCCCAGAAGGACGGTGCGCCGGCCGCGGCCATGTCCGGCATCTGCTGCATCATGCCCGCCACGTAGCGGTCCTGCAGCTTGGCCATGTAGTAGGTCATGCCGTTGCCGGCATCCATCGCGTCCAATTCCCAGCCGAACAGATCACTGTAAAAGGCCTTGGAGGCCTCGATGTCCGACGACGACAGGTCCACCCAACATGGGGTTCCCTGCTTGTAGCTATCAACCTGCGGCATTGCTATCCCTTCGTTGAGTAGCCTCGAGCTTAGGCGTGAACAGTCCGGCCGGTGAAAGCGACCAGGCGCTCCAGGCTGGATGCCGTCTCGGCGACTTCCTTGGCCTGGGCGAAGCTGCCGCTTGCGCGGACCTGCTCGCTGATGGTGTTCTGCGCGAGGACCTCGACGTAGTCGGTGAGCTCATCCGCCACCGACACCTCGAAGCCCAGGGCCTTGGAGAAGTCCCAAGCGTGGACCAGGAACTCGAGGTTGAGGATGGAGGCGACCATCGTGGCCGGCAGTTCGGCGAAGCCCATGTCAATGGTGCCTTCGAGTCCGCGGCGATAGAAGGCTTCCAGCGTCGGCTGGGCGAGGTCGGCGATGCGCACCTCGGGCGACTTCCCGGCGTCGTCGGCTACTTCGGCGCCAAGGGCCTTGGCGATGTTGGCAATTGAGCCGGCAAGGTGGTCAAGCAACTGGGACACGTTGAAATCGGCGCACGGAGTCTGGGTCTGCGCGTCGGCCTCGGTCACGTGCGCCAGTACGCGCTGCACGATGGCGAGCGTGGCGTCCGCGGAGGTGAGCTCGTTGAGGTCGGCAGGTGCAGCTGCCCATTCGTCGGCACCGGCGTCGCCCGTGGAGGCCTCGGCGAGGAGACGGTCGAGGTAGTGGTTCCAGCCCTCGGAGTGGCCTGCAAGGGCTTCCGGAGTCGGAAGGCCTTCGTGCACCAAGCGCACGGAGGTGCCGCCATCGGCCGGCTCAAGGGTGATGGCTACCGTGGAGACGTTATCCGCCGGCGCTTCGGGCTGCTCCCAGCCCCAAGTGAAGACGACGCGCTTGCCCGGCTCGATTTCCGTGAACGTTCCCGCCGCGTGGTGACCCGGGGTGATGGTCCAGCGGTACTCGCCGCCAACCTTGAGGTCGACGCGGGCGGCAACGGTCTGCCAGCGGCGGAGGCGTGCGGGCTGCGTGATGAGTTCGAACGCCTGGTCGACGTTGAGGGGAAGAAGAACGGTCTTGTCGTAAATCATGATGATTCCTCTGTTGTTTGAAGGCGGTCGGTGGTGAAGTTTTGTGCGTCAGCGAGGAGCATGTCCAGCTCAGCGGTCCAGAACTGCTCAAAAAGCATCCGGAGTTCTCTCATGCCGTCGTTATCCAAGCGGTAGTAGCGGTTGCGGCCCTCTTTGCGGGCCGCAACGAGGCCTACCTGCTCCAGCAACAACAAGTGCTGCGAGACAGCGGATCTGCTCACCGTGAATTCGCCAGCCAGCTCCGTCACGGTGCGCTCGCCCGCCGCAAGCAGGTGCAACAGGCGCCGCCTGTTCGGCTCCGCGGCAACTTCCAGTCGGTCGAGCATGATTAATACGTTAGCCATCACTAACGCATTCTGTCAATCGCTTCCGAGAGCGCACTATCAACAACTACAGGACCGCAGACAAGAACGCCCTGGTCCGCTCATGCTGCGGGTTACCGATGACCTCTTCGGCGGGACCTTCCTCAATGATCCGGCCGCCGTGCATGAACACCACCCGATCAGCCACGGCGCGGGCGAAGCCCATCTCGTGCGTCACAACAATCATGGTCATTCCCGTCCGGGCCAGGTCCTTCATCACCCTGAGGACCTCGCCCACCAACTCCGGATCCAGCGCCGACGTCGGCTCGTCAAACAGCATCAGCTTCGGCTGCATGCACAGGGCCCGGGCGATCGCCACCCGCTGCTGCTGCCCGCCCGAGAGGTGCCGCGGATAGGTCCCCGTCTTCTCCGACAGGCCCACCTTCTCCAGCAAATCCAACGCCCGACGGCGGACATCCGCCTTGCGGTGCTTGAGCACCCTGATCGGGGCTTCCATCAGGTTCTCCAGCACGGTCATGTGCGGGAAGAGGTTGAAGTGCTGGAAGACCATCCCGATATCGGTCCGGTCGGCGCAGATTTCGTTGTGGGACTGTTCATGGAGCTTGTCCCCCTTGATCCGGTAGCCCACGGCCCTGTCCCCCACCCACAGCAGGCCACCGTCGATCTTCTCCAGGTGGTTCACGCACCGCAGGAAGGTGCTTTTCCCGGAGCCCGAGGCGCCGATCAGGCAGACCACTTCGCCGCTCTGGACGTGCAGATCGATTCCCTTGAGGACCTCATTGTCGCCGAAACTCTTGCGCACGCCTTCCGCGCGTACCAGCGGAAGCGCCTCCGGCGCCTTACGGCTTTCCTTCGTCTCGATAGTCATGACTGGCCTTCCTTTCCTGAGCCTTGTTTTCCTGAGCCTTGCGCGGAATGTACCCTGAAGAATTTCCGCAACCGCTCGGCGGCGGTCGGCGGGACGGAACGGGACGTTCCCCTGGCGAAGTGCCGTTCCAGGTAGCCTTGGCCCACCGTGAACACCGTGGTGACGATGATGTACCAGATACTGGCGACCAGGAGCAGCGGGACAACCTGCAGGTTCTTCGAGTAGATGATCTGGGCGGAGTACAGGAGCTCGGGGACCGCCAGGACACTGACCAGCGAGGTCATCTTGAGCATGCCGATGAACTCATTGCCCGTAGGCGGGATGATGACGCGCATGGCCTGCGGCAGGATCACCCTGATGAGGGTCTGGATGCGGGACATGCCGAGGGCACCCGCGGCTTCGCCTTGACCTTGATCGATGGACTGGATTCCTGCCCGGACGATCTCCGACATGTAGGCAGCCTCGTTGAGGCCCAGGCCAAGGATCGCCGCGGCGAGGGGTGTGATGATCTGGTTGGCGTCGAGGCTGACGCCGGGGATACCAAAGGTGATCACCGGATACAGCGCCGACAAGTTGAACCAGAACAACAGCTGGACCAGGACGGGGGTGCCTCGGAAGATCGTCACATAGGCGCTTGCCGAGGCCTTGACCACGGGGTTTGCCGAAAGCTGCATGACCGCAAGCACTACGCCAAGCCCCACCCCGACAGCCATGCAGACAACCGTCAGGAACAGGGTGATGCCGATCCCGTTGACTATGGCAACGTCACGGAAATACAGGGCCACCTTGTCCCAGCCGAAACGGGGATTGCTCACCGCGGAAATAAGCAACAGGATCACGACGGCGCCTACCGCAGTGCCAGCCACCCATCGCCAGGGGTGCCTGGCCGAGACCACGGTGAACTGTCGGCGGTCCGTTGTTCCCATCTTCGGGACGGTGATCACGGTGCTCATTTCGCACCACTCGCGTCCACGGCATCAGCGCTGATGGTCACCGAGTCCGGGATTCCGTACTTCGCATTGATCGCCTTGTACGTGTCGCCAGCGATCAGCGCCCTGACCGCCGCGACGATCGCCTTGGTCAGGGGCGAGCCTTTGGGCATGGCGATACCTACCGGCGTCGGTTCGAAGTCCTGGTTGCCGGCGAGCTCGAAGGCACCGCCGGAAAGCTTGCTTGCGTAACCCATGCCAACAAGGCCTGAGAGGACGCTGTCCACGCGGCCGGAGATGAGTGCCAGGTTGGCTTCGTTCTGGGAGGGAAACAACTGGATGTCGATCGGCGCTTTGCCGGCGACGACGCACTGCTTCGAAAACGCCGGAAGGGTCTCGATCCCTTGCGTGGTCCCCTTTTCGCCACCCACCTTCGTGCCGCACAGCTTCATCGCGTCGAGGGCCAGCTTCTTGGGGTTGCCGGCCTTGACGGCAAGGCCGGAGCCGCTGCTTTGGTAGGAGGCGAAATCGGCATTCATCTTACGCTCGGCCGTGACATTGAAACCCGAGATGCCGACGTCGTACTTGTTGGAGCTCACGCCCGGGAGGATGGTGTCGAAGGTCGCGGGAACCATCTTGACTTCGAGCCCCAGCGTCTCGCCGACTGCTTTCGCAAAGTCCGCGTCCCAGCCGACAACCGTCTTGCTGTCAGCCGCGTAGAACTCATAAGGCGCGAAGGTGGGGTCGGTACCGACCACCAATGTCCCCTTGGCCTTGACGTCCGGGGGCAAGAGATTCGCGGCGGACTTGTTGAAGGGCGCCGCCGGAATCGCAGCGTCCTTGCCGGGAATCGAACTGGCGGCGGCTTCCTTGCCGGCGTCGAGTGACGCAGTGGTGCAGCCGCTGAGCCCGACGGCGGCGGCCAGCAGCAGAGCGGATGTGGAGATGTATCTAGGACGGTTCATGATTGCCTTTCGCATAGCTTGTTCCATGGTCAACGGCGATGTTGACCACGGTGGTGCCGATATTGACGAGGGCGGGATGCCGAATGATTGCGACCACCCCGTCCATCGGTGAAAAGAAGTCTTTTGGAGGACGCTCGAGTTCTTCCACTGAGTGAACGCGGGCCACGAGCTCTCCGGCCGCGACTTTCTGGCCAAGTCCGACCACCGGCTCGAGGATGCCTGCCATGGTGGAATGGACCGCGGACTGGGCCGTGAGTTCGACCCACTGGATCGGCTCTCCGATCCCTGAGAGGCCGGCGTCCTTGAGCACGCCCCAGTGCCCAAGCAGCGAATGAAGTCCCGTCCGGGCCCTTGCGAGGATCGGCAGGGATACGGTTCCCCTCCCACCGAGTTCGGTCGAGATCATCGGCACGCCGGCCCGATCGGCCGCGCCGCTGATGGAGTCCGCCTTCAGCATGGGCTTCACCACGACGGAATAAGGGGCATTGAATGCGGCGACCGCCGCCACCTTCGCAGCCCATAGCTCCGGCGTCGGTCCTTGGTAGACGAACGCGGACGGCACATACTCCGAGGCGATCCCCCCGGAATGGATGTCCATCACAAAGTCGGCCATGGGGATGAGTTCCTGGGCCACGATCGAGGCGATCTGCAGTGCCGGTCCGCCGTCGGCGCGGCCCGGGAGGGCACGGTTCAGATTGACCCGGTCCACGCTGGAAACACGTCTTCCTTCGCGGACAGCAGGGATGTTGAGGGCGGGCAGGATGATCAATCTCCCGGTCACCTCATCAGGGTTCAAGGTGCGGATGAGTTCCTGGAGAAGGATCTGTCCTTCATATTCGTCGCCATGCGTACCGGCGATCAGGAGGACCGTGGGGCCGTCCCCACCACTCAGGACCGCGATCGGCGAAGGGATGACAGCGGCGTCATTCTCATTGTCCGAATGTTCGATCTCCAGGTAACCCAGCTGCTTGCCGACGGCGGCAAAATCGATGCCGGGTATGCGTGGAATGCGCAGGCTCATAGGGCAACTTTCTTCAGGGTTGGTAGAATTGGATTCACTGTATACAGTGAATCCTGTGATGTAAAGCACGTAGGATTGAACGAGTTTTGATACGAAAAAGGGGATGAGGCGAATGGCCACGCAAGCTGCCAAGGGGATGAGGCCGCTGAGCGAGCACGTCTACGACAGGATCAGCAATGAGATCGTCAACGGAGTGGTCGAGCCTGGCGCTCCCCTGGTCCAGGAACAGCTGGCCGAAGAATACGGCGTGTCCCGGACGCCGGTCCGCGACGCCCTGAACCGCTTGGTCCACGAAGGACTCGCCACTTTGGTCCCGGGCTCGGGGTATTTCGCGACGACGCTGACCCGATCAGCCGTCGAGGAAGTCTACGAAGTACGCAAGGCCCTCGAGATCATGGCCATCAGGCAGTGTGGGGCAAAATACACCAACCTTCAGCTTGCGAGGCTGGAGCTGCTTATCGCCGAGGGTGCGGCAAGCGCCGACCCGGAGGAACTGTTCACCGCCACGCGGGCGTTCCATTTGGGCTTGGCGGCGCCTGCGCCCAACGGATTCTTGCTGAAAACCCTCGAATCCGTCTGGGACAACCCTGTTCAACGGCTCATCAGCCGCTCGTACCCCTTGGACGACGCCAAGCTTGAGCGCGTGGCGGACGCCCACCGGAAGATCCTGGCCGCAGCGCGCGCCAACGACCTCGAAACACTGATCCCCCTGCTGGATCTGTGCCACGAGAAGGACTGACCGGCCAAAGGGCACGAAAAAGGCCCGTAGCGCACGCCAATCATGGCGCGCCCTACGGGCTCTATCGTTTTGGGAGGCATCCGGGGATGCCAAACGACCTCGTGTACGACGGCGGTACGCAACTCGATGCCGAAAGGCACCTGATTGTTGCTACAGCTATCCGATACGGCGGGTGTCTACCTCGTCGTCATCGTCTTCCAAGTCCTGTGCGTACTTGTCCTCGTAAGCCGAGTAGTCCGGCTCCGGCGGATCATCCGCGAATCGGCTCGTCGCACGACTTGATGGCCCAGTCAGCTCGCGCTGAAGGGCCGAATAGTCAGTGTTCGGGGAGTAGTACTTGATGTCCCGAGCCTGCTTGGTAGCTTTTGCCTTTTGACGGCCGCGCCCCATGGCGTGACCCCCTTTTGTACTTGGACCGGAGGTGGTCACCTTGGCGATCGGTGAGGCCCCGGAATGTTTGGTCAATTTGTCGTATGTCTAGATTACATGCTTTCCGGAGCAACTGCTTGCCACTTGCTTCGCGAAAGCGCCGTCACAGTTCCACCTGGCAGTATCTCCATTCATTGGCATGAAAAACTTGGGTAGAGTCGCCCTAATATGGGGCGGCAGGCATGAAAGGCGCGAACTCAGACATGGGCCAGGACAACATGATCCAGGGCAACAACGGTACGGGCGACAATGAGTCGCCGGTAGACCCTGGTTCCGGGACCTGGTATTCCGGGACTTCGGGCACGTACCCCGATGCAGGCATGCCTGGCGAAACCGGGCCCGAGGGCCCTGCTCCCTCCGAGAAAGGCTCGTCCCTGCGGACTGCCCTGGACGCCATAACGCGGTATCGGCTCATCATTGGCGGCATCGTGCTGGCCGTGCTGATCCTGATCGGCGTAGTGATCTGGGTCCTCGTCGGGGCCTTGGCCAACCGCCCGGCGGCCGCACCCGTCCCCGCGCCGGCCACGTCCACCAGCCGCGGTCCCCTCCCGGCGGATGTGGAGGCAAAGGATTACCAACTGGGAGATTGCTTCGCCGATTTCGACTCCAACGCCATCAAGTCCAAGGTGGTGGACTGCACTACCGACCATTCGGCCCAGCTGGGCGCCATCTTCCGGTACAAGGCTGACGACACCTTCCCCGGCGCCACTGCCTTGCGTGACAAAGGCCGCGAAATCTGCCGTGACCTGGTGCTCAACGAGGCATCCACGAAGTACGCGCTCCTGCAGCAGAACGTGTACCCGAGTGCCACGAGCTGGGACAACGGCGACCGCCGCGTGGACTGCTTCATCGTGGTGAACTCGGGAAACACGCTCAAGGAATCCGTGCTGCAGAAGTAGCTATTCCTTCCGCCTCACCGTCAGGCCGCTACCCGCCAGAGCACCGCCGTCGGGACCCGTCAAAGCCTCGAGACCCTCGATGGTGAGTTCGTCGACGTCGGCCGCGGTGTCCACCAGTACCGTGTCGCCGTCCGCGATCTGTCCGGCAAGGATTTCCTTGGCCAGGCGGTCACCGATCTCGCGTTGAACCAGCCTTCGCAACGGACGGGCGCCGTAGGCGGGATCGTAACCGGACATCGCGAGCCAGGCACGGGCGCCGTCGCTGACCTCAAGGGTGAGCCGGCGGTCGTGCAGCCGCTTGGTCAGCTCGTCCACGTGCAATTCGACGATCCTGGCGAGCTCGTCGACGCTGAGCGGATCGAACAGCACAATCTCGTCGAGCCGGTTGAGGAATTCCGGCTTGAAGGAGGCGTTGACCACGGCCATGACCGCATTCCGCTTCGCCGTGGAGTCCAGCGTTGGATCTACAAGGAACTGGCTACCCGAGTTGGAGGTCAACACCAGGATGGTGTTCCGGAAGTCCACGGTGCGGCCCTGCCCGTCGGTGAGGCGGCCGTCGTCGAGCACTTGAAGGAGGATGTCGAACACTTCCGGGTGGGCCTTCTCCACCTCGTCGAGCAAGATCACGGAGTACGGGCGACGGCGGACCGCTTCGGTGAGCTGGCCGCCTTCCTCGTAGCCCACGTATCCGGGAGGGGCACCGACCAGCCGGGCCACGGAGTGCTTCTCGCCGTATTCGGACATGTCGATCCGCACCATGGCGCGTTCGTCGTCGAACAGGAAGTCGGCGAGTGCCTTGGCGAGCTCGGTCTTACCGACGCCGGTGGGGCCCAGGAACAGGAACGAACCCGTGGGGCGGTTGGGGTCGCTGATGCCCGCGCGGGCGCGGCGGACGGCGTCGGAGACGGCGGCCACGGCCTTGGACTGGCCGATCAGCCGCTTTCCGATCTCCTCTTCCATGTGCAGCAGCTTCTGGGATTCCCCCTGGAGCATGCGGCCGGCGGGGATGCCCGTCCAGGCCGAAATAACCTCCGCGATATCGTCCGCCGTGACTTCGTCCGCGACCATCAGGGCGGGCTTCGCTTCACCGCGCGCTTCCCGGGCGGATTCTTCCTCGGCTGCTGCGCTGAGCTCGCGCTCCAACGCGGGCAGTTCGCCGTAGAGAATGCGCGAGGCAGCTTCAAGGTCGCCCTCGCGCTGGTACTTTTCGGCGGCGGACCGCAATTCGTCGATCTTTGCCTTGAGGTCGCCCACGCGGTTGAGCCCGGCCTTCTCGGCTTCCCAGCGGGCGTTCAGCGCACCCAAGGCTTCCTTCTTGTCCGCTTTGTCCGCGCGGAGCGCGGCGAGGCGTTCGATGGAGGCCGCATCCGTCTCGCGCTCAAGTGCCAATTCCTCCATGGTGAGACGGTCCACGGCACGGCGGAGCTGGTCGATTTCCTCGGGAGCCGAGTCGATTTCCATGCGTAGCCGGGACGCCGCCTCATCCACGAGGTCGATGGCCTTGTCCGGCAATTGACGGCCCGAGATGTAGCGGTTGGAGAGCGTGGCGGCGGCTACCAGGGCGGAGTCCGCGATGGCTACCTTGTGGTGGGCCTCGTAGCGTTCCTTGAGGCCGCGGAGGATGCCGATGGTGTCCTCCACGCTTGGTTCGCCTACGTAGACCTGCTGGAAGCGGCGTTCCAAGGCAGGGTCCTTCTCAACGTTCTCGCGGTACTCGTCCAGGGTGGTGGCGCCGATGAGCCGCAGCTCGCCGCGGGCCAGCATGGGCTTGAGCATGTTCCCTGCGTCCATGGCGCTTTCACCGGTGGCACCGGCGCCCACCACAGTGTGGATTTCGTCGATGAACGTAACGATCTGCCCGTTGGAGTTCTTGATCTCCTCCAGCACGGCCTTCAGCCGTTCCTCGAATTCGCCGCGGTACTTCGCGCCGGCCACCATGGATGCGAGGTCCAGCACGATGAGGGTCTTGCCCCGCAGGCTTTCCGGGACGTCACCTGCCACCATGCGCTGGGCAAGGCCTTCGACGACGGCGGTCTTGCCGACGCCGGGTTCGCCGATCAGCACGGGGTTGTTCTTGGTGCGGCGGCTCAGGACCTGGACCACTCGGCGAATTTCGCTGTCCCGCCCGATCACGGGATCCAGCTTGCCGGAGCGCGCGACGGCGGTGAGGTCCGTGCCGTATTTCTCAAGCGCCTGGAAGGTGTTTTCCGGGTCTTGCGAGGTGACTTTCCGGTCACCGCGGACACCCGGCAAGGCGGCGAGGAGCGCTTCGTGGGAGGCGCCGGCGTCGCGCAATAGCTTCCCCACGGCGTCGCTACCGGCAGAGAGCCCCAAGAGGAGGTGCTCAGTGGACACGAAGGAATCGCCGAGTTTCTCGGCCTCGTTCTGGGCGGCCTGGATGGCCTGCATCGAAGGGCGGGAAAGCTGCGCTTGCTGCACTGAACTGCCCGACGACGACGGCAGGGCCTTGATGGCCGAACTCGCCTGGACGCTCACGGCATCCGGGTCCGCTCCAGTGGCGCGCAAGAGCGCCACCGCGACGCCCTCGCGTTGATCCATGAGGGCTTTGAGCAAGTGGGCTGGCTCCACCTGCGGATTTCCGGCGGTGGAGGCGTTCATGGCCGCCGCGGAAAGAGCCTCCTGGCTCTTGGTGGTGAATTTGACGTCCATGGAAGAGCTCCTCTCGGGAAAGATGACTAATTCTCAAAGTTGAGTCTACTATGCTCAACTTTGGCGAAGCGTCCCTCCTGCTCCATGTTTGCCGACGGCGAAACTGCTGTCCATAGCCTTCCCCGCTTACGGTGAAAAGTCCCTCGCTGTTTGCGTTCCCTGGCCCTAGGATCAGGTGTGACCGGGTGGAACACCCCCCCCGGGCGCGCATGAGAAAAAGGACACGCAATGAAGAAGTTCGTAGTTCTCTACAATGCACCACAATCGGCGGAATCGATGATGGCTGGCAGCTCCCCTGAGGCAGCAGCCGAAGGCATGAAGCTGTGGATGGACTGGGCCGCGAAGGCTGGCGCTGGGCTTGCCGATCTTGGCACACCCCTCGGTGGCGGCAAAGTGGTTGGGAACTCTGGAGTATCCGATGCAGAGACCGGCGTGGGCGGTTACAGCGTCCTCCAAGCCGAAGACATGGACGGAGCGCTGAAGCTCCTCGAAGGCCACCCGCATTTCCTCATGGCCCCCGAAGCCTCGATCACCGTCTACGAAGCGCTCGACGTCCCGGGCATGTAAGGGAGCACCCGCCGTCGAAATCGTGGATCCGGGCCGCGCGCTGCGTGCCGGAACGCAGCACTCGGCCCGCGCCCACGATCCCGGCAAAGCGCCGTACGATATGCACATGGCACCCTTCACAGTCACTCGCAATGCGCTGATCCCCGCCGCACCCGCCGACGTCTTCCCCTTCGTCAACAACTTCCACGAGTGGACCAAGTGGTCTCCGTGGGAAGCCGTGGACCCCAAGCTGAACCGGAGCTATTCCGGCAACGAATCCGGCGTCGGAGCAAAGTATGCCTGGAGCGGCAACAACAAGGCCGGCACCGGAACCATGGAAATCGTCGGCTCGGAGGAGCCCGGCAGGATCGACATCCGCCTCGAGTTCACCAAGCCGATGAAGGCAGTCAATCCTACGGGTTTCACGTTCGTACCCGAAGGGGACGGCACCCGCGTCACCTGGACCATGACCGGCGAGAACAAAGGCCTCGGCAAAATCTTCGCTTTGTTCATGAACATGGACAAGATGGTGGGCGGCGACTTCGAAAAGGGTTTGACCGCTCTCTCTGCGGTAGCCACCCGGAAAAACTCCTAGTTCTCTGGCGCGGGCCATGGCCGTCTACGTTGATCCGCCGCTGTGGCCCGCGCACGGGACCGTGTTTTCCCACCTCGTCTCGGACACCTCGCTCGAGGAGTTGCATGCCTTCGCCGAAGCCACGGGGATTCCCGGGCGCGCCTTCGACGGCGACCACTACGACGTCCCGGAACGCCGCTACCAGGACCTCCTGTCCGCAGGCGCCATCCCCGTGGAGGCGCGCATTCTTGTGCGGAAACTGATCGCGAGCGGCTTGCGGATCCCCGCCCGCCAACGCAGCAAGGCGCTCACCGTACCCTTGCTGGAGCGCTGGAATTCGGCTCTTCCAGGACATGAGGAGCTGGGTTTTGAGCTCCTCGAACGCTGGGGCGAGGACCATCGGAAATACCACAGCCGCACGCATTTGCTGGCGGTCCTGGAAGCCTTGGATCTCCTCACCGAACCCTCTCTGCCTGCGCGCTCAGTGACGTTGGCCGCATGGTTCCATGACGCCGTCTACGAGGGAATCGCAGGGCAGGACGAAGAGCAATCGGCCCGGCTGGCCGAGGACCGCCTGGCTCTTGCGGGACTCCCGGAACCGACGATCCACGAAGTTGCCCGGCTGGTCAGGCTGACCTCCACCCACAGCCCCGAACCGGGAGACCGACTCGGCGCCCTCTTGTGCGACGCCGATCTCTCCATCCTCGGCGCGGAACCAACGGCTTACGCCCGCTACCTTGCTGCTGTCCGCGAGGACTACGCCCACGTCAGCGATGCCGACTTCGCTGCCGGCCGGGCCGCCGTCGTCCGCCATCTGCTCGCCTTGGATCCACTCTTCCACAGCGAACGCGCGCGGAGCCTGTGGCTGGATGCCGCCCGCCGCAACCTGGACGCCGAACTGTCATGAGCGCGCCAGGGACGGTGCACCGGCAGCTTCCGTTCACCGTGAGGTTTGAATGGGGGCTCGACGGCGCCCGTGCGGTTGCGTCCGGAACGGACCTCGCCGTCGTGGTTGACGTCCTCACCTTCACCACATGCGTCAGCGTCGCCGTCGACCGCGGTGCCATCGTGTTCCCCTACGCGTGGAAGGACGCCGGGGCCGAGGATTTCGCCGCCCACCACGATGCCCAGCTGGCTGGTCCGCGGGGTGGAGGCGGACTGAGCCTCTCGCCGTCGAGCCTGCGGGACGCGCGGTCGTTGAGCCGCGTCGTGCTGCCATCGCCCAACGGCTCTTCGATCGCATATGAGCTCGCCCAGGAAGTCCCGCTCATCGCGGCCGTGTCACTGCGGAACGCAGCCGCCACCGCCGAGTGGGTGGCCGCCGAACTCCCTCCGGATTTAGTGGTGGCGGTGATCGCGGCCGGTGAACTGTGGCCAGGCGGCTCCCTCCGGCCCGCCCTGGAGGATCAGATCGGGGCCGGCGCCTTCATTGCCGGACTCGCTGCCGCCGGGCGGGGCGGCTTCACGCCGGAAGACGGCAGGGAAGGTTTCTCGCCGGAGGCTGATGCGGCGATGGCTGTTTTCAACGCCGTCGAGCCGCGGCTCCATCACGCGTTGCGGGATTGCTCCAGCGGCCGGGAGTTGATCGGCGCAGGGCACGCGGACGACGTCGAGATTGCCGCCGAACTTGACGCCGGGACCGCCGTGGCCCTCTTGAGGGACGGCGCGTTCCAGCAGCCCTGAGTGCACTTCGGTGCGGTTTCCGAAGGGGCTTGCGCTTCCACTACTTAGCGGTACTATGTACCAGTAGCTAGTAACACTGAGTAGTGGAAGGAGGTGTCCGATGGGCAGGCAAATGACGGAGATGCTCAAAGGGACCCTCGAGGGCATCGTTCTCGCCCTCCTGACCGGGAATCCCGCGTACGGGTACGAAATCACGACGCTGCTCCGAGGCCAGGGCTTCACCGAGATCGCCGAGGGCACCGTGTATGCGCTGCTCGTCAGGATCGAGCAAAAAGGCCTTGTCGACGTCGAGAAACGGCCGTCCGAGAAGGGCCCGCCGCGCAAGGTCTATTCGCTCAACGAGCAGGGCGAAAAGGAACTGGACGAATTCTGGAACACATGGAGTTTCCTGTCCGAGCGACTGGAACAGCTCCGAAAGGGAGGAAAGTGAACATGGCCGCAGGGTGGATCGAGCAGCTTACGGGATCGCTCGAACAGAAGAAGCAATACCGGCAAAACAAGGCACGCGTGGAGCAGCTTCCCGCGGAATATCGCGCGGCGGCGACCGCGCTGGAACGGTACCTGATGTACTTCGGTGCCATCACCAAGGGCGATGTGCTGCTGCGGATGCTCGGGGACCTCACCGATCTCTTCGAACAGAGCGCCGCAGACGGGACGCCGATCCGCGACATCGTTGGTGACGACCCCGTGGAGTTCGCCGAAACGTTCATGCGCAACTACACGGTCGGTCAGTGGATCAACAAGGAGCGCGAACGCCTGGTCAAGGCGATCGACGCCGCTGCCGGAGACGATGGGAAGGAGCGGGAATCATGAGCAATGCATCCACCACCCGCGAACCCGCGATCCGCGTGCAGGGCATGGAAAAGTCCTACAAAGAGCTGCACGTGCTGCGCGGCGTGGACTTCGACGTGGCACCGGGCACCATCTTCGCCCTTCTCGGCTCCAACGGAGCAGGAAAGACCACGATGGTGAAAATCCTGTCCACGCTGCTGAGTCCGGACGCCGGCACGGCTACCGTCAACGGATTCGACGTCGTGGCCCACCCGCTGCGGGTCCGGGAATCCATCAGCCTCACCGGACAATTCGCAGCGGTCGATGAAATCCTCTCGGGCAGGGAAAACCTGGTGCTGGTTGCCAAGTTGCGGCACCTGAAGGACCCCGGGCAAGCGGCGGACGATCTCCTGGCGCGCTTCAACTTGTCCGAGGCAGCGTCCCGAAAGGTGTCCGCGTATTCCGGAGGCATGCGCCGTCGCCTTGACATCGCCATGAGCCTGATCGGGCAGCCCGAGGTGATCTTCCTCGATGAGCCGACCACCGGGCTCGACCCCGAAGCACGCATCGAGGTGTGGCAGGTAATCCAGGAGCTCGCGAAACGGGGCACCACCGTCCTGCTCACCACGCAATATCTCGACGAGGCAGAACAACTCGCGGACAGCATCGCCATCCTCCATCAAGGGCGCATCATCGCGAACGGGACTCTCGCCGAGCTCAAGCAACTACTCCCACCGGCGAAGGTCGAGTACGTCGAAAAACAGCCCAGCCTGGAGGACATCTTCCTCGCACTGGTGGGGAACGAGGGCAAGGTCGCGTCAAGTAAGGAGCAGTCATGAGCACACATTTCTTCGGAGACACGGCGGTCTTGCTGGGCCGCTCCATGCGTCACATCTTCCGCAGCGCGGACACCATCATCACCACCGCGATCACGCCGATCGCCCTCATGCTGCTTTTCGTCTACGTGTTCGGCGGCGCCATCAGGACAGGCACGGAGAACTACGTCAATTACCTGCTGCCGGGAATCATGCTGATCGCGATCGCCTCGGGCATCGCGTACACCGCTGTTCGCTTGTTCACCGACATGAAGAGCGGCATTTTCGAGCGGTTCCACTCCATGCCGATCGCACGATCATCGGTCCTGTGGGCACATGTGCTGACCTCCATGGTGGCGAACGGGCTCTCGCTCGTGATCATCATGCTGGTGGCCCTCCTGATGGGATTCCGCACCTCCGCAAGCCTGCTGGCATGGCTCGCGATCGTTGGAATCCTGGCGCTGTTCACCCTGGCACTCACCTGGCTCGCGATCATTGCAGGCCTGACAGCGAAGTCAGTGGACGGTGCCGGCGGGTTCTCCTACCCGCTCATCTTCCTGCCGTTCATCAGTTCGGCCTTCGTCCCGACGGCCACCATGCCGGGTCCCGTGCGCGCCTTCGCCGAGAACCAACCGGTCACTTCGATCGTCAACACGATCCAGGATCTGTTTGAACAACGGCCGATCGGAAACGACATATGGGTCGCCCTCGCATGGTGCCTCGGCATCCTGATTATCGCGTACTTCTTCGCCACGGCCGCCTACCGGCGCAGGATCAGCTAAGGGTCGTTCTAGCCGAAGGCGTCGTCTCGTATCATGGAGGTGTGACCTCCTACCTCCAGCGCCGTGGTGCCGCACTCCCCCAAGCCCGTCCCGACGTCGAGCACGTCCTGGCGGTGCGCGGCACGGGAGGCTACCGGCAGTACCGCATACCGGCGCTGGCCGTCTCGACGGCGGGGACAGTGCTCGCCGCCTATGACGGCCGGCCGAACTTGGACGACCTGCCCAATCCGATCGATCTCCTGCTGCGGCGCAGCACGGACAATGGCCGCAGCTGGGAGGAACAGCGCGTGGTCCGCAGCGGCTCGGGGCTCAATGGCTACGGCGATCCGAGCCTCTTGGTGGACGCAGTGACCGGGCGGATCTTCATGTTCCATGCCGCGGGGACGCATGCCGGTTTCTTCGAAGCGGTAGGCGGCCTGGAACCCGATGACGACGTGCAGCACTGCGATGTCAGCTTTTCCGACGACGACGGCGTCACCTGGCAGCATCGGCGGCTCACCGGACAGCTCAAGCGGGGCGGTGTTCCGGGCGCTCGTGCCGGCGACCGCGGCATCACGGGGATTTTCGCAGCAGCCGGTCAGGGAATCCAGATGCACGCCGGTCCGTTCGCCGGGCGACTGGTCCAGCAGTTCGTGGTGCTCGTCGACGGCGAAATCATGGCGGCTTCCGCATACAGCGACGACCACGGCGAGAACTGGACGCTCGGATCGCTCATCGGAAAGGGTCCGGATGGGGTCGGCCCCAACGAAAACAAAGTGGCATGCCTCGACGACGGCCGCCTCCTCCTGCACTCGCGCGCCACGCCCCGGCGGCTGGCGGCAATCTCCCATGACGGAGGCGAGACGTGGAGCCGGTTGGAACCGGTCGGGGACCTCCCCGACCCGAGCGACAACGGCTCGCTTGTCCGCTTCGACGGCCTGCCGAATGTGGCATCCCTGGCCACCCCGGCCACGAGCAGCTGGCTGCTCGCGAGCAACAACCAGGACACTTCCCTGCGCCGCAATACGGTCCTCAGCCTGTCCACGGACAACGGGGCCAGCTGGCCCGCCAAGCTGGTCCTCTGCGAGGGAAGCTCGGCCTACTCGACTGCGGCGCGGCTTCCGGACGGCAACATCGGCGTCTTGTACGAGCGGCAGGGATACCGCGAGATCGTCTTCGTTTCCGTGCCGGTGGAGCAGCTGACGGAGCAGCTTTCGGGCCCGGCGGGTGCGGCGGGTGCGGCGGGTGCGCCGGGTGCGCCTGGTGCGGCGGGTGCGCCGGGAACCCAGCCCGACCACCTCGAGTTTCACATGGAACTGCGCTCCATCACTCCCGGCCGGCCCCCTGTGTGGCAGAACGCCGGTGAATTCCATGTCCTCCCCTGTGACAACGATCGTGACTGGGACGTTCAGACGTGGAAGGAAATCGGCCAAGGATACTCAGCGGAGCAGGCGCAGATCCTCGGAACCCGCGAAGCCCAGGACCTCAACTACGGGCCCATCATTCCGGGCTACAAAGCCGGGGACATCCTCGCGTTCACCGGACGCGCCCGCAACCTCGGCACCCAGGCCGCATCCGGCGTCGTACTCCTGGGACCGCACGCGAACCCGGCGGACTTCCCGCCCGCTGATCTGGCATCCGGCGCTGAAGCACTGTATTTCACGCCGGTTTACACGGTCACTGAGGAGGATCTGGCGCGGGACTCGCTTGAGCTGACTTTTGCGGTGGCGCACGACGGCGGCGCCCGGGTGGTGAAGCGCAGCTTCAGTTTCGATCTGCGCACCGGAGCCGTGACGGCTGGCTAGTCCCGTGCGGTAGCGGTTCCGACTAGAAAATCTGGCGGATATTGGTCTTCGCGAGGTCGATGAGCTGGTCGCCGCGGCCGGAGAGTACCGTCCGGATCGCGTAGAGCGTGAAGCCCTTGACCTGCTCGGCACTGATCGCCGGCGGAATGGACAGTTCCTGCCGGGCCGTGCGGACGTCGATGAGGGCCGGACCGTCGTGCGCGAAGGCTTCAGCCAGCCCCGCCTTCAACCCGGAGGAGTTGTCCACCCGGATTCCGCGGATGCCCAGCGATTCTGCCAGTTTGGCGAAGTCCGGATTCTCGAGCTCAGTGCCGAAATTGACGAATCCGGCGGCCTTCATTTCGAGCTCCACGAAGTTCAGCGAGGAGTTGTTGAAAACCACCACTTTGACCGGGAGCTTGTTCTGCACCAAGGTGATCAGCTCGCCGAGAAGCATGGTCAGGCCGCCGTCCCCCGCGAGGGCCACCACCTGGCGCCCGGGATACGCGGCCGCCGCACCGATTCCGTGCGACAGTGCATTGGCCATGGTTCCGTGGTTGAACGAGCCGAGCAGCCGGCGTCGGCCATTCATGCTCAAGTACCGGGCCGCCCACACGGTGGGGGATCCGACGTCGCACGTGAAAACCGTATCCGGGCCGGCCAACTCATCCACGAGCCTGCCCACGAACTGCGGGTGGATCGGCTGGCCGTCCTTCGCCGGCGAAGCCAGGTCATCGAGTTTGGCGCGCGACTTGGCGTAATGCTTGAGCGAGGTACTCAGGTGTGTGCGCTTTACCTTGCGCTCGATCAAGGGCAGAAGCGAGGCTGCAGTGTCCCTGACCGTGCCCACCAGGCCAAGATCGATCCGGGACCGCCGGCCGAGTTGCTCGCCCCTGATATCCACCTGGATGATCTTTGCGTTCTCCGGGTAGAACTGTTGGTACGGAAAATCGGTGCCCAGCATGAGCAAGGCTTCGCAGCTCTCCATCGCGCGATAGCCGGAACTGAAGCCCAAAAGGCCGGTCATGCCGACGTCGAACGGGTTGTCGTATTCGATGTGCTCCTTGCCGCGCATGGCGTGGACGATTGGCGCGCCCAGTGCGTCCGCCAGGGCCATGACCTCGGCGTGCGCACCCGCGCTGCCGGCACCGGCCAGGATGGTGACTTTGCCGGCCGCGTTGAGGATGTTCGCTGCCTCGGCGAGCTCCCGGGGGTTGGGCCGGATCTGCGGCCGGGCGGCCCGGATCACGGAGGTCCGGTCACTCTGCGCCTCCGCGAGGGCCACGTCACCGGGAATCACGACGACGGCGACGCCCCGCTTCTCGACGGCCGTCCGCATGGCGATTTCCAAGACCCTGGGCATCTGGGAAGGATGCGCGACGTGCTCGACATAAACGCTGCACTCCCGGAACAACTCCTGGGGATGCGTCTCCTGGAAGTACTGGCTGCCGATCTCTTCGCTGGGAATGTGGGCGGCGATGGCCAGCACCGGAACCCTGGACTTGTTGGCATCGTAGAGGCCGTTGATCAGGTGAAGGTTGCCCGGGCCGCAGGATCCGGCGCACACCGCGAGTTCATCCGTGAGGCCCGCCTCGGCGGCGGCCGCTAGCGCCGCGGCTTCCTCGTGCCGGACGTGCACCCAACGGATGCTCTCCTCTTCCCGCAGCGCGTCCGTGAAACCGTTCAGCGAATCCCCGGGGATCCCGTAGACGCGTTGGACATTGTTGGCTTTGAGGGTGGAGACGATGTTCTTGGCAACAGTGTTCCTGGCGGCGGACATGGACTGTTCCTTTCGAGGGGAGGCAGTGCAGACACCGCCTACGCTACTCCGGAACACTCCATGGCGCCCCGCTGCCCGACGCCGGGGTTCGGGTGGCCGGCGTCGCCGTGCTAGCGGTAGGTGCTGACGAACGGTCGGTTGCTCGGCACGATCTGCTTGCCCAGCGGCATGAGCGATACCGGAATGAGCTTCAGGTTGGCTATGGCCAGCGGGATCCCAACGATGGTGATGGCCATGGCGAAGGCCGTGACCACGTGCCCGATCGCGATCCAAATGCCCGCGACCAGCAACCAGATGACATTGCCTAGGAGCGTAAAGACGCCCCCGCTCCCGGGCTTGTCCACCACCATGCGGCCAAACGGCCACAGCGTGTACGAGGCAATCCGGAACGACGCGATGCCCCACGGGATGGTGACGATCAACAAGCAGCAGACGATTCCGGCCATGAAATATCCCAAGGCCAGGACGAAGCCGCCGAAGACGAGCCAGATGATGTTGAGCAGCGTTTTCATATCTCCCATTGTCCCTTGCTGGATGCGGCCTGGGCCTAAGGGTTCGCCCTGAAATCCCCCTGATTTTATGGTTTCCCGGTGTCCAGGACCGCTGACAAATCGAACTTCACGGGTTCCTCAAGCTGCTCATAGGTGCACGACTCCGGATGCCTGTCCGGCCGCCACCGCACGAACTGCGTTGTGTGCCTGAACCGCTCCCCTTCCATATGGTCGTAAGCCACTTCCACCACGAGATCTGGCCGCAGGGGCGTGAACGACAGGTCCTTCCCTGCGCTCCAGCGGCTCCCTTCGGCGTTGCGGGGTGTCCGGCTGCCTTCCTCCTGCTCGGCCCATGCCCAGGGATGCCCCTCGAACCCGGTCACGAGGGGTTGGAGTTCGTCGAACAGTTCCTTGCGCCGCTGCATCGAGAAGGATCCCACCACGCCCACGTTGGAAAGCCGGCCGCCGTCGTCATAAAGCCCCAACAATAGCGAACCAATAAGATCGTCACCCGTCTTATGAACCCGGTAGCCGGCCACGACGCAGTCGGCGGTCCGCTGGTGTTTGACCTTGAACATCACGCGCTTGTCCGGTTGGTAGGTACCATCCAGCGGCTTGGCGAGCAGGCCGTCCAGGCCTGCGCCCTCGAACTGGTTGAACCACTGCTCCGCAGTTCCCTTGTCCCGGGTTGCCGCAGTGAGGTGGATGGGAGCGGCGGCGTCTGCGAGCGCTTGTTCAAGCGCTGCCCGCCGTTCGGCGAAGGGCCGTCCCGTGAAGTCCTCATCGCCAAGGGCGAGCAGGTCGAAGGCCACGAATTTCGCCGGCGTCTGCTCGGACAACAGCTTGACCCTGCTGGCTGCCGGATGGATGCGTTGCTGGAGGGCTTCAAAGTCCAAGCGGTCACCGGACCTGCCGACCAGGATGATCTCGCCGTCGAGGACGCAGCGTTCCGGCAGGTTTGCCTTCAACGCCTCGATGAGCTCCGGGAAGTACCGGTTCATCGGCTTCTCGTTGCGACTACCGATTTCGACGTCGTCACCGTCACGAAAAACGATGGAGCGGAAACCATCCCATTTGGGTTCGTAGCTCATGGCGCCATCCGGGACGGCACCAACCGCCTTGGCAAGCATGGGTGCGACAGGAGGCATGACTGGCAGCTGCATGAAGCCATTCTTGCCGCGGCAACGGGACTGCGCTAGCTGTTTATTCGCTTAAGTGGATAAAACCGCTACTTGCAGTTGGCGCTCAGCCAAGTGGTAACGGGAGCCATCGCCTTTTCGAACTTGCCGCTTGAGTAGACGGTCTGGTCTTTCAACCCGGCAATCGCAGTGTCCTTGAGGTTGGTGAAATCAGCCTTGAGCGCGTCCGGGACACGATCCGCCGTTGCGGCGAGCTCGGCCTTGTATTGCTCCAGCTCGGCGGTCTTGCCTTGCGCCGCCGACATTGGCAACAACGACGCTCCCGTAGCTTCTTTGGAGATGGTGGAGCACATTTCGGCCGCCGACGCGAAGCCCCCGAATGGCCCCGATGATGGAGTCGGGCTTGCACTTGCGGATGCCGGGTCGCCCGTGGAAGAGGACGACGGCGTGCCCGCCGCTGCGGATCCCCCTCCTGGTGTGGAGCATCCGGACAGCGCCAGTGCGGCGAAGAGGGCGACTGTCAGGTATCGGATAGGGCCGTTAAGAGGTTTGGAAGAAGTTTTCAAAGGTCGCATTCTGCTTGATCGTCGGTCTCCGGAACCGTTCGGTCTCCAGAGCAATGGCATTCTGTCCCCGCCGTGGAGTGTAGCCCGGATGGGCACCGACCTTCCAAGTTGACTTCGGCCCCTTTTTGGACCGCTTCCCTATTCCCGCACCAGCAACGTGTCCAGTTTGGTGAACGAGGTGCCCCATCCCTCGCGGGTCATGTCCACCCATTCGTCGGAGTCAAAGGGGCCCTGGGTGAGATGAAGCCGGGTGCGGCCGCCATCCAGTACCTCGAACTCAAGGCGCATTTCCAGCAAGAGTGTGATTCCGGCGTCGGGCTCTGCTTTCTGGGTGGCGACCAGCAGGGCGGGCGGGTCGTATGCGGTGATGACCGCGTCGATGGGTGATTCCTTGGCGACCCCGTTCTCGTCCCAGGTCATGACGAGCTGCCAGGCTCCGCCCACACGAGGGTCGACGACGATCCGCTCGCGCGGCGAATCCACTCCGACAGGCCCGAACCATGCGGCGAGCTGCTCGGGGTCCACAAAGGCGTCGAAGACGAGCTCGCGTGGCGCATCGAAATCGCGGGTCATGGTAAGGATGTGCTGTTCGGTGTTCATGG
Source organism: Arthrobacter sp. 01T428 (assembly GCF_056398685.1). NCBI lineage: Bacteria > Bacillati > Actinomycetota > Actinomycetes > Micrococcales > Micrococcaceae > Arthrobacter > Arthrobacter sp. 01T428. The sequence continues at coordinate 18,078 of NZ_JBFTPW010000018.1, read as the reverse complement.
TTTGACTCCTGGATCCTCTGAATCGTGCTGAATCTTGCGTAGGTGGGCGTCGAGGCGGGTGAAACTGGCGTCCCAGAAGCGCCTGTATTTGTCCATCCACTCGGTGGCTTCGCGCAGTGGTTCCACTTCAAGCTTGGAAGACCTCCACTGCGCACTCCGGCTCCGGCTGATCAGCCCTGCTTTTTCCAGGACTTTGAGATGCCGGGAGACGGCGGGAAGGCTGATGTCGAACGGTTCGGCAAGCTCGTTCACGGTGGCGTCACCCTCCGAAAGCCGGGCCAAAATGGCCCTTCGTGTGGGGTCGGCAAGTGCCGAGAAGATGAGACTGAGCCGGTCTGTGGACATTTCTTGCGCCTTTATATTTAACACCTCGGTTAATTAGCCGATGTGTTAAATATGCGACGACGGACGGCGGCTGTCAAGGGCTTCTTGCGGCGCTCGCTCACTTTTGGGGGCAAAACCGCAGACGCCCGCTCACATCATCTGAGCGAGCGTTTGGGAGAAAGGGCGTTAAAGGTGAGCGAGCGTTGGGGGGACGTCAGGCTTTGGCGGCTTGGACGAAGGCGCGCACGAGGTCGAGGTCCTTGACTCCGCGGGAGGACTCCACGCCGCTGGACACGTCGACGCCCCAAGCCTCGGCTTCGAGCGCCGCGGCTCCGACGTTGGACGGGGTCAATCCTCCGGCCAACAACCAGTGGCGCGCACCAAGGCCCAGGTTCCGGACCGAGGCATAGTCCCATGCCTCGCCCGATCCCGGCACGGCGGCGTCGATCAGGAGAAGTTCCTCGCCCCACTCTTCGAACTCGTCCGGGGCGGCACCCATGGTGACGGCCCGGATAAGCCGCATGCCGGCGTCGTGCACGGTCTTAACGTCTTCCGGCGAGCGGCTGCCGTGGAGCTGGACCCACTCGAGGCCGGCCTCGCGCGCGGTTGCGACGGCATCGGCGGCTGTCTCGTGGCGGAAGACCCCGACGGCGGCGACACCTTCCGGTACATGGGCCAGTAGATCCCGGGCACGGCCGGGCGATACCTCGCGCGGGCTCTTCGTCAGCACGAAACCTACGGCGTCCGCGCCCGACTCGACAGCGGCCTGCACGGATTCGGGCGTGCTCAAACCACACACTTTGACGAACATGCCGCGCCTCCAACCGTTTCCCTCCCTATGACGTTAGCAAGCGCCTCGGGGATTGTTGAACCGCGCCAAGATTGCACCGATGTTACGCCAGCGTTCAGCCGGCCAACCGCGGGCCCGGGCTAGGCTGGAGCGCATGGAGATCATCCGCTTTGCCGAGCTCAAACCCGAACCGTGGCGCAACGGAGGCGGGGTGACCCGCGAACTCGCCAGCCATCCGAAAGCGGCATCGGCGCAGGACGGAGCATGGGACTGGCGGGTCAGCATCGCCGACGTCGGATCGGCCGGCGATTTCTCGACGTTCCCCGGCATGGAGCGCGTCATCACCGTGATCGACGGCGAATTGCTGCTGCTCACGGTGGACGGCGAAGAGCACCCCTTGGAAAAGTACCGGCCTTTCCGGTTTTCCGGCGAGGCGGCTTCGGCCAGCGCACTCCCGACCGGCGACATCCGGGACCTCAATGTGATCGCCAGGGCCGGCGAATTCAAGGGCTACACGTCCATCATCGAGCTCTCCAAGAAGCGCGCACACCCGGTGTTCCAAGGTCAGTTGGCAGTCCTCTTGGAGGGCAAGGCTTCTGTTAGTCCCGGCGCGGAGCCCGCGGAATCGGCTGTGTCCGGGGACGGCCCGGATGGTGTGGCTGCCGCCGCGCCTGCAGAGCCCCAGTCCGTGGAACTGGCGCGCTACGACGCGGTAGTAGGTTCCGATACCCGCAGCCCGGAAATCCTGGGCCGTGGCTTCCTCGCCGTCATCTCCATCGACCGCGTGGAGCATGCGCACTCCTAGTCCCAGCGGCGACATGTCCCTTGGTGCGGCTCGCCACCAAAGCTGGCCACCCGGCGTCGGGATTTGCTAGCCTCGAAGGAAGGCCCGCAGAGGGACCTCCGGACGACGGTTCAGTACCCGGCACGCGACAAGACTGGCCAAAGGATCTGTCATGTCGTGGTTAATCCTCATTCTGTCCGGCGCTCTAGAGGCCGTCTGGGCCGCAGCTCTCCACCGCTCCAAGGGCTTCCGCAAGCCGCTGCCCTCAGCCGTCTTCCTCGTCACCGTGGTTGCGAGTACCGCGGGCCTGGCCTTCGCGATGCAATCCATCCCCACCGGAACCGCGTATGCGGTGTGGGTGGGAGTCGGCGTCGTCCTCACGGCGGCATACGCGATGATCACCAAAGTTGAGCGCCCGACGGCGGCCCGGCTGCTCCTGCTCGCCGGAATCGGTGTGTGCGTGGTCGGCTTGAAAGTGGTGGCGTAGCCATGACCGCCAAGTTCGCATGGGCCATTCTGCTGGCCTCCGCCGTGCTCGAAGCTGTATGGGCGACGGCTCTCGGGCTGTCCGACGGCTTCAGCGAAGCCCTCCCCACCGTGGTCTTCGCCGTCACGGCAAGCCTCAGCATGATCGGACTCGGCATCGCGGTGAAGCGGATTCCCTTGGGCACGGCGTACGCCGTCTGGGTCGGGATCGGGGCAGCACTGACCGTTGGCTGGGCGATGGCCACCGGCGTCGAACCGGCCAGCCCGCTCAAGCTGCTGTTCATTGCGGGAATCGTGGGTTGCGCGGCCGGGTTGAAGGCCCTTCCCACGGAGAAGCGTGAAGAAGTGAGCGAGCCCGCCCAACGATAAGCGCGGAATACTCCCCCGCGCCACGGGGTTGCCAGCAGTGAGACGAACACTCGGCGAAGGAGAAGCACCATGAGCCCGGAAACCACGAACGTACAACTCGGTGACGGCCTGACCGTGAGCCCCCTCGGTTTCGGCGGGATGGCATTGACCCCCGTGTACGGCGAGGTGGATCCCGCCGAATCCCTCAAGACGCTGCATCACGCCGTGGATGCAGGCATCAGCTTCATTGACACCGCCGACATTTACGGCGCGGGCGACAACGAAGAACTGATCGCGAAGCTGCTGAGGGACCGACGCGACGAGGTTCAGTTGGCCACCAAGTTCGGCATCGTGGGCAACCCGCGCGAGGGCTACACCGATGTCCGGGGAGATACCGCGTACGTGGCCCAGGCGGCGGAAGCGAGCCTCCGCCGCCTGGGCACCGACGTCATCGACCTCTACTACATGCACCGCCGCGACCTCCGCGTTCCGATTGTGGAAACCGTGGAGGCCATGGCAGAGCTCGTCCGGGCCGGCAAAGTCCGGCACCTTGGCCTGTCGGAAGTGACAGCCGAGGAGCTGAGGGAAGCCAACGCCGTGCACCCGATCGCAGCCGTGCAGAGCGAGTGGTCCATCTGGAGCCGGGACGTTGAGCGCAACGTCGTCCCGACCGCGGCAGAGCTGGGTGTGGGCTTCGTACCCTATTCGCCGCTTGGCCGGGGATTCCTCACCGGCACCGTCAGCGCCGAGCAACTCGGCGAGAACGATTTCCGGCACCGCATCCCCCGTTTTGCCGACGGAGCACTCGACGCCAACCAGGCAGTTGTTGCCGCAGTGCGGGCCGTGGCCGCCGAGCTGTCCGAGAGCACCGGCCGGGAGGCAACTCCCGCCCAGGTGGCTCTGGCCTGGCTTTACGCCCAGGGCCGCCGCCTCCAGCTCAGCGTGGTCCCCATCCCCGGAACGCGCAAAGCGCACCGGATCGATGAGAACCTGGGTGCCTTGTCGCTCGAGTTGAGTGCCGCCCAACTGGACGTGCTCGACGGCGCCGCGGATGCCGTCGTCGGCTCACGGTCCGCGGATCCCACCTGGGTTTCGCAGGGCCGCGAGTAGTCGGTGAGCCGCAGGGGGCTTCCGTAGAGTGGACGAATGGACTCACTCATTCATTCACTGCGTGACATCACCATCCGGCGAATCTCGGTCAGCGAGATGAACAACAACGTGTACCTGCTCACCGCCAAGGCAAGCGGCGCGCAACTCCTGATCGACGCCGCGGACGACCTTCCGGCGATCCAAGCAATGCTTGCGGAGTCGGTCGCCGACGCCGCATCGCCGCCGAAACTTGCCCTCATCGCCACCACCCACCAGCATTGGGACCACGTCCGCGCGCTGCCCGGGTTAGTGGAAGCTACGGGCGCGAAGACCTCGGCCGGAGTGGACGACGCCGACGCGCTCCCAGTGCCCGTGGACGTGCAGTTGCACCATGGGGACGTGGGAAACTTCGACGGTTTCGACATCACCGCTGTGCACCTGCGCGGCCACACCCCGGGTTCGATCGCCTACGTGTACCTGGACCCCGAAGGGGCAGCGCACATTTTCAGCGGCGACTCGTTGTTCCCCGGAGGAGTTGGCAACACGCAGAACGATGCCGCCCGCTTCACGTCGCTGTTGAACGATGTGAGCGAACGGCTGTTCGAGGCCTACCCGGACGACACCGTGGTGCATCCGGGCCATGGAGATCCGACCACGCTCGGTGCAGAGCGGCCACACCTTGCGGAATGGCGCGAACGCGGGTGGTAGTCCCTACGGGGACGGGAGCCCCTAGACCCCGCGCGGCTTAGCGGCCGCGGCGCTCGTTCGACGCCGGAGCCGAGGCACGGCGCGGGCCGCTGCGGGCCGGACGACCGGCACCTGAATTGCCCGAGCCCGAGCCGTAGGAGCCACCGGAGTTGCCACCCGTGTTCGAGGACCAGACAGCTTTGTTGCCACCGGTGCGCGTTGAAGTTGCGGATTCCGTGCGCGGGGCCGACGCCGAGCGGTTGCCTGCGGCTGCACGCTGGCCGGTTGCCGGGCGTCCGCTGCGACCACCCTGCGCACCTTGGCCACGAGCAGCAGGAACGTCGTTGCGGTGAGCGGAAGCTGCGTTGCCGCGTCCACGCGTGCTGCGGGCGACGTCGTCGTTCGCTGCTGCGCGGCGCTCAGCGCGGTTGATGTCGGTGCGCACGGGCTCGGACGCAACCTTGCCACGGCCACCGCGACCACCACGGCCACCCGCAGTGGGTGCAGCCTGGGTGGTGCGGCGGTTGCGCTTGCGCTGGGCGTTGGCACCGGTGGAGGTGCCGCCGCCCGGCTGCTGGGTCTTCGCTGCGAGCAGTGCCGCACGAGTGCGGGGATCAACCTTGTCGGCGACCTGGCCCACGAGCTCGGCAATCAGGGGAGAGTTGGCCGTGACACGTTCGAACGAGACGTCGACGCCGGCAGCCTTCATGAGCTTCTTGACGTCGGACTGCTGCTCGGGGAGCGTCAGCGTGACCACGGTGCCGTCGGAACCTGCGCGGGCCGTACGGCCTGAGCGGTGCAGGTAAGCCTTGTGCTCTGTGGGCGGGTCCACGTGGATGACGAGTTCGACGTCGTCGACGTGCACGCCGCGGGCAGCGACGTCGGTGGCCACCAGGACCCGGACCTCACCGCTGGAGAACTCGGCGAGGTTGCGGTCACGGGCATTCTGCGACAGGTTGCCGTGAAGATCGACGGCAGGGATGCCGCAGTCGGTCAGGGTCTTGGCAAGCTTGCGGGCGTGGTGCTTGGTCCGCATAAAGAGGACGCGGCGGCCGGCGCCGGAGGCCAGCTCCACGATCAGCTGCTTCTTGACGGTCTGGTCGTTGACCACCAGGACGTGGTGCTCCATGGTGGTGACGGCGGCCTGGGGGTCGTCCACGGAGTGGGTCAGCGGGTTGGACAGGTAACGGTTGACCAGTTTGTCAACACCGTTGTCCAACGTCGCAGAGAAGAGCAGGCGCTGGCCCTGGGTGGGGGTCATGTCCATGAGCTTCTTGACCACCGGGAGGAAGCCGAGGTCTGCCATGTGGTCGGCCTCGTCCAGGACGGTGATCTCGACGGCTTCGAGGGTCAGGATCCGCTGGCGGATGAGGTCCTCGAGGCGGCCCGGGCAAGCGATGACGATGTCGACGCCGGCGCGCAGCGCCTTTTCCTGGCGTGCCTGCGAGATGCCGCCGTAGATGACCGTGGTGTTCAGGCCCATGGCCTTGGCCATCGGTTCGATGGTGGCGTTGATCTGGGTGGCCAGCTCACGGGTCGGCGCGAGGACCAGTCCCATGGGGCGGCCGGGCTTGCGGAAGTGCTTGGCTTCGCGCTCGGCGAGACGTGCCACAAGCGGGATAGCGAAAGCGATGGTCTTGCCGGAGCCGGTGCGGCCACGGCCCAGGACGTCGTGGCCTGCGAGCGTATCCGGGAGGGTCTTGACCTGGATGGGGAAGGCTTCTTCGATGCCATCTGCAGCGAGCGAGTCGGCAATGGCCTTGGGCGTGCCAAGGGCAGCAAAAGTAGTCATGTGCTTCAAGGGTCTTTCTGGCGGTGTCCAACGGACATCGTCCCCCGACGCCGGTTGGGCCAAGGGTTCGCCGAGGAAAAAGTCAGTGATCGACCGGTAGGCAATAAGCCGTGGCCGGGACCAGAGAAAACGCGTTCATCGACGCAGGATGTGCCTCTCACATGAAAAAAGCCCACTTCCCAAGCTTGGAACCAAGCCAAATTCGGGGACTAAGCGGGCATCACTGCACATCAAGTAGATCCATTCTAGCATCCGCGGGCCGCGGGCCTTTCCACAGGGCAGGTTCACGCAGGCGGTGTTCCCCCAAGTAGCTCGCAGTTGTTGTCGTTTTGAGGGCTTATAACGACAACAACTGCGAGTCAGTTGGGTGGGGACAGGCGTTGCCTCGCGGCGCACGTCAGGGCAGGCTTGAGCCATGACGCACCAGCACGACGGCGGAGCCCACCTTCACAGCGAAATCCGCGACAGCGGAGCCCACCTTCACAGCAACCCTGACCAGGACGCCGACCCGGCGCAGTTTTGGGACGAGGTCTACCGGGAGAAGGCGAAGAGGTGGAGCGGGAATCCCAATCCGCAGCTCATCGCGGAAGCCAAGGGACTGGCTCCCGGCACCGCCCTGGATCTCGGCTGCGGGGAGGGTGCGGACGCCATCTGGCTCGCCCAGCATGGCTGGACGGTGACCGCGGTGGACGTCTCCGCCGTCGCGCTTGAACGGGCAGAAGCCCATGCCGTCGACATCGGGCTACCGGACCGGATCACGTGGCTGCAACGGAATTTCGGCTCGTGGCACCCGGAAGCGGGCTTCGATCTGGTGTCCTCCCAGTTCCTGCATTCTCCGCTTCTTCCGTGGCGCGATTTCCTGGCCTCGGCTGCGGCGGCCGTGGCTCCCGGCGGCGCTTTGTTGGTTGTCGGGCATCATCCGGATGGCCTGACTCCGTGGAGCGGGCACAAGGACATGAAAGACAAGTTCTTCACGCCCGAGGACTTGGTCGAGGCGCTCACAAACGGTCCGGGGACGTGGCGGATCAACGTTGCCGATTCCCGCGAACGCGCGGTGACGGGCCCTGACGGCCAACACGCCACCACCATCGACAGCGTGCTCCGGGCCACCCGGACATCCGGGGCTCACACGTCCTAGGCCCGCACGTCGTCCGCTTCGGCTGCGCGGTGCGCCTCGGCGTCCACCGCATGTTCAGCACCAGGAGGCCGCCGGGCCGCGACCCGTGGCGCAATGACGAGCCCGACGACGGCGATGGCCGACGTCAGGACGAACACCCCCGCGAAGGAACCCGCCGTCGTCGTCAGCGCACTGAAGACGAGACCCGTCACGGCGAGCGAGAGGGCGCCGCCGAGGGAATCGGAGATGGACATCGCAGAACTGTTGAAGCCTTGATCCTCGGGCTTGGAGAGCGCCAGGGTCATGACACTCAACCGCGGGTACATCAGACCCATCCCGGCGCCCGCGAACAGCCAGCCCGCAATCGCCACTCCGGCGGGCCACGCGAGCACCGTGGTCACGAGGACGATGACCACCGAACCGAGCACCAGCGCAGACCCGATCTTGACTGCAAGGGCGTTGCCGAGCCGGGAACCCATGCGGCCCTGGACTGCGGACGCCGCTGCCCAGGCAATCGCCGATCCCGTCAGCGCAAGTCCGGCGAATGCCGGGGAGAACGAGTACCGCTCCGTGAGGAGGTACGGCACGTAAACCTCGGTACCGGAGAAGGCTGCTGAGGCAACTCCGCGCATGAGGATGACGCTTGGCAATCCGCGGTGCGCGCCGAGCGTGCCGCGCGGGACCAGCGGCCGCACTGCCAGCATGGCGATGACGAGCGCGACGGCGGCGATCATCCATCCGACGCCGGGCAGCTGTCCGGAGAGGTTCAGGCCGAGAACCGCAAGGGCGGCGAGCGCGGCCCACCCCATGCGGCCGAAGGCCCAGGGAACATCGGCGCCTCCAGGCTTCGCCTCTCCGGCGCCCGCCTTGGGGGAGCCTGGCTCCGAGGAGCCCGCCTCCCGCGCGTCCGGCGTGGACCGCACCCCCCGCATGGCGGGAAGGATCATTGCCAAGGCCGGAACCACCAAACCCACGACCCCGAGGAACACCCAGTGCCAACTGCTCAACTCGGCAACCACGCCGGCGGCGAAGGGACCGATCATCGAGGGAATGACCCAGGCCGCCGAGAACGCGGCAAAGACTTGGGCATGCAACCTGGCGGGGTAGACCCGGGCGATCACCACATACAGCGCCACGGTCATGGCGCCTCCGCCGAGGCCTTGGACCAGCCTGCCGGCCACGAGCATCTGCATGGAAAGCGCGGTACCGGCGATGAGCAGCCCGGCCGCGAACAGCGCAACGGATGCGTACAGCGGGGCGGCCGGCCCACGCCTGTCCGCCCAGTTTCCTGCGGCCACCATGCCGATCACGCCCGTGGCGAGCGGACCGGCGAAGGCCAACGCATAGAGTCCGGCACCGTCCAGATCGCGGCTCACGAGCGGCATGATGGTAGTGACGGCCATGGATTCGAACGCTGCCAGGAAGACCAACGCCCAGGCACCCGCCGTCGCCAGGAGATAGGGGCGTTGCAGTATGCCGGCTGTTGCGTCGTGGCTTGTCATCATCCCAGCCTAGAAGCCCAAACGAGTTTGGGGCCACCTTCAAAATCCATTCAAGTGATTAATATTCACCTGAAATTAACTCTGGGCAAACTCTGTACTAAATAGCCGACTATCGGTTGTTCCCGTAATCATTCCGTGATGCACTGCTTGGCGTGAACTTCACAAGACGCAACTTCCTGTCCGTTGCCGGATCTGCCACGGCTGCGACGCTTGTCAGCGGCGCCACCGTGAGGACCGTGCCCGCCGCAACCGCACTCCCACAGCCCGGTTCCTCAGGCATCGACCACATCATCGTGGTGATGATGGAAAACCGCTCGTTCGACCATTTCCTTGGCTGGATGCCTGGCGCGGACGGAAAACAGGCCGGACTGACGTTCGTTGACCGCTACGGCATTCCGCATACAACCCACCACCTGACGGATTTCCAGGGCTGTGGGCATCCGGACCCTGACCATTCCTACGAGGGCGGCAGGATCCAGTTCAACAACGGCAAGAACGACGGCTGGCTGCGGGCAGGCGAGAACGATGAATTCGCCGTGGGATACTACGATTCGAGCGACCTCGACTTCTGGCGCCAAGCGGGTCCCGACTGGACCGTCTGCGACCGCTATTTCGCAGCCACCCTCGCCGAAACGTATCCGAACCGCTTCTACCAGCACTCTGCTGCCACGGACAGGCTCCATAACTCGACCGTCACCAGCACCCTGCCCACGATCTGGGACCGCTTGGCAGCCGCCGGCGTTCAGGGAAAGTACTACTACGGCGACGTTCCCTTTACCGCCCTCTGGGGAACAAAGTACCTCGGCATCTCCAGGCCCTACGCCGAGTTCCTCAGCGACTGCAGTTCCGGCAAGCTCTCCTCGGTGTCCTTCGTGGATCCGCGCTTCACGGATGAGTCCAGCGGAACCTCAGGCGATGACCACCCGCATGCGGACATCCGCTCCGGCGAGCTCTTCCTGGCGGAGGTCTACAACGCCGTGACCAAAAGCCCCAACTGGGCGAACACCATGCTGGTGGTCAACTACGACGAATGGGGCGGGTTCTACGACCACGTGCCACCGGAAACGGCACCGGACAGCAATCCGGATACCGCACGGCGCGGCTTCCGCGTCCCGTCCATGGTCATTTCTCCGCGCGCCCGCAGGCAATACGTGGCGCACGATACCTACGACCACACCTCAATCCTGAAGGCCATCGAGTGGCGCTGGGGGCTTCAAGCCCTGACGCCTCGGGACAATGCCGCGCGCAACATCGCCGAAGTGCTTGATTTCCAATCAGCACCCAATTTGACCGCTCCCACGTACCTCGTGCCGCCTTATGCCGCCGGACCGGCCTGCTCGCCTGTCGGGCCGCCGGCGGAGGAAGAGTGGGCCGGCCTGAAACAGAAAGCACTTGCGGACGGATGGACCCTGCCATGACCTTCAAGAACTTCGCCATTTCCAAGATGCGGCTCGGATTCGCTGCGCTGCTGGTCGTCCTGCTGGGCGCCTCCTGCATCGCCTTCGGATTGCAGCAGACCGAGGCACAAGCGAGCGAACCCCAAACCGTCCAGAGCTCCGGGTACCTCCCGGGAGCCAAGCACGTGTTCGTGATCAACCTCGAGAACAAGGGGTACGACACCACATGGGGACCGGGTTCGGCGGCACCGTACCTTTCCACCACACTGCGCAACCAAGGCGTCCTGCTGAACCAGTATTTCGGCACGGCACACAATTCGCAGCCGAACTACGTCGCCCAGATTTCCGGTCAAGGACCCAACCCGCAGATGCAGGCCGATTGCCAGACGTACTCCCCGTTCGCGAAGACCGGAACAGCAGATCCCGGCCAGGCCGTTGGGGACGGCTGCGTTTTCCCCGCCGATGTGCCCACGGTGGCGGGCCAGTTGACGGCAGCCGGGAAGACCTGGAAGGGCTACATGGAGGACATGGGCACACCGTGCCGCCACCCGGCCCTCGGCGCACCCGATGACACCCAGAAAGCAAGGGTCGGGGACCAGTACGCGGCCCGCCACAACCCCTTTGTCTACTTCGCGGGGATCACGGGGTCGCCGGACTGTGCGAAGAACAACGTGGACCTCGGAGACCTGAAGACCGATCTCGCTTCGGTCTCCACCACGCCCAACCTGTCCATGATCACGCCGAACCTTTGCCATGACGGACACGACTCCCCCTGCGTTGACGGACAGCCCGGCGGCCTGACCAGCGCCGATGCCTGGCTGAAGCAGTACGTTCCGCTGATCACCTCGTCTCCCGCCTTCCGCCAGGACGGCGTCCTGATGATCACCTTCGACGAATCCGACAGCCCCCAATCAGACGCTTCAGCGTGTTGCGGCGAGGGCCCCGGGCCCAACTCCCCGCTTCCCGGGATTGTCGGACAGGGCGGCGGCCGGGTCGGCGCTTTGGTCATCTCCCCCTTCACCAAGGGCGGCACCTGGTCCACCACGCCGTACAACCACTACAGTCTGCTGGCCAGCATTGAAGACACCTTCGGCCTCCCGTATCTCGGCTACGCAGGCACCCCTGGGCTGAACCGCTTCGGACTAGACGTCTACAACGCCGCCCTCTAAGCCAAGCCGACGGCGGCGGTCGGCACTACGGCGCTGGTCGCCGTCGAGTCCGGGTTCAGCATCCAGCCGACCCGCTTGGCCGTGCTGAGCATCACGACGCTTTCGACGAGTTCGATCCCGGGAATGCGTTGCTGGATGGCGAGTTCCATCTCCATGACCTCGGCCAGCGAGCGCAGCCACATGATGATCACAAAGTTGGTGCTGCCGGTGGTGGAGGCCGTGAACCTGACGTTCCTCACGGCCCGCAACTCGGCGGCCGCGGCCTCGTGCTGGCCTGCTGGAACATTCGCGAACCACTGGCACGTCATGGGATAGCCGGAGAATTGCTGGGCGATTTCGCAGCGGAAGGACAGCATCCGGCTTGCTAGCACCCGGCCGAGCTGCCGTTGCACCGTTGCAGGGTGCCGCCCCAGTGCGCGTGCGATTTCCGCGGCCGAAGCCCGTCCGTCCCGGGCGAGGAAGGGAAAGAGCTCCATATGGCTCGCCGGCAACGGGGTGACCTGCGCATAAGGGGCGGACGGATTGAGCGCTTCCGGCCCGGCGAGGGCGCGCAGGGCCTGCTGCTCCGCCCGGCTCAGGACGTTGAGCCGCCACGCATAGCCGCTCGTGTGGATCCGGGTGCAGAGCGAGGTCCGGTACTTGGTGAGCCCCCGGATTTCCTTGAGCTGGGGCAATAGCCGGCTGCTGAACTCGCCCAGGTCCTGCGTGATGACGGTCAGCATGAGGTCCCGGTTGCTGGCGGCCTCCTCGACCGTGATGATCTCCGGAATCGCCGCGAGCGCGGCCGTTACCTCTGGCCTGAGGTGCATTTCGCAGTCCACGTCCAACAGGGCAAGGCAGGCATGCTTGGGGTCGCCCATGAGGTGCGCCGTGGTCCAAGCGGCTCCGGATTCCCGCAGGCGGTCCCATCGGGAGGCCAACGTGGTGGCATGGACGCCCAGGACCTCCGCGGCGTCGGACCAACTGATCCGCGGCGAGATCTGGAGGGCATTGATCAGCCGGAGGTCCTCTTCACTGAGTTCCATCAGCGATCCTCTCCTTGTCGATGCGCGATTCTTGTTAATTCTGGCATGTTCCTGAATTTTTACAGGGCTTTGGAAGAATGTGAGGCTAGTCACTCCACAATGGCTATGGATACCTACCAATCGTTCAGGAAACAGGAGAACAGATGTCGATCGCCTCAGACGCCCAAGAGATGCAGGGAGAAATCGCCCGGTTCCGCCACGAGCTCCACCAGGAACCGGAAATCGGCCTGGACCTCCCGCGCACCCAGGAAAAGGTGCTCAAGGCGCTCGACGGACTCCCGTACGAAATCACCCTTGGCGAGAGCACGACGTCGGTCACCGCAGTCCTGCGGGGCGGGGCGGCGCACGCCTCAGCGCAGAAGCCGGCTGTGTTGCTCCGTGCCGACATGGACGGACTCCCCGTCCAGGAGCGCACCGGCGTCGAGTTCTCCTCGAAGATCGACGGCGCCATGCACGCCTGCGGCCACGACCTCCACACGTCCATGCTCGCCGGAGCCGCAACCCTCTTGGCCGAGCGGCGCGATCAATTGGCCGGCGACGTCGTCCTCATGTTCCAGCCCGGCGAGGAAGGCTTCGACGGCGCGGGCCACATGATCCGCGAAGGCGTCCTGGACGCCGCAGGCCGCCGTGTTGACGCCGCCTACGGCATGCATGTCTTCTCCTCACTGGAACCTCACGGCCAGTTCTGCACCAAAGCTGGCGTGATGATGAGCGCCTCGGACGGACTCTTCGTCACGGTCCTGGGCGCCGGCGGCCATGGCTCGGCGCCGCATTCGGCCAAGGACCCCGTGACCGCGGCCGCGGAAATGGTGACGGCGCTGCAGGTCATGATCACCCGGCAGTTCAACATGTTCGATCCCGTAGTCCTGACCGTGGGGGTGCTGCAGGCGGGTACCAAACGCAACGTCATCCCCGAATCCGCGCGTTTCGAAGCCACCATCCGCACATTCTCGGAAGCCTCCCGCGAGCGGATGATGACTGCGATTCCGCAGCTCCTCAAGGGCATTGCCTCCGCGCACGGCCTTGAGGTGGACGTCGACTACCGCGGCGAATACCCCATGACCGTCACTGACGAGGACGAGACGCACACCGCCGAGGACGTCATCTCGGGAATGTTCGGCGATTCCCGGCTCTCCCGCTGGGCCACGCCGATCGGTGGCTCGGAGGATTTCTCCCGGGTCCTGGCCGAAGTTCCGGGAACCTTCGTGGGCCTCAGCGCCGTGCCGCGGGGCGTGGACCACACCACCTCACCGTTCAACCACTCTCCCTACGCCACGTTCGACGACGGCGTCCTGTCCGATGGTGCGGCGCTCTACGCAGAGCTCGCGGTCTCTCGTATCGCCACCCTCGCCGCCGGCAACTAACCACCACCCCCAGACCTTGGAGCAAGACATGACCGCAACCGTAGGCGCTTCAGCCACAGCCCAGGTTCACAAGTCCCATCTGCGAACCCTCATCGGCACCGGCATCGGCAACGCCGTCGAATGGTACGACTGGGCCATTTACGCCACGTTCTCGCCCTTCATCGCCAGCGCGCTCTTCAGCAGCGCCGACCCCACGTCCGCGGTCCTCTCCACCTTGGCGATCTTCGCCGTCGGATTCGTGGCCCGGCCGTTCGGCGGCTTCGTCTTCGGCTGGATCGGCGACCGGATCGGCCGCAAGACGTCCATGACCATCGCCGTCGGCCTCGCGGCTGTCGGCAGCCTGTTGATCGGTATCGCCCCGACATTCCAGGCCGTTGGGGCCCTGGCATCCGTCATGCTCCTGGTGGCCCGCCTCATCCAGGGCCTCGCCCACGGTGGCGAGCTGCCGTCGTCGCAAACGTATTTGTCCGAAATGGCGCCCAAGGAAAAGCGCGGCTTCTGGGCGACCCTCATCTACACCTCCGGCACAGCCGGCATCCTTGCCGGGACGCTGCTGGGCGCCATCCTGACCGGTGTGCTGAGCAAGGCCGACATGAACGCCTGGGGCTGGCGCGTGCCGTTCCTGGTGGGCGGCGCCCTGGGCATCTACGCCTTGGTCATGCGGGCCAAAATGAAGGAGACCGAGGCGTTCCAAGCCGAAGCTCCGAAGGAAAAGCGCGAGCCCATGTGGCCGCAGATCGTCAAATACCGCAAGCAGGCCCTGCAGGTTATCGGGCTGACCGTCGGCCTCACCGTTGTCTACTACATCTGGGGCGTCGTGGCGCCGAGCTACGCGGCCAGCAGCCTCAAGATGGATCGTGGCGCAGCCTTGTGGGCCGGCGTCATCGGCAACGTCGCGTTCATCGCGTCGCTGCCGTTCTGGGGCAAGCTGTCCGACCGCATCGGCCGCAAGCCCGTGCTGATCGTGAGTTCCGCCGGGGCGGCGTTGCTGCACTTCCCCATGACGTGGCTCCTGAAGGACTCCCCTTGGCAGCTTGCCGTTTCGATGTCCGTGATGTTGTTTTTCATTGCCGGCAGCGCCTCGATTGTCCCGGCCGTGTACGCCGAACTGTTCCCGACCAAGATCCGCACCGTCGGCGTCGGCGTCCCGTACTCCATCTGCGTTGCGGTCTTCGGCGGGACGGCCCCGTACCTGCAGACGTGGCTCGGCAGCATCGGCCAAGCCAACATGTTCAACGTCTACGCCGTGATCCTGTTGGCCATCGGTATCGCGTTCGCCTTCATGATCCCGGAAACCAAGGGCAAGGACCTGACGCACTAACCTCCCCCTTTCGGACCCAACTGACTCGCAGTTAACGTCGTTTTGAGCCCTGAAAACGACAACAACTGCGAGTCAGTCGGGCTAGCCGACGTAGCGGTTCCGACCGGCGCGGAACCCGAAGAAGGCCGCCAGGGACCCCACCACGAGGAACAGGATGCCGGCTGCGGCGAAGCCACCGGTCGCTTGGTGCAACTGGCCGACCATCAGTGTTCCCGTGGAGCCCAAGCCATAGCCGACGCCCTGCATCATGCCCGAAAGGTGCGCGGCGGTGTGCGAATCGCGGGTACGCAGCATGATCATGGTCAACGCCACGGCCGTGAGGCTCCCCTGGCCAAGGCCCAACAGTCCGGTCCACACCCAGATCAGGTCCGTGGGGCCGAAAATGCTCAAGGCAAAGCCACCCCCGGTCATGAGCGCCACCACGGTGTTGATGACGCGCTGATCCTTGAACCGGGCCGCTAGCCCCGGAGCAACGAACGAACCAAGCATCTGCAGGACAATCGACACGGACACGATCAAGCCGGCCGTCCCGCCGTCGATCCCGCGATCACGCAGGATCGGCGCCAACCAGGCGAACACGCTGAAGGACATCATCGCCTGCAACACCATGAAGGCGGTGACCTGCCAGGCGACGGCGGAACGCCAGACGTTCGCACCGCCGTCGGCCGCGTTGTGGCGGACGGGGTGCTGGCGGATCGCCAGCGGCAGGAAAAGCAAAAGTACGACGGCGGCGGGCAGCGCCCAGAACCACAGCGCCGAGGTCCAGTGCCCGGCCGCCGTGAAGACGGGGTAGGTGAAACCGGCACCAAGCGCGGCAGACGCGCAAATCGCCGTCGTATACAGACCGCCCATGAGTCCGAGCCGATGCGGGAAGTCGCGCTTGACCACGCCGGGCAGCAGCACGTTGCACAGGGCGATCGCGGCGCCGCACGCCGCGGTTCCGGTGAGCAGTGCGGGCAAGTGCCCCGCTCCGGCGAGGTCCACGGGTCGGATCAGCAGCCCCGCTGTCAGCACGGCCATCGCGCCGAGCAGCACCCTCTCGGCACCGAAACGGCGGGCCAGGATGGGCGCCAGCGGAGCGAAGACACCCAGCAAGGTCACCGGCACGGTGGTGAGGACAACCACCGCCCAGCCCGGCAGACCGGCGTCGGCGGTGACTTCCGGAAGGACAGCCGAAAAGCTCGAGAAGACCGTCCGCAGGTTCAGCCCTATGAGCACCAGGCAGATCCCCAGGAAGACGAGTCCGCCGCGCGTCTTGACCTGGGTGGGCTCGGCGGCGGGGAGCTCGTCGATCTCGGCGTCGACAAGTACCTCGGCGACGCCGGAGTGTGGCTTGGTGTTCTTGGGGGCGCTTGAAGCGGGGGTCACCAACCCATTCTGGCAGTCACTCCCGTGGGCGGGCGCCTCGTGACGGGAGAGTGCGCAGGTTCCGCCGCGGGCGTTTGGTCCTGCAACGGTATTCTGGAGGGGATGAGTGAAACCCCAGAATCCCCTGAAACACCGCAGTCTTCGCGCCCCGTGACCCCAGGGAGCCAGGCCTCCTTCGGCACCTACGGCGGCCGGCCGGTCAGTTTCGTGCGCCGCGGGACGCGCCTCCAGGGCCGCCGCCAGGCAGCGTGGGAAGAGCACTCGGACCGCTGGGCCATCCAGGTCCCGCGGCATGTCGCCAACACCTCGGTGCACCCGGACTACGTGTTCGACGCCGAAGCGGAGTTCGGGCGCAAGGCACCGCTGATCGTTGAAATCGGTTCGGGACTCGGCGATGCCGTATGCCACGCTGCGGAGGAGAACCCGGACAAGGACTTCCTCGCCGTGGAGGTCTACACCCCGGGCCTGGCCAACACCATGATCAAGATCAACAGCCGCGGGCTCAGCAACGTCCGGGTGGTCGAAGCCAACGCGCCCGAGGTCCTGGCTACCATGCTTCCTGCCGGTTCGGTGAGCGAGCTCTGGGTCTTCTTCCCCGACCCCTGGCACAAGTCCCGGCACCACAAACGCCGCCTCATCCAGCCCGCGTTCGCCGAACTCGCTGCGCGGTCCCTCAAGAAGGGTGGCCTGTGGCGGATCGCCACCGACTGGTCCAACTACGCCGTCCACGTCCGCGAGGTCCTGGCCGGCTCAACCGAGTTTGAAAACCTGCACGACGGCGAGCGGGCCGGCGCGGACAGCCCCCTCACCCAAGTGTGGGAATCCGGAGTCGAATCCATGGTGGGCGGGGCCCCCGTCAAGGAAGGCCGGGCACCGGTCAGCACCGAGCACACCGGCCCCAACGAGGGAGTGGACCACGTAGGCGGATGGGCTCCGCGCTTCGATGGCCGCATCCGCACCAGCTTCGAAAACAAGGCCCACGAGGCCGGGCGCATGATCTTCGACCTTAGTTACCGCAGGATTTAGCTTCACGAATGCTCACGTGCCCTTTGCGTGCCGCACAGGCACCGGATACCATGTGAGACGTGTCACCGGAAGGCGGCACACGCTTATGATCTGCGGCGGGAGAGCCCTGCCGGTACGTTTCAGCAGGCGCCGTAGGAGCAAATCCTCCCCAGGAATCTCTCAGGCCCATGTACCGCCGCGGCAAGGCAACTCTGGAAAGCAGCCCGGGCAACCGGACTCACCGACGGTGCAAGCGTCCAGCCGCAAGGCAGGGACGCGGAAACTCTCAGGTCCAATACAGAGCGGGGAGGAACCGAATCATCGTGGTGCGTCCGCGCCACCTGAATTATGGAGTTCCTCATGACCCTGGCACCTGAAGGCCGTAAGCTGCTGCGCGTTGAACAGCGCAACAAAGCCGTCCCGGTCGAACGCAAGCCCGAGTGGATCAAGGCCAAGGTCCAGATGGGCCCGGAATTCGTGGGCCTGAAGAACCTCGTGAAAAAAGAAGGC
>NZ_JBFTPW010000017.1:0-98737 GCF_056398685.1 Arthrobacter sp. 01T428 | reverse complement strand
CTTGGTGGCGGTGTCGAAGCCGGGGAACGTCGCTTGGCCGCCGTGCAGCCGGTCGGCCACGATCTCAGCCATGGTGTTCGCCGGAGCCACGAGCCCCAGGCACATGCCATCGAAGTTGGCGACTTCACCAATGGCGAAGATGCCGGGGACCGGGGTGGCGCAGTGGTCGTTGATGACCACGCCGCCCTTCTTGCCGAGTT
The DNA here is from genome assembly GCF_056398685.1 of Arthrobacter sp. 01T428. NCBI lineage: Bacteria > Bacillati > Actinomycetota > Actinomycetes > Micrococcales > Micrococcaceae > Arthrobacter > Arthrobacter sp. 01T428. The sequence goes on along the minus strand of NZ_JBFTPW010000017.1, from coordinate 98,537 downwards.
CGAACAGCTGTTCAGCGGTGGGGCCGTCCGCGGCGCCTTCCGTTCCGCGGAACAGTTCATCGCGGGGGCGGATGCCGATGGACGCGATAACCATGTCGGCGGGGATGACGCGGCCGTCCTTCATGAGGACGCCGGTGACCTGGCCGTCGTCGTCGGACAATACTTCGGCGGGGTAGGTTCCCGTCAGGACTTCGAGTCCCTTGGCGGTGACCAGACGGCCCAGTGCCTGGCCTGCGCCCTCGTCCAGCTGGGCGTTCATGAGCCAGCGTGAACCGTTGATGACGGTGGCCTGTGCGCCCAACTCCATGGTGCCCGCCGCTGCTTCCAAGCCGAGGAGGCCGCCGCCGATGGTCACGGTCCTGACGGTCCGGCCAAGCTTCTCCGTGAGTTCGGCGATGGCCTTGTTGATGGCCCAGACGTCGTCGAGGGTGCGGTAGACATGGGCGAGCTCACCGCCAGGGAAGGGGAGCTGTGCCGCGTCCGAGCCGGTGGCCACCACCAGGTGGTCGTAGTCGTAAGTGTTGCCGGCCGCGGTTTCCACGGATTTGGCTTCGGGGTTGATCTTGACCACCCGCTCGCCAGTGCGCAGGGAGATGGATTCGTGCTCCCACATGGACATGTCGCCCAAGGTGAGGTCATAGTCCACATCGGTCAGCGCCTTGCTCAGGGTGACCCGGTCATACGGAACGTGGGCTTCCTCGGTCAGGACCGTGACGTGCCAGCCCTCGAGACCGCGGGTATGCATGGCATCGGCAAAACGGTGGGCCGCAGGGCCTCCGCCGGCGACAACAATACGGCGCTGGTTTTCTGGGGTGGAAGTGTGTCCGGTCACTGGTGGCCTTTCGCATACGCCGCAGAACGTGCTCCGCAACTTGTCACTTCAGACTACGGACGGGCAGTTTCTCCTCAGTTTCCCTTTTGTTTCGTGATCTTAACTTCTGGGTCACGATTGGATGTCGGGACCCGTGAGGTCTCTTTTACGCACCCGACACATTGACTGCATTCGAGTGAAACACTCCCCGCCTACCTTGAAGATATGGCCGCTCGGCGGCCACCGCCTGAAGGAAAGGACAGCATTTGTCCGGCTGCAGGCATAGCGAGAGGGGTTGGCATGACCGTCATTCTGGAACGGGAAGAACAACTGACGAGCGCGCCGACCGAGTCCGGCTGGCACCGTGTATGCCCGTTGGACGAGCTGGAACCGGCTTGGGGCGAGGCGGCGTTGATCGACGGCGTGCAGGTGGCGCTCTTCCGCCTCGATGCCGACAATGTCTACGCAGTCGCCCAGCAGGACCCTGCAACCCTGGCCAATGTCATGGCCCGGGGGATCACCGGCTCCCGGGGATCACGCCCCACTATCGCCTCGCCGTTGCACAAGGAGGTCTACGACCTGCAGACCGGTGAGTGCTATTCCAACCCCGGGCTCCGGCTTCCGGCATTCAAGACCCGCATGGTTGACGGCTTCATCGAAGTCGAACTGTAGCCCGGAGCCCCCAGCCGCGCACCGCCGTCGTCCGTCGTGGAGCCGAAGCGCTCAGAGCCCGAGCGCCTCGCGGACATCGGCAAGAATGTGGTCCAAAGTGGTCCGCGCGGCGTGCCGGGTTTCGGCGAGTTCCGCCGCCGAACCGACCGACTTGATGACCTCCAGGTAGCACTTGAGCTTTGGCTCGGTGCCACTGGGCCGGATGATGACGCGGCTTAGGTCCTTGGTCAGGTAGAGGAGGCCGTCCGTCGGCGGCAGTTGCTCGCTTCCCTGGGCCAAATCCACAAAGGTCTCGATGGCGGAACCGCCAAAGGACTCCGGCGGATCGGCCCGGAGCCGGTTCATCATGGCGTCCAGCAAACCAAGGTCCGCCACCCGGATGCTGAGCTGGTCGCTCGCATGCAATCCATGCACCAGGTAGATCTCATCCAAGGTGTCGAAGATCGTCTTTCCTTCGGCTTTGGCCGCCGCCGCTAGTTCGGCGATGAGCAAGGAGGCGGAAATGCCGTCCTTGTCCCTGACGAGTTCGGGTGCAACGCAGTAGCCCAGGGCTTCCTCGTAGCCGTACACAAGTCCCGGCACCCGGGAAATCCACTTGAATCCCGTGAGCGTTTCCTCGTGGGCGAAGCCGGCCGCCGCCGCGATGCGGGAAAGCAGCCGGGACGAGACGATTGAGTTGGCGAAAACGCCCCGTGTTGAATCGCCTTGCCGCACATCCGCGGCGTGCCGGGCCACCACATGTGCCCCAAGTAAGGCGCCCACTTCGTCGCCCCGCAACATCCGCCAAGCACCCGTATCCGGGTCCTGTGCCGCTACGGCCGCGCGGTCGGCGTCGGGGTCGTTCGCCAGCACGATATCGGCACCCAAACGCGCCGCTGCCGCCAAAGCCAGGTCCAGTGCGCCGGGCTCTTCCGGGTTCGGAAAACTGACGGTGGGGAAGTCCGGATCCGGTTCTGCTTGCTCTTCCACGACTGAGACGTCGGTGAAGCCTGCCGCATTCAGCACAGACACCGCAGTCTCACCACCCACGCCATGCATGGGGGTCAAAACGATCTTCAGTTGACGGGCCGGGAAATTCTCGACGTCGGCGAGGCCGGCCATCGCGGCCTCATACTCCCCGGTGATGGAAGCGGGCAGTTCAGTCCAGCCGGACTCGGCCAGTTGGATGGAATCCAAAGGGCCCACGGCTTCGATGCTTGCCGCGATCTGCGAATCGTAGGGTGCCACGATCTGGGACCCGCGGCCGCTTTCCTCCACGGCCCGGCCGCCCAAGTACACCTTGTAACCGTTGTCCTGCGGCGGGTTATGGCTCGCTGTGACCATGACACCGCCGTCGCAATCAAGCGAACGGACCGCGTAAGCCAACAACGGGGTGGGAAGCGCCGAAGGCATCAGGAAGGTCTCGATTCCCGCGGCCGTGAAGATGGCTGCGGACTCCCGTGCGAAGACGTCCGAGTTGTGCCTAGCGTCATAGCCGACGACGGCGCGCGGCCGCGTTCCCGGGGCAGCCGCCTCAACGGCGTCCTTGAGGAAGGCCGCCAAACCTGCCGCTGCCCGGCGCACCACTACGCGGTTCATCCTGTTGGGACCAGGACCGAGGGCGGCACGGAGCCCAGCGGTACCGAACTGCAGCGTTCCGCTGAAGCTGTCTTCAAGCTGTTGACGGGCCGCGGCGACGCCATTGGAGGCGAGTCCGGCCAGCTCGGACAGCGCTGCCGCAGTGACCGGGTCCGGGTCCTGGGCAGCCCACTCGCCGGCGTCGGATATCAGCTTTTCAAATTCGGCATCGCTCGATGTCATAGGGATAAAGCTATCGTCAAAGGGAATGAATGCCGAGGTCACCGGCTATGTCAGCCGTCACAGTCCGGCCCACGCCACCCAACTGACTCGCATTAGTTGTCGTTATGAGGCGTCTAAACGACAACTAATGCGAGTCAGTTGGGCTCCCCAGCGTCAGGGTCGCTGCCGCGTGGTGGTGAGGACGAAGCTCGCCGGGCCGCCTGCACTGAACGCTGCCGCACCCGTGTTCCCCCATTGCGGGAAGAAGATGTCCGAGATGACTACCGAGCCGTCTTGTGTGAAGACCTCCACCGACGAGGAATCCAAGAGGATGCGGAGACGGACCTTGCCGTCCTTCAGGGGCACGGAGGCTTGGTGGTAGGGGCTGAATTTCGGCGAGAAGTTGGAGGTCCCGGCTGCAGAGCGGTCCACTTTGAGGGTCTGGCTTGCGCGGTTGTACGAGATCCGGAGGCCTGCCTTCCCGTCCGCCGAAGCCCGCAGTACCAATCCGGCCTCGGAGGCGCCCGCAACGTCCATCTCGGCGTCGATCAGCTGGGTTCGGGTTCCGAAATCGCCGCCGAGGGGTTCCGTTGAATCGGTGACGGTGAGGTTTTTGCCATGTACTTCACTGGTCTTGGTGTCCGTGAGCGCATCCGCGGCAGCCTGGGCGATGCTCGAATGGAGCTCGAAACGGCTTCCTGTGGCTGCGAGGGTGAGCTGCCGGGGGATGGCCATTGACCCGCGCCATGGCGTGCTCGGGACGGATTGCGCATAGTCCCAGTTCCCCATCCAGCCGAGAAGCACCGGCTTTCCACCAGGAGCCCCGGTGATGGTGTTGGCCGCATAGAAGTCCGCACCATGGTCAAGCCATTGCGATTCCGTCAGCGCGTCGCCCGGCTTTGCCGCGTTTTCCGCCGTGAACCGTGTGCCGTCGAAATTGCCCACGAAGTACTGCATGCCGGAGCCTCCTGCGATGCCTCCCGGGTTGATGCTCAGGATCATGACCCACTTCTTCAGGCCGTTGCCGCCGTCGACGTCCATCTGGAGCAGCTCGGGAACTTCCCAGAGCCCGCCCTGGGCGCCCACTCCCGAGAAGTCGCTGAGGAAGTCCCAGTGCAGCAGGTCGGTGGATTTGAAGAGTTTCACCACCTGGGCGTCAGCTACCACCGTGGTCATGACCCAGTATTTGCCGGGCTCGTACCAGGTAATCTTCGGATCCCGGAAGTTGTTCGACGCCGGATTCAGGCTGAGCACCGGATTGCCCTTGTACTTGGTCCAGGACGTTCCATGGTCCAGGCTGTAGGCCACGGACTGGGCCTGGCTGCCCTTGGGCAGCGCCCCTCCGTCGCCGTACGAGCTGGTGTAGAGGGCTACCAGCGGCGGGTTTCCAGCGGTGCCCAGGCCGGAGGCGTTCTTGGTGTCCGGAACGATGGCGCCGGAAAAGATTTCCTCACTGGCGGTGCCCTCCATGGCTACCGGTTTCTGGGTCCAGTGCACCAGATCCGTGCTGGTGGAATGACCCCACGACATGTCTCCCCAGAAGTTGCCGTGCGGATTGTGCTGGTAGAACGCGTGATAGGTGCCGTTTTCGTAGACAAGCCCGTTGGGATCGTTGATCCAGTTTTGCGACGCCGTGAGGTGAGCGGCGGGCCGCCATGGGTCCGATTCGGATGGTGCGGGGGCAGCCATCCCGACGGCGGTGCCGCCGGTGGTGCCGCCGGCGGATGGCGACGCGTCCGGCGTCGGGGTGCAGGAACTCGCGAACATTGCGATGAGGACGGCGACGACGGCGAGTGCCGCCTTGCGAGCGGGCCGGAACGGGCGTTGGGGGGAGTGGAGCATGGGACTTCCTGGGTTGTGGAGCAGGGCGCCCGGGGTGAACCGGGCGCCCCATGTTGCCGGGCAGGCAGCGAATCCCCTGCCTGCCCGGCTGTTTTTGCCTGTGGCCTACTTGTAGAGGCCTTCCCCGCCGACGCGGACGTTGGTGGGGAGGTAGCCGAACGGGCCGAGGCCGTTCTTGCCGAAGCTGCGGTCAACCTGCGTGACGCCACCGGCGAAGTTGATCTTTACCGTAGGGGAGAGGGACCCTCCACGGACTCCGTCAACGTTGTCGATGAAGGACTGCACCAGGCCGCCCGGCTGCACATAGTGCGAGTAGGCCTGGAACTGACGGCCGTTCTGCTGTGCCGACTGGGTGCCGCTCGGGTTGTTCGCCGGCAGGTTCAAGTCGGTCGGCGAGCCGAGCGCGAGGCCCGAGTTGTTCACCGGCTGGAAGTCCGAACGGACACCGTTGCCAACAAAGCCGTAGACGCCGTCGGGACCACGCATGCCATCGGCGTAGGTGAACTGGTGGCTGATCGTGAACAGGTAGTACTTGTTCTTGCCGTTTTCATTCTGGATGAAGATCTGCGGGCGCTCGGTCTGGTCGTTGACGCAGTTGGCGGACAGGATCGGCGGCAGGAAGTGCCACTGGGTCAGGTCCTTGTTGTCTGCGACGGCCAGGCCCACGCTCGCGGTCTGGAACCAGGAACCGGTGGTGGTGTTGACCGTGTTGGTGTTTTCGGCGTGGGGATCGCCTGCCTGGTAACCGAGATCAGCATCGGTGCACTTGTAGGAGCCGCGGTTTCCGGCGGTGTTGCCCTCAAAGACCATGAAGGTCTGGCCTGGGTGGGCCGGGTCTTCGAACGTGTACGGGTCACGGAAGGCGAAGCCGGCGTTCTGGGCCTTGGTCTGGTATAGCTTTCCGTCCGGTTCGAGCAGCTTGGTGTGCTGGAAGCCGTCGAAGGTCACGCCGTTCTGGTCGGCGTGGATGTTGCCGAGGGCCTTGGCAATGACTGCGTCCGGAGCGATCCCGCCTCCGCCCGCGTTGCGCTCTGCACGGTCGTAGAACGTGGTGGCCGTGTAGAACACGTTGACGTGGTCACCCTGCATGAGGCGCGTGGAACCGGACCATTCGGTGTTGCCGATGGAGGTGTTGTCCAGGAACAGGTGTCCGCCGTAGTTCCACTTGTCCTTCGCGGGGTCTGCGTTGGTCTTGCGGAAGAAGTAGCCGATGCGGGCGTTCCAGTGGCGCTGGTCGAAGCCGTAACCCGCGTGGCGATCGGCGACGAGGGAGAAGATGACATCCCAGCCCTTGTAGCTGATCTGGTTGGCGTTCTGGTCGGTCAGGGACCACGTGTCCCAGACCCACACGTCGTCGTTCATGGCCGGGAAGTCCTTCGGGATCTCCGGCATGGTGACGTTGGGGCTCATGGAGTTCTGGCCGGCGGTCACGTTCGGGTTGCTCTGGGCCATGATCTGCTTGGCATCCGCCCGCGTCCACTTGGACGTGAAGTTTGCGGCGGGATCTAAGGCTTGTTGCGTGTGGACCGTCGGAAGCGGGAATCCCGGCGTGGGAGCCGGCATCGTGGTGGCCGGCTTGTCGGCAGGCAGGTTTGCCTGGGCTGCCGGGGATGCCATGAGCACCGTCGCGGCCACACTGGCAGCGGCCGCAAAAGCGGCTACAGACCGCAGGCGTCGGCGTGGCCTGTTGGGGGTTGAGTGAGATTTCATGCTTGCTCTTCTCGCGGAGGTTGGACTACGTGGAATTGGCGCAAGGCCTGGTCCGCACTCCGGCGTTCCCGTAACACCAATGGCGTCGTCGGGAACGCCATCGTGTCGGGTGGACGGGGGATTCTTAGGAAGCCCCCATCCTTCGGTCCGGCACGTCGACTTGCCGGGACCGTTCAAAGCTTGACGTGCGCATGATGCGGTTGCAAGCCGTGTTTCGAGTGCCGTTCCGGGCTCTGGAGCACATGTCAGACATATGTGCGCAAGCGTTTACATTTTTACACCGCGCGCGTGCCATGGAAAGCGCGGCGGGTCAAATGTTTCTGAATAAATCTGATTTATTTGAAAAGTTCACATGCCATTAACGCGGGGGCGAATTGACTTGACAGGAGTCGGAAAATTGCCGTGGGGACGGCTGTCGTTGGTGGGATTCGTGGTCCGGCTGGAGCGGGATACAAAACTGCCCGCGCCGGGGTCCGGCGCGGGCAGTTCGCTCGTTCGAGGGGGGCTATTTGGCCTTCGTGGAGCGGGTTCGCACCAAGGCGGTGACGCCCGCGGCCAGGCCGATGAGGCCGACCGCGAGTCCGAACCAGCCAGCCGTGGATCCTGCGTCGCTGGATGTCGTCGATGCCGCGGCCGACGGCGCCGGGGTCACGGACGGGGAGGACGCGGGAGCCGCCGATGCGGCTGCGTCGCTCGCGGTGGTGACGAACGAGGGAGCCGGGTGCTCCGGTTCAGGCTGCCCCTCAACGGTCTTCTCGTCCCACTTCACCACCGTGCCGTCGGTGTAGCTCTGCGTGGCTGGCAGCGTCACGGTGGTGCCGGCGTCGGGGAGTACACCCACCGAGATCGAGAACGCCTGGTATTCGTTCTGCCCGATCTGGTGTGCGGCGTCCGCGGTCCAGACGACCGAACTGACCGCCTTGGTCACCGTTGCCCCTCCAACCGTGACGGGTTTTGGCAGGGTGGTGGTGACGAGCTCGGCCGTCCAGCCCTCGACCGGCTTCACGGACACAGAGTTGAAGGGCGTATCCGTGGGGAGTGATACTTCGAGCTTGTTGGTCTTGGCCGTCGGGGACTCGTTGGGAACGTTGAAGGTCAGGTGGGTGTAGCCGCCTGCTGCGGGGTCGTCGGGATTGACGTTGACGTGTGCGGACGCTGCGGAGATGCCGAAGGCGAGCAGCCCGGCGGCCATCGTCGCGGCGCAGGCGGTTTTGAGGGTACGGCGGTAGGAGGTCTTCATGGCAATGATGCCCTTTCACAAAGGAAATGCGGTTTGGGGACCGGGGCGGACGGAGGTCCGGACCGGTGAAGGCAGCGAGGTGCCGCCTGTCCCTGGCTATATGTGAAAGGGAGAGTCTCAGACGGCGGGCATCAGGGCTGGCGGGCCGCGCAGGGAAGGAAGCCGAAGGCCGGGAAGGCTGCGTGGATGCACAACCGGGGTCGGGCACGGAGCAGAGGTTCGGAGTGGCTGAATCGCTGTTGGAGCAGGCAGTTGGACCAGCGGCCGCAGCCACGCTGCCAGTGCCCACAGTGCTTGTTCGCCGCGCGCGAGGACCAGGGCCGTGCCCAGGGTTGCGACTGAGTGCGCCCCGAGCATGTGCCAGTCGCTGGCGGCAGCGTGGGCTGAGGCGATGGCGCTTACGGTTTCCGGGGTTGACGCCAAGGGAACATGTCCTGCATGCCCGGACTGCAACGATGCCGCGGTGGACGTTCCGGACAGGGCGCAGAATGCCCAGTGAAGGCAGAGCTGTCCGGCTCCCAGCAGCCCTGCGACGACGGGAAGCGAAAGCCGGGCGCGCGTCAGGATGGCGACAGGGAGGATTGTCAGGGCAGAGAGCGCCGCCAAAATCGCCGGTGCCGGAAGGTTTCCGCCGCCGGCAAGGTGCCCACCCGCGGCCAATCCAAGAATGATCGAGCCGACCAGGCTGGTCCGCAAGAACCGGAAAGGCGCGGATGTCATGATCGGCGGTCCTTCCGGTTCGAGCGCTTGGGGCGGAGAATCACTCAAATTCTACTGCGCTACGAACTCCGGAATAGCCGGGAGCCTGGGCTCCCGGCTATTCGATCAAAGCTTGGCGATGATGTCCGCCAGGAGGCGCGAAATGCGTGCGCCCGCCGTCTGTCCTGCCTCGATGACTTCCTGGTGGCTCAGCGGTACCGGGCTGATGCCGGCGGCCAGGTTGGTCACGAGGGAGATGCCGAAGACCTCCATACCTGCGTGCCGGGCGGCGATGGCTTCCAGAGCGGTGGACATGCCCACCAAGTCCGCGCCGATTCGCTTGGCGTATTGGACCTCGGCCGGAGTTTCGTAGTGCGGGCCGGTGAACTGGGCGTAGACGCCTTCGTCGAGCGTCGGATCCACTTCGCGGGCCAGTCCGCGGATGCGCGAGGAGTACAGGTCCGTGAGGTCCACGAACGTGGCGCCTTCAAGGGGAGAAGCCGCCGTCAGGTTGATGTGGTCGCTGATCAGCACGGGTGTGCCGGGGGTCCAGGCTTCGTTCAGGCCACCGCAGCCGTTGGTCACCACCAGGGTCTGGCATCCGGCCGCCGCGGCTGTGCGTACGCCGTGGACTACAGCGCGGACGCCTTTGCCTTCGTAGTAGTGGGTACGCGCGCCGAGAACGAGGGCCCGCTTGCCTTCCTTGGTCAGGACCGAGCGGATGGTGCCCACATGCCCCTCAACGGCAGGAGCGTGGAAGCCGGGAACTTCCGACGCCGTGAGGGTCGCCGTCGTTTCGCCTATGAGATCCGCAGCGGCGCCCCAGCCTGAGCCGAGCACGAGTGCGACGTCGTGGGTTTCGACGCCGGTCTCCGCCGCGATGTAGTCGGCCGCAGCTTTGGCGGCCTCGAATGGGTCTGTATTCATCAGCTCTGTGTTACTCACTGGTACAAACTACAGTGCTGCGCGCGTTGTTGAACAGGGCGCAGTTGGGCAGGTAAGCGGCCTCTAAAGGCGTTCTCAGGTGGGGCTTAGTGGCAGGTCCGCCCGCATTAAGTGAGAATGGAACATTGTGACCATGCATCCTGACTTCAGCTCACCACGAATCGCGATCCTGGGCGGAGGTCCAGGCGGATATGAAGCGGCCATGGTCGCGGCGCACTTGGGAGCGAGGGTAACCCTCATCGAGCGCGCCGGACTCGGCGGCTCAGCCGTCCTCACCGACGTCGTACCCTCCAAAACCCTGATCGCGACGGCGGATCTCATGACCCGCGTCGGCGAGGCGGGGGAGCTGGGAGTCAAGTTCGCCGTCGACGGCAGCGATGTGGCGCCGGGCATGCGCGCGGACCTGGGCCACATCAACGACCGTGTCCTGCACCTCGCGCGGGAGCAGTCGGACGACATCCGGGTGGGCCTTGAGCACCTTGGCGTGGAGATCCTGATGGGCTCCGGAAAACTCCTGGACAACCACACCATCGAGGTCATTACCTCGGAGGGTGTCAAGACAATTACCGCCGATGCCATTCTTCTCGCCGTCGGCGCCCACCCCCGCGAACTGCCCACGGCAAAGCCCGACGGTGAGCGCATCCTGAACTGGGCACAGATCTACAACCTCGAGGAACTTCCGGAAGACCTGATTGTCGTCGGTTCCGGCGTCACCGGCGCCGAATTCGCTTCGGCCTACAACGGCCTTGGTTCGAACGTCACCCTGATTTCGAGCCGCGACCAGGTCCTGCCCGGCTCGGACACGGACGCGGCCCAGGTCCTTGAAGGTGTCTTCAAGCGCCGCGGCGTGCGCGTCTTGTCCCGCTCACGCGCGGAGGCCGTTGAAAGGACCGACGGCGGTGTTAAGGTGACGCTTGGCGACGGCACCACCGTCTCGGGCAGCCACTGCCTCGTCTGTGTTGGCTCCATCCCCAACACGGCCGGAATCGGACTCGAAGAGGCGGGCGTGGCTGTCACTGAGTCCGGCCACATCAAGGTCGACGGCGTCTCCCGCACCACGGCGCCGAACATCTATGCCGCCGGTGATTGCACCGGAATCCTGGCCCTCGCCTCGGTCGCTGCCATGCAGGGCCGCATCGCTGTTGCGCACTTCCTGGGCGACGCCGTCATGCCGATCAAGCTCCACCAAGTGGCTTCCAACATCTTCACTTCACCCGAAATCGCCTCTGTGGGCGTCTCCGAGGCCGACCTCGAATCGGGCAAGTACCAGGGTGATGTGGTCATGCTGTCCCTGCTGAGCAATGCCCGCGCCAAGATGCGCAACACCAAGGACGGCTTCGTGAAGATCATTGCGCGCAAGGGCTCGGGCACCGTGATCGGTGGCGTCGTCATCGGTCCGAATGCCTCCGAGCTCATCTATCCGATCGCCGTTGCCGTGAAGCAGAAACTGCACGTCGACGACCTCGCAAGCACCTTCACGGTGTACCCATCGCTGACCGGTTCCATCTCGGAAGCGGCGCGGCGGCTGCACGTGCATATGTAGGGCTTGGCTCTCGACTCGCATTCGATCCTGCGACACAGAAAATGCCCCACGACGCGCGAATTCGCGTGTCGTGGGGCATTTTCCGTCGCGTGAAACCAGATCAAGCACTTTGGACGACGATGACGAGTCGGCCGTCGTCGATCCGGTAGAGCACCCGATAATCTCCCGTTCGGACGCGCCACTCGACCCGCCCTGCCAGCTTCTTGGCGCCGGGTGGGCGCGGAGTCTCGGCCAGCAACTCGATGGCTGCTTGGACCCGGCGGCGGCCCTCGGGAGGGAGCTTGCGCAGTTGCCGAAGGGCCGCTGGCAGGACCGTGATGTTGTAGCTCACGTCAGGCCCAGATCGCATGTGCGTTCCAGATCAGTGGGTCGGCTATTTTGTCAGAGCCTCCTGAGATGCTTTGGGTATGGAAGCGATCGGACACCTCACTACCCGCCAGGCCGCTGCGCCCGGCGGCGGGTTCGTCGTGTTCCATAAGGTGCGCGAGCCGCGGATGGTGACGGCGGCTGCTCAAGCGGCGGGTCAAATGCCGGGGCCGCGTCGGCTCGCTCTGCTGGATCCGCCCGAGGATCGCGACAGCCGTCACGACGGCGGTCGCGGTGGTCCGCAGGGTGTTCTTGAGGGCGCACTCGCGGCGTTGCGCTCGCTGGCACGGACGGCTGTGGACGACGTCGGGACGCTGGGGTTGCAGGACTCCGCCGCGTTTGCCTCAGGCGTGGAGGAACTCTCCCGCACCCTGGACTACTTGCAGCTCGTCGCCGCGGGGCAGTTGCACCGGGTCCGGCAGCAGGAGCCGGCCTGGGGGACCGGCTGGACGACGGGCTGGGGAGCCGACGCCGGGGAGGGCGGCTCCAGCGATGGTCCCCGCAGCGCCGAACCTGAAGCTCGAGCAGCCGGGGCCAGGGTCGACGTCGACGGCGGCGGGCTCGCTGCCGGTGACGCCCGGGCCGCGGTCAGGGAGTTCCGGAACACGGGCGAGCACCTGCGCTCGCTGCTGCGGATCGGCTCGGCGGAGGCCCGTCGCCGCCTTGCCCTGGCGGAGGATCTGCTGCCGGGCCGCTCACTTACAGGTCAAAGGATCCAGCCGCGATATGGGGAAGTGGCCGCGGCCCTGGCCTGCGGGAGCATCGCGGCCCGGCCGGCGACCACCATTACGATGGCCCTGGACCGGGTCCGGCCACGGTGCAGCGCGGAGACAGCCGCGGACATGGAACACGCGCTGACCATGACGGCGGCCGAGAACGACGCCGATTTCCTGGCCAGGATCGCCCGCCGCTGGACCGACGCGATCGACCAGGACGGGGCCGAGCCCAGCGAAGAAGCCTTGCGCCACCTCCAGGGCGCTTTCCTGCGGAAACCCAAACACGGGCTGCAGCATGTGGAGATCTTCGCCACCCAGGACCAGTACGAGCACCTGCTCACCGTCATGAACACGGCCACCAATCCCCGGAGCCGCACGTCCGGGGAGCCCGGACCCGGGGACCATGCGGTGGACGCGGGCGGCGGAGACGGCGGGAGCGGGCCGGCAAACGCTCCGACGGACGGCCGGGCGGATGCTCTGCCGGGTGGTTCAGGTGATGATGCCGCGTCCCTGGACCGCCGCACGAGGGCGCAAAAACTCCTGGACGGGTTGCTGGGCGCCTGCAAGATTGCCCTCGCCACCGGTGCACTGCCTGCGGCCGGAGGCCAACGCCCCCAGATCATGGCCACCATCGATCACCGGGAGCTCCTGGCAGCGCTGAAAGACGCGGAGCAGCTCACGTTCCTCGGGCAATCTGGACAAGCCGGGCGCTCCGGCGGGTCGCAACGCGGCACGGGGAGCTTTACGTTCACCGGCCCGGTCCCGGCGGCCACGCTGCGGAAGATCGCCTGCGACGCCGACATCATTCCCGTCGTCCTCGGCGGCGACGGCCAGGTGCTGGACATCGGCCGGTCCTCCAGGATCTTCCCGGCGCACATCCGTAAGGCCATTACCGCCCGGGACAAAGGCTGCGCGTTCCCTTCGTGCACCATGCCGGCCCCGTGGTGCGAAGCCCACCACATCGAGTACTGGTCGCGGGGTGGACCAAGCAGTGTCGACAATGGTGTCTTGCTGTGCAGCCACCACCACCATCTGATCCACAAGGAAGAGTGGCACATCCAAGTCCAAACAGGCGTGCCCTGGTTCATCCCGCCACCCCACATCGACCCACGCCAACAACCACGCAAGAACCGCTACTTCCATGTGTGATCGCGCGTGTCGGTGTTACCTGCCTTGAGAGTGTGATGTGCCGGGTCCGATCGACCAGATGGCGACCACGCGCCCGCGAGGTGACCTAGCTGCAAGGATGCGCGCTTGGGTGATTATCCAGAAGGGCGACTTGCACGCTCTGGTTTACTAGGGCACATGGGGGATCCGACAGAAAACAAAGCAGGGACCGGACTGGCCTGCTCGCCATGGCTCTGCTTCACGCAATCGGCACAGACCCCGAATGCATCGTCGATGACTATCTGGAAACCGTCAGGCTTGGCGATGCGCGGGCGGCCAGAGGCGAGCGAAACAACGTCGAACCTAGGCTTGAGGAACTATGCCGGCAACACGGCACAACAACTGAAGGCGCCTTCCGGGATGCCTTGGAAAAATTCGATCTCCACACCTTCCTCGACGCCGCGAAGCTCACCGACCGGGACCGGGAGGGCCTGTTCACGTGGCGCGGCGCGGCAACCCCTACGCCGCAACGCCCTGGAAATGCTTCTCGATAATCCCCTTGATGTCCCCATGGCACCCTCCGCACCCCGTCCCCGCGCGGGTCGCCTTGGAAACTTCCGGCACGGACGAGCAGCCATCCAACACGGCTTCCTCGATGCTCGCGCCGCTGACGCCTGCGCAGCGGCACACTGTGCGCTGCGGATCATCATTCGAAGCGGAAGAGCCGAGCTGGTCCGGCCCGTCCAGGCGTAGGAGGAGTGAACGGTCTGCTGGCAACTCGGAGCCGCGTTCGAACAGCATCACGAGCTCCGCGGCCGTGCGCGGCATGCCTACGGTGACGAGTCCTTCGAGCGCGCCGCCCCGCGTCGTCATTTTGACGTAGCGGCCGTGTTCGGGATCGGCCCACTGGGCGACCTGGCGCCGGGGCGTTCCCTCCGAGACACCCACGGACAACAGCTCGTCATCCCACGGCTCAGCGCTGTTGTCGCCAGCGACCGCCAGGTTGATGCCTCGCGCCTTCAACACCACGACGCCGGGCTTCTCCTGCGGCAGCGGTGCCAAGGTGTCGGCAGCGTCCTGGCCGCCTTCGGCAAGAAGGATCAGGTACTCGGCAAGCCACTCGGCCTGCCGCCAACCCGGTCCCACCAGCCCGGAGGGGCCAAGTGCTGTGCGGCATTCGGCGCACTCGGCATCGGCGCAGCGGACTTCGGCGCAGTCCCCGATGGCGAACATGTGCGGCTCGTGATAGGTCCGCAAGTGGTGATCCACAAGGATGCCGGTGGCCGCGGGCAGCCCGCAGCCTTCGGCCAGTTCGATCCGGGGGCGCACGCCGCAGGAAAGGACAAGAAGGTCGCCTTCGATCCGCGACCCGTCGTTGAGCACGAGGGCCGAAAACATGCCGTCGGGGCCATTGTGCTCCACCGCCGTGGAACGGGCGTTGCCCACCATGGTGATCCCGCTGTTGCGCAAGCTCGCCGCGAGAACGGCTCCACCGCCGCGGTCGATGTTGCGGCCCAGCGGGAAGGAACCGTTGTGCACCACCGTGGCCAGGGCACCTTCTTCGGCTGCGGCCAACGCCGTTTCAAGGCCGAGTACACCGCCACCGAGCACGATCACGCGCTTGCCGGCAGTCACGGCGTCGCGCAATTGAGCGGCGTCGCGGAGGTCCCGGAGGGCGGTCACCCCTGGAGGGAGGACAGGGTGTGAAGGATCGGGGTTGATACCCGTGAGGTTCGGAATGACGGGTCGCGAACCCGTGGCGAACACCAAACGGTCGTAGCCAGGCGTGGTCCCGTCCGAAAGGACAAGCTGCTGGCGTGCGCGGTCGATGCGTTTGACGGTGACACCCAGCCGGACTTCGACGCCGTCCGCCGCCAAATCGGCAGCGTCCGCCATCGCGAGGGCTGCCGCGGTAGTACGACCCACGCCGAGTTCCGCCACCATGACACGGTTGTAGGCCGCTTCGCTTTCCTGCCCGACGACGAGCAGCTGGACAAGGCCGCCGCGCACGGCGGGCAACAGTTCGTCCACCAGCCGGGCTGCGACCGGTCCGAACCCGACCACCACAATTCGCTCGCTCACGATGCCTCCTTGACCTGCGTTGACAAGCCGGCGCCCGCTGGAACAGCCAACTGGCCAGCCAACGCCGATTCGATATTTGGTAGTGCTGCCTTCCGGACCCAGACCGTGCTGGTCTTGAACTCCGGCATGCCCGAGATGGGATCCGTAACCGCTTCAGTGAGCAGGTTGGCGCTGCCCAGTCCAGGGAAATGGAAGGGGAGGAAGACGGTGTCCGTCCGGATGCTGTTGCTGAGCTCCACCCTGCACAGGACCTCTCCGCGTTCGTTGGAGACCCGGACAAAGTCGCCGTCGGTGATGTCCCTGACGGCCGCCGTCGCGGGGTGGATCTGCAAGAGCGCCTCCGGCTGCGCGGCGGCGAGTTCGGCCACGCGGCGGGTCTGGGCGCCCGATTGGTAATGTTCCAGCAACCGCCCGGTGACAAGCGTCAGCGGGTCAGGATCAGAGCCGACGACGGCGGATCGCCGGGACCGCGTCCGCGGTGCCACCGGGACCATCACCGCGCGCCCGCTGGCGTGCGCGAAACCGTCGAGGAAGAGTCGCGGCGTTCCCGAACTACCGGTGGGATAAGGCCAGTAGGCAGCCTCTCCTCGATCCAGCATGGCGTAGTCGATTCCGGAGTAGTCGGCCAGGCCGCCCGCCGAGGCGAGCCGGAGCTCCTCGAACACGGTCTCGGGATCGTCGCTGAACGTGGACGGAGCGTCGAGCGATTCGGCGAGCCGGGCCATGAGCCACAATTCGCTGCGGACGCCGGGGGGAGGGGTGAGCGCCTTACGACGGCGGAGCACGCGGCCCTCGAGGTTGGTCAGGGTACCTTCTTCCTCGGCCCACTGGGTGACCGGGAGGACCAGGTCGGCTTCCAGCGCCGTCTCGGACATGAAGAAGTCGCAGACAACCAGGAAGTCCAGGCTCCGCAGGCCCTCGATCACCGCGCCGGCGTCGGGGGCTGACACCGCAACATTGGCGCCGTGCACGAAGAGGCAACGGACGCCGTCGGGCTGTCCCAAAGACTTCAACAGCTCCACGGCGGGAAGACCGGGGCCGGGGATGAGTGATTCGTCGACGCCCCACACCTTTGCGACGTGGGCGCGGGCGGCGGGATCGGTGATCTTGCGGTAGCCGGGGAGCTGGTCGGCCTTTTGGCCGTGCTCGCGGCCGCCCTGGCCGTTTCCCTGGCCGGTCAGTGTGCCGTAGCCGCTGCGGGAGGATCCCGGCAGGCCGAGGAGGAGGCTGAGGTTGATCGCGGCGGTGGCGGTGTCCGTACCGTCGACGTGCTGTTCGACGCCGCGGCCGGTGAGGATGTAGCTGCCGCCGCGCCGGGCGCCGTCGGCGAGGCGGCGGGCGGTTTCCCGGATGAGTGTGGCGGGCACGCCGGTGATTGACTGGACGCGCTCCGGCCAGAAAGCGGAGAGGCTACGAACTATCGCCGGGTACCCGGTGGTGCGATCCTCGAGGTATTCGGCGTCGGCGAGGCCTTCGTGGACCACCACGTGGGAGATACCCAACAGCAGGGCCAGGTCTGTTCCGGGGGTCGGCTGCAAGTGGATGCCGCCGCCGTCGCCGGTGAATGCGGCCGTCGCGGAACGGCGGGGATCGGCCACGATCAACCCGCCGGAATCGCGCACGCCCTGCAGGTGCTGGACGAATGGTGGCATGGTCTCGGCGACGTTGGAGCCGAGAAGGAAAATGACGTTTGCCGAATCGAGGTCTTCCACGGGGAACGGGAGGCCGCGGTCCACACCGAACGCGCGGTTTCCGGCCGCCGCGGCGGAGGACATGCAGAAACGTCCGTTGTAGTCGATGCGCGAGGTTCCCAACGCCAAGCGGGCGAACTTGCCCAACTGGTAGGCCTTCTCATTGGTGAGTCCGCCGCCGCCGAACACGCCGACGGCGTCTGGCCCGTACTGCTCGCGGGTCTGCTTGACGGCGCCGGTGACCAGCATGAGTGCCTGGTCCCACGTGACTGGCCGGTGGACGCCGTCGGACCCTTTGAGCATGGGTTCCGTGACGCGTCCGGTGTGGTTCAACAACGACGCCGATGTCCAGCCCTTGCGGCACAGCCCGCCCCGGTTGGTGGGGAAGTCGCGGCCGGACACGTCCAGGAGCGGAAGTGCCTTTGCCGCGGGAGCGGGGTCTGACCCCGGCTGCGCCGAGGGCGCCGCCGGGGTCAGGGTCATGGCGCACTGCAGCGCACAATACGGGCAGTGGGTGTTGGCGCCATTGGGCATATTAGATGTGTCCCATCGCGGTACGGTTGGCCTTCCGGAGGTAGCAGACCCAGCAAACGATGAGCATCAGCACGTAGGCGCCGACGAAGCCATAGAACGCGGGGGTGTAGGAGCCGGAAGCGCTGGATGCATTGAGTACCTGGGGGATGACGAATCCGCCGTAGGCGCCGATCGCCGAGATCAGGCCGAGCGAGGAAGACGCAAGGCGTGCCGTGCTGGCGGCGCTCGCACCGGAGCGAGCTGCGCGGCTGGAGGTGGCGAAGATGACCGGAATCATGCGGTACGTCGCGCCGTTTCCGAAGCCGCTCGCCGTGAAGAGGAACAGGAACAGGACCAGGAAGAGCCAGAAGTTCTTGAGCGGAAGGGTCCAGATCATGGTCAAGGTGATGACGGCCATCGCTGCGAACGCCGTGACGGTCATGCGGGCTCCGCCCATGCGGTCAGCCATGCGTCCACCGTAGGGGCGGGCGAGGGAACCGACCAGCGGGCCAAGGAAGGCGAGCGAGAGGACAACCGCGCCGAGGTGCATGGAGGAGAAGGCCGGGAAGTAGTCCTTGATGAGCTTGGGGAAGACTCCGGAGAAGCCGATGAACGAGCCGAAGGTACCGATGTACAGGAAGGCCATGATCCACAGGTGCGGTTCCTTGAGCGCGGCGATGGAGCCTGCGACGTCACCCTTGGCGCTGGTGAGGTTGTTCATGTACTTCCAGGCGCCGAACGCGGCGACGAGGATGAGCGGAATCCAGATGAGGCCGGCCATGGGGAGGTTGACCGTACCGGCGGCAAGGAGCGTGACGGCGATCGGAACGATGAGCTGCGCGACGGCGGCACCAAGGTTTCCGCCGGCAGCGTTCAGGCCCAGCGCCCAGCCCTTTTCGCGGGCAGGGTAGAAGAAGGTGATGTTTGCCATCGAGCTGGCGAAGTTGCCGCCGCCGAAGCCTGCAAGGCCCGCAACCAGCAGCATGACGCCGAAGGGGGTGCCGGGGTTTGAGACACAGAGGGCGAGGCCCGCCGTCGGGATCAGCAGCAGGAGGGCCGAGACGATGGTCCAGTTGCGGCCGCCGAACCTCGGGACCATGAAGGTGTATGGGATGCGCAGTGTGGCACCGACCAGGCTGGGGATCGAGATGAGCCAGAAGATCTGGTTGGTGTCGAACTTGAAGCCTGCTGCCGGGAGCTGGACGACGACGATCGACCAGAGCTGCCAGACGACGAAGCCGAGGAACTCGGCGAAGATGGACCAGTACAGGTTGCGCTTGGCGATGGAACGGCCAACGGCGTCCCACTGCTCCTTGTTCTCTGCATCCCAGTTGGCAATCCAGCGGCCAGGGCGGTGTTCAAGCTCGGGGACGAGGGCGGTGGGCGCCTGCTCGTTGGTGAGGATTTCGGTGCTTCGGTCAACTGTCACGGAGTGCCTCCTTTGTGGGGACGTTGTCCTTACACGTTAGGTACGGCGCGTTTCGCGGACCGTCGCGGTTTGTAAACGTGCTGTGACATTCACCTATCGGAGGGGGTCACCACTGCGTGAGGCGATGGTGAGGTTGTTGTGGCGCGGACCACAGAGTGAGACTTTTCCGGGCGTCCGCATCTTGGACTTGATTGTCCATTTGGTGGATACCGGGAACTATTATTGAACTCTCAATAATCTGCCGGCAGGCTCAGCGACGCCGGGCCGGCGTGAACGAAAGCATCCACTACATGTCTTCCATCGCTGAATCCAAGGAAAGCGAGTCAGTCAAGCCGGTCAACTCGCGGGGCCGGGTGATCTTCGCCAGCCTCATCGGAACGTCCATCGAGTTCTACGATTTCTACGTTTACGCCACGGCAGCTGTGCTCGTCTTCCCTAAACTCTTCTTCCCGACGGCGGACGAGACCACCCAGCTGTTGAGCTCCTTCGCGGTGTTCGGTGTCGCCTTCGTCGCCCGACCGCTCGG
Organism: Arthrobacter sp. 01T428; assembly: GCF_056398685.1. Lineage (NCBI taxonomy): Bacteria > Bacillati > Actinomycetota > Actinomycetes > Micrococcales > Micrococcaceae > Arthrobacter > Arthrobacter sp. 01T428. Next base: position 78,866 of record NZ_JBFTPW010000017.1, on the reverse strand, counting down.
CTCTATAGTTTTCGGCCACTTCGGTGACAAATTCGGTCGCAAGGGAACCCTGGTTGCGTCCCTCCTGACCATGGGTATTGCCACGTTCCTGATCGGTTGCCTCCCCACGGCACAGGTTCCGGGCTGGACCTTCCTGGCTCCCACATTGCTGGTTGTGCTGCGGTTCGCCCAAGGCCTGGCCCTCGGGGGAGAGTGGAGCGGCGCCGCGCTGCTCGCAACAGAGAACGCGCCGGCCAATAAACGCGCCATCTATGGAACATTCCCGCAGATGGGTGCGCCGATCGGCTTCATCCTGGCCAACATCATCTTCCTGGTCTTCAGCTACACCTTGACTCCCGAGGCCTTCGCCGCCTGGGGCTGGCGCGTGCCGTTCCTGCTCAGCGCCGTCATGGTGATCCTTGGCCTCTACGTGCGCCTCAAGCTCATTGAAACTCCCGCATTCACCAAGGTGCTGGAGTCCAACGAAGTGGCCAAGCTGCCCATCGGACGCGTGTTCAAGAAGAGTTGGCGCCCGCTGATCCTCGGTACCTTCATCATGCTTGCGACGTACGTGCTGTTCTACCTCATGACCACGTTCACCCTGACCTACGGCACCAAACCAACCCTGGTGGGCGCCCAAGCCGCTGCGGTGAAGGCCGGAAAGCCCATGACCGACGCGGCTGCCGCGGCGTTCGTACCAGGCCTGGGTTTCAGCCGGAACGACTTCCTCTGGATGCTGATTGCCGGCGTCGTCTTCTTCGGCATTTTCACCCTGGTGGCCGGTCCGCTGGCCGAAAAGTATGGCCGCCGCAAGATGCTCCTGGCCGTGACCGCGGGAATCCTGGTATTCGGCTTGCTCTTCGTGCCGTTGTTCAGTGGCGGCTTTGTTGGCACCATGGCGTTGCTGATCATCGGCTTCTCGCTGATGGGCCTTACCTTCGGCCCCATGGGTGCGCTGCTTCCGGAACTGTTCCCGACCAACGTCCGATACACCGGATCCGCCGTCAGTTACAACATGTCCAGCATCCTCGGCGCGGCTGTGGCTCCGTTCATCGCGGTCTGGCTCTGGGAGTCGGCCAAGGGCAGCACGGTCCTGGTGGGTGTCTACCTCAGCGCCATGGCGGTACTGACGCTCGTGGCCCTGTTCCTGTCCAAGGAAACCAGGGACACGGATTACGAAAACAACGTAGCTTGAGCTTGAATTAACAGGCTCGGGTTAAATGACTCCGGCCCCGCACCCATGGTGCGGGGCCGGAGCTCTTTAATTGGGCCCACGCTGCCCGGGTTCCCTGGCCGAGCGAAGCGAGGCTAGGGGGGCAGTGGGGACTAGTCTTCGATCGTCGCGATGACGGCGCCCGCGGAGACGGTCTCGCCTGCCTTTGCCACCAAGCCATGAATGGTGCCGGCTTTGTGGGCGGTGAGGGGCTGTTCCATCTTCATGGCTTCGAGGACCACGATCAGATCGCCTTCTGCAACCACGTCGCCGGCGGCTACTGCCACCTTGACGATGGTGCCCTGCATCGGCGAGGTGAGGGCGTTGCCGCCCGCGACTGCGGCTGTGGCGCCCGCAGAGCGGGAACGCTTCTTGACCTTGGCGCCCTTGGTGCCCGCGTTGGCGACAGAGGAAACCGAGCCGAGGGTCGCCGGAAGGACAACTTCCAGCCGCTTGCCGCCAACCTCGACGACGACGCGCTGGCGCTCACCGGCGTCGGCGGCTTCTGTTCCGGTTCCGGTAGGCGTCCACGCGGGGACGTTGTTGACGAACTCGGTCTCGATCCAGCGGGTGTGCACCTTGAACGGGCCTTCGGCCGGAGCGAACGCGGGATCGGTCACCACTGCGAGGTCGAAAGGAATGACGGTGGGGATGCCTTCAACCACCATTTCCTCAAGGGCGCGGCGGGAACGCTGGAGGGCCTGTTCGCGGGTAGCGCCGGTGACAATCAGCTTCGACAGCATGGAGTCGAAGTTCCCGCTGATGACGTCGCCCTGCTCCACGCCGGAATCGATGCGGATGCCCGGACCTGTCGGGTTCTTCAGGGTGCTGATGGTTCCCGGTGCGGGCATGAAGTTGCGGCCCGGGTCTTCGCCGGTGATGCGGAATTCGAAGGAGTGGCCGCGGACCTCGGGATCGCCATAGCCGAGTTTCTCGCCACGGGCGATGCGGAACTGCTCGCGGACCAGGTCGAGGCCTGTGACTTCCTCCGAAACGCAGTGCTCCACCTGAAGACGCGTGTTGACTTCGAGGAATGAGATGATGCCGTCCTGGCCCACCAGGAATTCGCACGTTCCAGCGCCGAGGTAGCCTGCCTCTTTCAGGATGGCCTTGGAGGACTCGTAGAGGCGCTCGTTCTGCTCGGGGCTCAGGAACGGCGCGGGGGCCTCTTCCACAAGCTTCTGGTTGCGGCGCTGGAGGGAGCAGTCGCGAGTGGACACCACAACGACGTTTCCGTAGGCGTCAGCGAGGCACTGGGTCTCGACGTGGCGGGGGGAATCCAGGAAGCGCTCGATGAAGCACTCGCCGCGGCCGAAGGCGGCAATGGCTTCACGTACTGCGGACTCGAAAAGCTCGGGGATTTCCTCGATGGTGCGGGCCACCTTGATGCCGCGTCCGCCGCCGCCGTAGGCGGCTTTGATGGCGATCGGGAGCCCGAACTCCTTGGCGAAGGCCAGGATCTCGTCAGCGGACTCGACCGGGTCGGCCGTACCGGGAACCAGCGGAGCGCCGACCTTTTCGGCGATGTGGCGGGCCTGCACCTTGTCGCCCAATGCGGAGATGGCGTCCGGGGACGGGCCGATCCAGGTGATGCCGGCGTCGATGACCTTGGCGGCAAACTCGGCGTTCTCTGCGAGGAAGCCATAGCCCGGGTGGATGGCGTCCGCACCCGACTGCTTGGCGACGTCGATCAACTTGTCCATCACGAGGTACGACTCGGCAGCGGTGTTGCCGCCCAGTGCGTAGGCCTCATCTGCCAGCCTGACGTGCAGGGCGTCGCGATCGGGGTCTGCGTAGACGGCCACGGATGCGATGCCTTCGTCCCGGGCTGCGCGGATAATGCGGACCGCGATTTCGCCTCGGTTGGCGATCAAGACCTTGGTGAGAGGGCTGGAAATGGGCTGCGCCGGATTAGCTGACAAGTTGACTCCTTCTGTCCTTCAGGGAGCCTAGCGTGATTTTGAGGGTTCCGCCCATATTGATGGGGGATTCCGTGTGTGAGACGGCCTGTCTTTGTAGGGTTGCTACAAAGGCTGGAAATTGGCCGTCGCGCTGGCGACCTGGACCGCCGCTATTCGCTGCCCGCTTCGGAGCCGTTGTGGGTCCAGAGTTCGGTGATCCCGACGTTCGCTTGCCCGAGCAGATCGCGGAGGGTCGAGATGGAGAGCCCGACGACGGCGTGCGGGTCGCCGTCGACCTTGCGGATGAAGGCCCCGCCCAAGCCGTCGATCGTGAAGGAACCGGCGCAGTGCAGGGGCTCGCCGGTTGCGATGTAGGCGTCGATGTCCTTCTCGCTCATCTCCGCAAAGTGGACCTCTGCGCTGGACACCGCACCGACCGTTGCTCCGGTGCCGACGGCCGTCTCGCCGTCGTTCATGTCCGCTGCGGTTTCGCGGCAGTCCACGAGCCAGTGCCCGGTGTGGAGGACGCCCTTGGAGCCGCTCATGCGCAGCATTCGTTCCTTGGCAATGTCTACTGTGTACGGCTTACCGTGCGATTCGCCGTCGAACTCGAACACGGAATCGCAGCCGATCACCAGGGCCCCCTCGGCGTCGGGCAGGGAAGCGACAGCCTCGGCCTTGGCGCGGGCGAGGAGGAGAGCGGTGTCATGCGCATCGGTGACGCCGTACCGGGCTTGCACGGCGTCCTCGTCCACGTCCGAGACGAGTACCTCGTGGTGGATGCCGGCCTCCGTGAGGAGCTTGGTGCGGGCGGGGGACTGGGAAGCCAGGATCAATCGGGTCACGGCTCAAGCGTAGTACGCGACGCCTTCCTCGGACGCTCGCTCACCTATACGGGTGTTTGGCCCGACGCTCGCTCACTTGGGTGAGCGGGCGTTTGGGGAAAGGGCCTTAAAGGTGAGCGGGCGTCGGTTCTGGACACAGAACCGACGCCCGCTGATAGGCAACCAGGCGCTTAGTGGACCAGCTCCTTGGCCCCGCCCGCCGCCGTCGTGCGCTGGAGGTTTGCACCCTCGACGTCGACGTCGGGCAGGACCCGGGACAGCCACCGCGGCAGCCACCAGGCTTTCTCGCCCAACAGGTACATCACGGCCGGAACAATGGTCATCCGCACCACGAACGCATCGACGAGCACGCCGAACGCCATCGCGAAACCGAGCGGCCGGACCATGGTCAGGTGGCTGAAGATGAAGCCGGCGAACACGCTGACCATGATGATGGCGGCGGCCGTGACCACAGCTGCGGCATGGCTGAAGCCGCTTCGGACTGCTTGCTTCGCATTCTCGCCATGCATGAACGATTCGCGCATGCCCGATGTGATGAACACCTGGTAGTCCATGGCCAGGCCGAACAGCACACCAATGAGGATGATCGGCAGGAAGCTCAGCACGGCTCCGGGGTTGGGCACGTCGAACACGGTGCCCAGCCAGCCCCACTGGTACACGGCCACCACGGCGCCGAACGCTGCCGCGAGCGAGAGCAGGAAACCGCCGGTGGCGAGCAGCGGGACGACGATCGAGCGGAACACCAGGAGCAGGAGGACCAGCGAGAGCCCGACGACGATCGCCAAGTACGGCGGCAAGGCGGCACCGAGCTTCGCGGAGACGTCGATGTTGCCGGCCGTCTGCCCCGTCAATCCGATGGTGGCGCCTGTGGCCTGCTGGATTTCGGAACCCTTGCCCCGCAGTTCCGAGACCACCTGGACGGTGCTGGCGCTCGCGGGCCCGTCCTTGGGGATGACCTGGAAAACGGCCGTGCGGTGATCCTGGCTGAGGGCTACCGGAACGGCCGCCACGACGTTGTCGACACTGCGCAGCTTGTCCGCGACGTCGAACTGCTTCGTCTTGGCCTGATCGTCGCTGAGCCCGTCCGGGAAGGTGCCGACAACCACGATGGGACCGGTCATTCCCTCGCCGAAGCTGGTCCGGGTGAGGTCGTACGCCTTGAACGCTTGCGAATCGACCGGCTCCGAACCGCCGTCGGGCAAAGCGAGGCGCAGCTGGGAGGCCGGGAGGGCCAGCACCCCGAGCAGCACGACGCCGGCAAGCAGCGAGACCACCGGATGCCGGGTCACAAGCCCGCCCCAACCACGGCTGCTTCGCTGCTGGTCCGCCGCGCGGTCCGCCGAGGCGTGGTCAGGCTCGGCGTTGTGCCGCTCTGCCTTGGCCCAGGCCCGCTTAGAGATCAGTTTGCGGCCCACCAGCGAGAGGACTGCCGGAGTCAGAGTGAGGGAGACGACGACGGCGACTGCCACCGTCGCGGCGGCCGACAGACCCATGACCGCAAGGAATGGCAGCCCGGGAACCACCAGTGCCGCAAGCGCGATGACGACAGTGAGGCCGGCGAAAAGGACGGCGTTGCCTGAAGTGCCGGTCGCGAGGGCCACTGATTCCTCGGCGTCCATCCCCGAAAGCAATTGCCCGCGGTGGCGGTTGACGATGAAGAGCGAGTAGTCGATCCCGACGGCGAGTCCCAGCATGAGCGCGAGCATCGGGGAGATGGAACTCATGTCAATGACGCCGGTGAGGGCAAAGGTACCGCCGACGCCCACCGCCACGCCGATGATCGCCATCAGCAGGGGAAGGCCGGCGGCGACGAGCGTTCCCAGCATCACAATCAGGGCAATGGCCGCGACGGCGATACCGATGATTTCGGAGACACCGAACAATTGGGAGACGTCCTCGGTGATTTCCTTGCTGGCCAAGGCTGTGACGCCTGCCGAGGAGACCCCATGGACAATGTCCTGGACTTGCTGCCGGACGGCGGGGGTCAGGCCATTGATCGAGGTCTTGAACTGGACCTGTGCGATCGCCGCTTTACCGTCCGTGGAGACAAAGCGCATCCCTTGGGAAGCGGTCACTTGGCGTTTGGCCAGGGCGAGGGTAGCGGCGCCGTCGGCGGCTTGCTTCTGGCCGGCATCGAGCTTCTGGCGTCCGGCCAGGAGTTCGGCCTTTTGAGGGGCAAGTTGGGCCTGGACCTGCGCCGCGGGCATACCGACGGCGGTCATTTGCTGCTCGGCGGCCTTGAGTTGGGCATCGCCTGCGTCGAGCGTGGCCCGCGCCTTGTCCAGCTCAGCCTGCCCGGCGGCAGCTTTCTGTTCCCCGGCAGCAAGATCGGACGGTGCCTTGTCCAAGGTGGCTTGGGTCGTGAACGGGTTGACCGTGGACTGCACATCCGGCAGCTTTTCCAGCCGGGCGAGGGCCGACGCAATGGCGTCCTTGCCGGCTTGGTTGAAGCCGGCGTCGCCGGCTTCGAAGACGATCCCCGCGGAACCGCCCGAGGAGGCAGGAAGGTCCTTCTTGAGTTTGTCCAGCATCTGCTGGGTCTCAGTGCCGGGGATCTGGAAATTGTTGGACATGGTGCCGTGGAAGGCAGCGGCAGAGCCGCCGACGGCCACGAGCACAGCCAGCCAGAGGGAGATCACCAGCCAGCGGTGACGGTAGGAGAACTTGCCAAGGCGGTAGAGCAGGAGTGCCATATCGGAACCGATCTGTCGGTGTGTGGTTATGCCGAGTGTTGGGAGTCTGCCGCGGGCTGAGGGCTGTGCGCCGACGGGGTTTGAGGGGCGGGTGCCTTGAAGCCTGAACCGAGCAGGCAAATAGCGTCGATCAAGTGCTGCCGCAAGCTCGCGAGGGATTCAGCGGATAGATCCGGGCCGTGTTGTTCGAACCAGACGCTCATGGCTGCCTTGCCGCAGGAAATGATGGACCCGGCCAGAGCCCGCAGATATAGCTCGTTGACATCCGGGCCGACGCGACGACGGGCAGCGTCGATGATCTGAGTGGTGCAGTGGTCCCAGGCTTCCAGTTCGGAACGCACCAAGGCACGGTTGTCGTGGGTGAGGCTGAAGAGTTCGGCCATGGGGGAAACCGTCATAGGGTCAGCCAGCGCCGTGAGGGCGGCCCGGGCGGAATCGAGGATGGGTTCGTCCGAAGGGCGCAATCGGAACTGTTCCAAGGCATGGTCCAGGAAGCCTTTGGTCACGGACGCCAAGGCTGCTTCGAGGCTGGGGAAGTAGTTGAAGAAGGTGCGCCGGGATACGCCGGCTTCTTCCGCGATGTCTTCCACGGTGAAATTGCCGGCCCCCTTGCTGCGCAACACGGCGAGGGCCGCGTCGGCGATCGCTTGGCGGGTGGCCAGTTTGTTCTGTTCGCGGCGCGACGGGAGGGCGATAGTATCGGAAGGCGTCACATAGTTACACTAAGTGCAACTTTGCACTCAGGGCAAGTTAAGTCTCCGGTGGGATCTCGTGTTCCTGGGGCGCGGCCGACGTCGCGGTCTGCGTGGATTGCTGGGTGGGCTGTTGGGCTGCCGCGCTGGTGAGGTAGATCGACTGGCCTGTGGCGCCTGGCTCGCCTTCGGCCAGGGGAATGGCGAAAACGGCAGTCCCGTAGGCGCACACTTCGGTCCAGTTGCCGCCCATCTCGGACGTGTCGAAGCGCATGGCGACGATTGCGTTGGCACCGCGCTGCTGTGCCTCGTTGACCATGCGGGCCATGACTTCCTGGCGGCTCTCATAGAGCGCCTTGGTCATTTCGGGCAGCTCGCCGCCGCCGAGGGAACGGAAGCCGGCCATTACCTGGGCGCCGATATCCCGTGAGCGGACGGTGAGGCCCATGACTTCGCCGAAGACGGCGTCGATCTTGTGGCCCGGAATCTTGTTTGAGGTGACTATGAGCATGGACAGAGCCTATCCAGAATCAACCCCGTTAAAAGGACAAATCCCCGGGGCATTTTGAACTGGTTCCCGGGGATTTGTCCGCGCGACGGTGTGCCGTCGCTAGGCCTTGGCGCCAGCGAGCTCGCGGGTCTCCTCGGATGCCTCCGGGAACTCACCCTCGGCCGCGAATGCCGTTCCCTTGCGGGGCGCGTTGTAGAGCGATTCGTCCAGGATTCCCTGCCGCTTGGCGACGATGGCCGGAACCAGCGCCTGTCCTGCCACGTTGACGGCCGTGCGGCCCATGTCCAGGATGGGGTCGATCGCCAGGAGGAGTCCGACGCCGGCGAGCGGCAGTCCCAGCGTGGAAAGTGTCAGCGTGAGCATGACGACGGCGCCCGTGGTGCCTGCCGTTGCCGCGGAACCAAGGACGGAAACCACCACGATCAGCAAGTACTGGCTGAAGTCCAGGTTGATGCCGAAGAACTGGGCAACGAAGATCGCGGCGACGGCCGGGTAGATGGCGGCGCAACCGTCCATCTTGGTGGTGGCGCCGAGTGGCACGGCGAAGGACGCGTAACCCTGGGGGACGCCCAGGTTGCGTTCGGTGACGCGCTGCGTGAGCGGCAGCGTGCCGATCGAGGAACGCGAGACGAATGCCAACTGCACGGCGGGCCACACGCCCGAGAAGTACTGCTTGACGGACAGTCCATGGGTCTTGACCAGGATGGGGTAGACGACGAACAGCACCAGGGCGAGGCCCGCGTAGATGGCCACCGTGAACTTGCCGAGCGCACCGATGGTGTCCCACCCGTAGACGGCCACTGCGTTGCCGATCAGGCCGATGGTGCCCAGCGGGGCAATGCGGATGATCCACCAGAGGACCTTCTGGATGACGGCCAGGGCGGAAGCGTTGAGGTTCAGGAACGGTTCGGCCTGCTTGCCCACCTTGAGGGCTGCGACGCCGACGGCGATGGCGATCACCAGGATCTGCAGCACGTTGAAGGTGATCGACGTGCTGGCGACGCCGTCCGTGACGGTGGTGCTCGCTCCCAGGCCCAGGAAGTTCTTGGGGAAAAGACCTGTCAGGAACGCCCACCAGTCGCCGGTCTTTCCGGCGTACTCGGCCTTCTTGGTGATGCCGGTGCCGGAGCCTGGCTGCAAGAGCACTCCAAGTCCGATGCCGATCGTCACGGCGATGAGTGACGTGATGGCGAACCAGAGCAGGGTGTTCCACGCCAATTTCGCGGCATTGGACACTTGGCGCAGGTTCGCGATGGAGCTCACCACGGCTGTGAAGATCAAGGGCACGACGGCGGTCTGCAGCAGCGAGACGTAGCTCGAGCCGATGGTCTGCAGCGTGGCGCCAAGCCCGTTGGGAGCTTTCGTGGTGCTGCCGGTGGCTTTGGCCAGGAGGCCAAGGGCCAGGCCGATCACGAGGGCCGCGATGATCTGGACGCCGAAGGACGTTGCCCACTGGGGAAGCCGGGACGAAGTCTTTCCGGCGGAAGTCAAAGTGTTGGATGAATTGCTCACCGAAACAAACTAGGCCCCGGAAAATACCACCGCGACCCGACGTTGAGAAATGTTACGGTCTCACATTCGACCCTCTACCAAAAAGGCCCAAGAATTCGCCGCCAATCCACCCAATTATGAAGTTATTCCCGAACGGAATGTGGGGAATGTCTCGTACGTCTCAGCCCATCTGACTCGCATTTGTTGTCGTTATGAGCCTCCAAAACGACAACAAATGCGAGTCAGTTGGGTCACCCCAGCAGCGCCCGGCGAAGCGTATCCAGGCCGACAGAGCCGATGTTCAGGGCATCCGTGTGGAAGGACTTCAAGTCGAATCCGGCGCGGCGTTCGAGTTCAGCCCGGATTTCTTCCCACAGCCGTTGCCCCACCTTGTACGACGGAGCCTGCCCCGGCCATCCGAGGTAGCGGGTGAATTCGAACTGGAGCTGGCCCGCGCTGATGGGGAGGTTGGCCTTGAGGAATTCGAAGCCCTTCTCCGAGGTCCAGGTGCCGCTGCCCCAGCGTTCCGGAACTTCCAGCTCGAGGTGGACGCCGATATCGAACACCACGCGGGCCGCGCGCATGCGCTGCATGTCCAGCATGCCCATGTGGTCGCCCGGGTCCTTGAGGTAGCCGAGCTCGAGCATGAGCTTTTCTGCATAGAGTGCCCAGCCTTCGCCGTGCCCGGACACCCAGCAGACGTTCCGCCGCCAGTTGTTGAGGAGCTCGCGGCGGTAGACGGCGGTGGCCACCTGGAGGTGGTGGCCGGGGACGCCTTCGTGGAACACTGTGGTGGTTTCGGCCCAGGTGGTGAAGGTGTCTTCGCCGGCGGGGACGGACCACCACATGCGGCCTGGCCGGGAGAAGTCGTCCGAAGGGCCCGTGTAGTAGATGCCGCCTTCGTCCGTGGGGGCGATGCGGCATTCGAGCGTCTTCATGATGTCCGGGATGTCGAAGTGGACGTCGGCCAATTCGGACACTGCCCGGTCTGAGAGTTCCTGCATCCAGGCTTTGAGGGCGTCGGTGCCCTTGATTTGCCGTGCGGGATCGTTGTCGAGGATGGCTTTGGCTTCCTCGATGGACGCGCTGGGCTTGATTTGCTCGGCCACCTGTTCCTGTTCGGCAATGAGCCGCTCGAGTTCCTGCACGCCCCAGGCGTATGTTTCCTCGAGGTCCACGGTTGCGCCAAGGAACAAGCGTGAGGCCAGTGCGTAGCGTTCGCGGCCCACGGCGTCCTTTTCGGGAGCAAAGGGCAGAAGTTCCGCTTCGAGGAAGGCGGCAAGACGCAAGTAAGCGGAGCGCGCGACGGCGGCACCGGCGTCGAGCTTTTCCTGCAGTTCCGCCGGCAGCGGCTGGCCGTCGATGGTGGCTTCGGCGGCGAGCTTGGCGAAGAAGCCGTCTTCGGCCGCGTATTTGCTGGTCTGTTCGATGACGATCTTGACTTGGCGGACCGCGGAGACTTTCCCTGCGTCCTTCGCCGAGCGAAGGGAAACGATGTACCCGTCTATCGCGTCTGCGACGTTGGCCGCGCGGCCGGCGATGTGCTCCCAGTGTTCGGCCGTGTCGGTGGGCATGAGGTCGAAGATCGCGCGGATGGTTTGGGCCGGGGACTCGATATTGTTCAGGTCCGCGGCGTCCCAGCCGGACTCGTGGATCTCAATCGCCAGGCCGAGCCGTTCCCGCATCGCGTCCAGCGTGACGACGTCGGAGGCGTCCGTGGGTTCGAGGGTGGCGAGCTCGTCGAGGGTGTCCCGTGCTGCCTTGGCGAAGGCCGCGGCGCCTGAGGGCGAGAAATCCTGGTATTCGGTTTCGTGTCCGGGCAGGCCGAGGGTGGTGGCGAGGCTCGGGTTGAGGGCAAGAAGGGTGTCCGTGTAGGCATCGGCGACCGCGTCGATGGCAGTCTGGAGGCGTGCCGGAGCGGTGTTAGGAGTAGTCACCCCAAGAGCCTAACCGCGTCCAGGCGCCTTATGAAAGGGTTGTTGCAGAAGATCCAGCCGCCAACCCAACTTGCTCGCATTTAATGTCGTTCTGGGCCTTCAAAACGGCATTAAATGCGTGGGCCCACGCCGCCAGGGTTCCCTGGCCGTGGGGCCACACCGGCGAGGGCCCCGGCCTGAGCTTGCGAAGGCTGGGAGCCGGTGGGGACTTGCGAGGCGAGGGTGGCGGTGGGGACAGTTGGGTGACCACAAAACTCAGCCCCGGCTGCGCTTCCAGGCGCCTGGACCCGGTGTGGGATCCATGCGCAGTTGCTGCCGGCGCAGCCAGTGCCGCGTGCTCGGTTTTGGAGCTTCGGCTTCCTCGGACGCTCCAAGGGAGGCGACGACGGCGGCAAGCGCCGCGAGCTCTTCCGGCGTCGGGTCTCCCTTGACCACCGAAAGCAAGGGCTCGGCGGGCACCGCGTCCGTGGAACCGGGCCCGGAGCCTGGGTTCTGTTCGACGCTCACAGGGGGATGTTTCCGTGCTTCTTGGTGGGCAGGCTGGCCCGCTTGTCGCGGAGGGCGCGGAGGCCCTTGATGATCTGCAGGCGGGTCTCCGACGGCGCGATGACGGCGTCGACGTAGCCGAGCTCGGCCGCCTGGTAGGGGTTGAGGAGTTCTTCCTCGTACTGGCGGATGATCTCGGCGCGCTTGGCTTCGACGTCGCCACCGGCCTCGGCGACCGCGGCAAGATCGCGGCGGTACAGGATGTTGACGGCACCTTGGGCGCCCATGACGCCGATTTGCGCCGTGGGCCAGGCCAGGTTGAGGTCCGCGCCGAGCTTCTTGGAACCCATGACGATGTACGCTCCGCCGTAGGCCTTGCGCGTGATGACCGTCAGCTTGGGCACGGTGGCTTCGGCGTAGGCGTAAAGCAGCTTGGCTCCGCGGCGGATGATGCCTTGGAATTCCTGGTCCTTGCCGGGCAGGAAGCCGGGGACGTCCACCAAGGTGATGATGGGGACGTTGAAGGCGTCGCAGTGGCGGACAAAGCGGGCGGCCTTTTCCGAAGCCGAGATGTCCAGCGTGCCCGCGAACTGCATGGGCTGGTTGGCCACGATCCCGACCGTGTGGCCTTCAACCCGGCCGTAGCCGATGATCACGTTGGGGGCGTAGAGCGACTGCATTTCGAGGAAATGGGCGTCATCCACGATCTGCTCGATGACCTTGCGCATGTCGTACGGCTGGTTGGCCGAGTCCGGGATGAGCGTGTCGAGGGCGAGGTCGTCGTCGTCGAGCTCCAGTTCCTGCTCGTGCTCCAGGACGGGCGCCTCGGACAGGTTGTTGGACGGCAGGAAGTCCAGGAGTTCGCGGACGAACTCGATCGCGTCGGCTTCGTCATTGGCGAGGTATGTTGCAGTACCGGTGGTGGCGTTGTGCTGGCGTGCGCCGCCAAGGGTTTCCATGTCCACGTCTTCGCCGGTGACGGTCTTGATGACGTCGGGGCCGGTGATGAACATGTGGGAGGTCTTGTCCACCATCACGATGTAGTCGGTGAGGGCGGGGGAGTAGGCCGCCCCGCCGGCGCACGGGCCCATGATGAGGGAAATCTGCGGGACGACGCCGGAAGAATGGACGTTGTTGCGGAAGATGTCAGCGAACATCGCCAGCGAGGCGACGCCTTCCTGGATACGCGCGCCGCCGCCGTCGTTGATGCCCACCATCGGGCAACCGTTGCGGAGGGCGAATTCCTGGACCTTGACGATCTTCTCGCCGTTGACTTGGCTCAGGGAGCCACCGTAGACGCTGAATTCCTGGCTGTAGATGGCTACGAGGCGGCCGTCGACGGTGCCGTAGCCCGAGACGACGCCGTCGCCGAGGGGCTTCTTCTTCTCCATGCCGAACGCGGTGGAGCGGTGGACGGCCAAAGCGTCGAACTCTACGAAGGAGTCTTCATCGAGGAGCATGTCGATGCGTTCGCGGGCGGTGTTCTTGCCGCGGGCATGTTGCTTTTCGATGGCTTCGGGGCCGGACGGTTGTTCTGCACGGGCCTGGCGGTCGCGGAAGTCGGCAATCTTTCCCGCTGTCGTTGTCAGATCGTGGCTCATCAAATGTCTCCGGCTCTGTAGCTGATTTACGCTGGCACTGCTTTGTTAGGCATGCGCTCTTAAGTAGCATCCGTACAAAGTGCGGGCCCTGTTGGCTAGTCTAATGACGCAAAAGCCACAGACCGCTGTAGAAACCCTACAATTTTCCGACTTCAAGTCGAGCATCGAGTGATGTTACTCGCCAGTAACATAGTTGGGCTACAGTGTCCTCATGACCTCAAGCAACGATGCTTCTGCAAGCCCTGCCCTTCCCTACCAGGCACGTGGATCACTGAAGGGCCGCACCATTCTGATGTCCGGCGGCAGCCGCGGCATCGGCCTGGCAATCGCTACCCGCGCGGCACGTGACGGCGCCAACATCGTCATCATGGCCAAGACCGGGGAGCCACACCCCAAGCTTGAAGGAACGGTCTTCACGGCCGCCGAACAACTGGAAGCGGCGGGCGGCCAAGCGCTGCCGCTGGTGGGTGATGTCCGCAACGACGGCGACGTTGCCGCGGCGGTTGCCGCCGCCGTCGAACACTTTGGCGGAATCGACGTCGTGGTCAACAACGCCTCGGCGATAGACCTCTCCCGCACTGACGCAATTGACATGAAACGCTATGACCTCATGCAGGACATCAACGTCCGAGGCACCTTCCTGCTGTCCAAGCTCGCGCTTCCGGCCCTGCGGACATCGAACAACGCCCACATCCTGACGCTCTCGCCGCCGCTGAACCTTGACCCGAAGTGGGCAGGCATGCATCTGGCCTACACCATGGCCAAGTACGGTATGAGCCTCACCACGCTGGGCCTGGCCGAAGAACTCAAGAACGACGGCGTGTCGGTCAACTCGCTGTGGCCCTGCACGCTGATCGACACTGCCGCCATTCGGAATATGCCCGGCGGGGCACAGATCGTCCAAGCGGCCAGGGGCCCGGAAATCATGGCCGATGCGGCCCACGCTGTCCTGACCGGGGCGAACCTGTCCGCAGACTCAGGCGCTTCAGCAAGCAATACAGGCAACTTCTATACGGACGAACAGGTGTTGAGGGCTACCGGAGTATCCGACTTCAGGCCCTACAGTCTGGGTGCCCCGGAGGAGAAGCTGGTACCGGATATCTTCCTCTAAGCGGACAACTTCTTCCCGGACCGGCCTGGCTGGATAGGATTCTGTCTATGGACGTCGAACAGCCTGCCAGCAGCGAACCACGTGCCCCGCGCTTGGGCCTGGACCGCGATGCCCTGCTTCACCCCGACTTCCTCGCGGCCGCCGGTATTTCGCAATTGAAGATCGTGGAGACCACAGGCTCCACGAACGCCGATCTGCTGCGCGCCGTGACCATTGAGCCTAAGGAATGGGCAGACCTCGCGGTCCTTACCGCCGAGCACCAGACGGCGGCCCGGGGCCGGCTCGACCGTCACTGGGAGTCTCCCGAACGTTCGGCGATTTCCGTTTCGATCGTCCTGCGTCCCGTGAATTCCCAAGGCCTCCCCGTTCCCACCCAGAGCTATTCCTGGCTGTCCCTCCTGGGCGCGCTGGCCTTGCGCGAGACCCTCCTCGAAACCGCCGGCCTGCCCGCCGAGATCAAGTGGCCCAACGATGTCCTGGTCCGAGGCAAGAAGATCGCCGGGATCCTGGCCCAGATGGGACCGATGGGGGATGGATCCGTTCCGGCCGTGATCCTGGGCACCGGCCTCAACGTGACGCTCAGCGAAGATGAGTTGCCTGTCCCGACAGCGACGTCCCTTGTGCTCGAGGGTGCCACGACCACGGACCGCACCGTGCTTCTGCGGAACTACCTGTCACGCTTCGCGGCGCTCTACCGCAGTTTCTGCAATGCCGACGGCGACCCCACGGCGGGATTGGCCGGCGGATCTTCCCTGCACAAACGGGTGGAAGCTGTCATGGTCACCTTGGGACGCGAAGTGAAGGCGCATTTGCCCGGCGACCACGAATTGGTGGGGCATGCGTCCAGGCTGGATGAATATGGTTCCCTTTTGGTGGTGGACCATGGTGGCCGCGAGCACGTTGTGACCGCCGGCGACGTCGTCCATCTGAGGGCTACCGAAAGCGGTTATGCGTAAAGAGCTCCTGCGCGGGGAGCAAGTCATCGTGATTACGCGGCAGCAGCCCAGGGCGCTTTTCGGTCCCGTCCTGGCGTTCATCTTGGTCCCCGCCGCGGCGGCCTTCGCCTGTGCATGGATAGTCAAGGGCGGACCCGGTAAGTTGCTTCCGGTCATCACGAGTGATTGGACCCAGTGGTTGGTGGCCGCATGCCTGGCCATCGTGGCGATCGTGCTGCTTGGCTACAGCCTTCCGCGATTCATCCGCTGGCGCGGCGTACGGTACATCCTGACAAGCGGCCGGATAGTTGCCCGTTTCGGAATGCTTCGCCGGGGAGACTGGCAGGTCCCGCTGGCCGCGGTGCGCAGCGTGGGGATCAAACAATCGCTGCTCCAACGGATATTGCGCTCCGGGAATATATCCTTGGATACCGGGCACCCCGGCGAGGCCGTTCTCGCGGATGTTCCGGAGGTCGGCAAGTTTCGAAGTTTCATCCTGGATGCCATGGCCGAGCTTCCGACAAATCTCGGGTTCGGCCCGGGCGCCGTACCGGAGCATGGCGACTTTGACGGTTTTGTTGGACCAGTTGACTACTCTGGTGCCGCGTTGCCCTGGGATGTGAGAGAAGGTGGAAGAGATGAGCGTTGACGAGCAGGAGCCTGAGTACATGGACCACGAGCCCGACGCCGTGCCCGAACCTTCCGTGGACCAAGCACCTACGGGGGTCCTCCCCGTGGTGTCCCCGCCCACCGGCGCATTGTCAGCAGAACGGCTTGCCATTAAAGCGCTGGAAACGCGGCTCTTGGGCGGCGAACGCAAACTCCGGCGGCGCGAAGTCGCGGCCGGAGCAGGCGTCTCGCTGTTGTCAGCCCGCAAGCTGTGGCGGGCGCTGGGATTCCCGAATTTCGGTGACCAGGATGTAGCGTTCACCGAGCGCGACCTCGCGGCGCTTTCCACCATCCTCGACCTGGTCCGCGCCGGAAAGCTCACCGAGGAAGCTGCCATCTCCGTGACGCGCGCCATCGGTCAGATGACCGACCGTATGGTGGTGTGGCAAGTCGAGGCGCTGATTGAAGACATGGTGGTGCAGCAAGGCATCCCCGATGCCGTTGCCCGCAAGCAGCTGGTCAATGAACTGCCCAACCTTGTGGACGCCATGGAAGAGATCCTGCTGTACTCATGGCGACGCCAGATGAACGCCGGTGTGCAGCGCCTGGCCGTCCGTGCAGAGGCAGGTTTGCAGGCGAGCGAAGCAGGCCGCGAAGGAGATGAAGACGACGCTCCTTTGCCTTTGGCGCGCGCCGTAGGTTTTGCCGACCTCGTCTCCTACACGAGCCTGTCACGCCGCATGAACGAGAAAACCCTGGCCCAGTTGGTCCAGCGCTTCGAGAACAAGTGCGCGGAGATCATCTCCATCGGCGGGGGGCGCCTGGTCAAGACCGTCGGCGACGAAGTCCTCTACATCGCCGAGACGCCGGCCGCTGGTGCCGAGATCTCCTTGGCGCTTGCCCAGGCCTTCACCGAAGACGAAATCCTCCCGGAAGCCCGCGTGGCCATGGTCTGGGGACGGATCCTTTCCCGTCTCGGCGATATTTACGGCCCCACCGTCAACCTGGCGGCCCGCCTCACGGCCTTGGCTGAACCTGGCACGGTCCTCGTGGACGAGATGACGGCGGCAGCGCTGGGCCAGGACGAACGTTTCATCCTGGTTCCGCAGACGGCCGAAAACGTTCGTGGTTTCGGGGAAATCCTTCCCGTCCGGCTTGCCCGCGGACTTGGCAAGGGACTGGTCCTCGACTGATGAATTCACCGTCCGCAGCAACCGCCCCTGAGCCGGGATTCACGTTGAGCTATGGCTTCGGGACGGACCGTGGACTCAGCCGGGAACTCAACGAAGACTCGCTCATCGCAAAGGATCCGGTCTTCGCGGTGGCTGACGGCATGGGCGGGCATGAGGCAGGCGAGATTGCCAGCGCGTTGTGCGTGCGTACCCTCGGCAGCATGCCGCAATTGGCGCCGGGAGTCCGCTCGGCAACTGCCGTTGCCCTGCAAAGGTGCATCCTGGCTGCCGACTCCCAGATCCGGAATGCCACGGGTGGCCGCGCTGGAACAACGCTCACCGGCGTCGTCGTCGCCGAGCATATGGGCGTCCCGTATTGGCTGGTCATGAACATCGGCGATTCACGGACGTATCGGGTGAACGGGGGCGAATTCAGGCAGATCAGCGTGGACCATTCGGAAGTCCAGGAACTCGTGGAGGCCGGAAGCATCACGCGGGAAGAAGCCACGGTGCATCCGCGCCGCAATGTGGTGACCCGCGCCCTCGGCACAGGGGGCGAAAACGAAGCGGACTTCTGGTTGCTGCCCATCCAGGACGGGGATCGGATGCTGATCTGCTCGGACGGACTCACCGGGGAGCTGGGCGACGAGCACATGTTCCGGATCTTGAGCACGGTTGAGAAGCCCCAGGACGCGGTGGATGCCCTCATCCACGAGGCGTTGCTGAGTGGCGGGCGGGACAATGTGACCGCGATTGTGGTTGATGCCAGGATCGAGTTGAACGACGCCGCAAGGACCGGCACCGGCTCTTCCTGATGGCCTTTGCAGGGAACGGGATTTGCGACATGCCCGGACTATGTAGGAAGATTCCGGTCAATACCACCCCAACTCCGGGCGGCCCGTGCCGTCCTGCAGAGGTAAACATGACCCAACGCTCCTCAGCGCGCTCTGGCGGCGCGACCCGTGCCGCCGTGCGACGCCCGTTCTCCGTTGCCTTCGCGGGCATTGCCATGGCCGTGGTGATGTGCGCCTTCCCGTTGCTTTCGGCCCATGCCGAGACCACTCTGGCTCCTCAGAATAGCCAATCGACCACTGCCCCGACCCCGGCCCCGGACCCGGCACCAACCGAGCCCACGCCAACCCAGCCGATAATCGTGGACCCGGCGCCCTCCAAGCCACCCGTCGTCGTGCCGGTGGCCCCGGCACCAGCCCCGGTGGCGCCCGCGCCCGCCGCGCCCGAACCGGCCCCCATGACTCAGGTGACCGTGGAACCGGAACCCAGCGTGGCGCCGTCGGAGGCTTCTGTCGCCTCCAGCCCGGCGACCCCGTCGAACAGCCCGACGGCGAGCGCCTCGCCGTCGGCATCGTCCAATTGGAATACCCCCATCCAGGACGGGCTCAAGGCCACGCAAGCTGCCTCGGTGAGCGGCACCAAAGGACCGGGCTCGGACATGTTCGCCGTGATCGCGATCATGGGCGGCGTGCTTTTGGTGGCGGCCGGAGGCATTGCCTTCGCCTTGTGGAGCCGCCACCGCTTTACGCACTGATACCCGCTTGTGATTCCTGCTTCCCGTCCGGGGGCCGTATTTTGTCGCGGCTTTGCGGCAAGATAGGTACGTGAGCACAGCAGAGAGCGAAACCGCAGTTCCAACGGAAGCCGTACGGGAAGAGTACGAAAACCTCGCAGACCTCGTCCGCAAGTACCGCTACGCGTACTACCAGGAAGATGCGCCGACGGTTTCGGATGCCGAGTTCGACTCCCTGTACCGCCGCCTCGAGGAGCTCGAGGCCCTGCATCCCGAGCTCGTGTCCAACGATTCGCCCACACAGGAAGTAGGCGGCGAGGTGTCGGCTGCTTTCGCCGCCGTCGAGCACCTCCAGAGGATGTACAGCCTGGAGGACGTCTTCTCGCTCGACGAGTTGGAAGCGTGGGTCCGCAAGGCCGAGGCTTCGGTCGAAAAGCTGGGCACGGCGGCTTCCCGCATTGCGTGGCTGACGGAGCTGAAGATCGACGGCCTGGCAGTGAACCTGCTGTACCGCGACGGCAAGCTGGTCCGTGCCGCCACGCGCGGAGACGGCACCACGGGCGAGGACATCACCCACAACGTGCTCACCATCAAGGAGATCCCGCGCCAGCTCAGCGGCAGCGGATATCCGTCCGAGGTGGAAATCCGGGGCGAAGTCTTCATTCCGTCCAAGGCATTCGCCGAATTCAACGAAGCGCTGATCGAGTCCGGCAAGGCGCCGTTGGCCAACCCCCGCAACGCCGCGGCCGGCTCCCTGCGCCAGAAAGACCCCGCGGAAACCGCCAAGCGTCCGTTGCGGATGTTCGTCCACGGCATCGGGGCACGCGAAGGCCTCGACTCCACGAGCCAGTCGGAAACGTACAAGCTGCTGGAGGAATGGGGCTTGCCGGTCAGCCCCTACCTGAAGGTCCTGGACTCCTTCGAGGAGGTCCTCGACTTCATCAAGCACTTCGGCGAACACCGGCACGACCTCCTGCACGAGATCGACGGCATCGTGGTCAAAATCGACGACTTCGCCACGCAGCGTGCCCTCGGTTACACCTCGCGCGTGCCGCGATGGGCCGTTGCCTACAAATACCCGCCGGAGGAAGTCCACACCAAGCTGCTGGACATCCAAGTCAACGTCGGCCGCACCGGCCGCGTCACTCCCTACGGGGTAATGGAACCGGTCAAAGTGGCCGGATCCACTGTGGAGATGGCCACCCTGCACAACCAGGACGTGGTCAAGGCCAAGGGCGTCATGATCGGCGACATCGTGATTCTCCGGAAGGCCGGAGACGTCATTCCTGAGATCGTCGGGCCGGTATTGGCGCTGCGCGATCAGCAGGATCCTCCTGTGCGCGAGTTCGTGATGCCCACGGAATGCCCCTCCTGTCACACGCCCCTTGCTCCGGCGAAGGAGGGCGACGTCGATATCCGCTGCCCCAACGCGAAGTCGTGCCCCTCCCAGCTGCGCGAGCGTGTCTTCCACGTCGCGAGCAGGGGAGCCTTCGACATCGAGGCTCTCGGGTGGGAGGCAGCCATCGCACTCACCCAGCCTGCGGAACCGGAAACTCCGCCCCTGCGCAGCGAGGCGGCCTTGTTCAGCCTCACGCCGGAGGACCTCGCCGACGTCCGCATCCACCGCGAGAAGCGCTCCAAAGGCGTGGGCACGGGAACGTTCGAATTGGTGCCCTACTTCTATTCCAAGGCCACCGCCAAGACCCCTTCCAAACCCACCGCCACCACCGAGAAACTGTTCAAGGAACTTGAGAAAGCCAAGACGCAACCTCTCTGGCGCGTCCTGGTTGCCCTTTCCATCCGGCACGTCGGCCCCACTGCGTCCCGTGCCCTGGCCACGGCCCTCGGGAGCATGGACGCCATCCGGGCCGCCTCCGAGGAGGAACTGGCCAACGTTGACGGGGTGGGACCGACCATCGCCGCGGCACTCAAGGAATGGTTCGCCGTTGACTGGCACCAGGAAATCGTGGATAGCTGGGCAGCTGCCGGGGTGCGCATGGTTGACGAGCGCGACGCCGGCATCCAGCGGAACCTGGAAGGCCTCACCATCGTGGTGACAGGCTCCTTGCCCACCCTAAGCCGGGACGAAGCCAAGGAAGCCATCATCATCAGGGGCGGCAAAGCGGCGGGCTCGGTTTCCAAGAACACCAGTTACGTCGTGGCCGGCGAGAACGCAGGCTCCAAGCTGGACAAGGCTGAGCAACTCGGCATCCGGGTACTGGACGAGGACGGCTTCAAGGCATTGCTCGACGGCGTCCTGGAACCCGCCGGCGGCACGGCTCCGGATGATGAAGACGCAGCCGTTGCCCTGGCGGGCGCTGCGGCGGCGGAAGTGGACGCTGCCGAATGACGGCCGATGTCTTGGAGCTTCTCGCTGTTGCCCGCGTGGCGGCGGCGGCAGGAGCGGAGGTGCTCGCCGCCCGGCCAGCCGGCCCCGGCTCGGCGCGGAACCTCGGCGTCGTGAACAAGGGCGACGCCGGCGACTGGGTGACGGCCTTCGACGTCGCGGCGGAGAACGCTGTGCGGGACGCAATTACGGCAGCACGCCCGCACGACACCATCACGGGCGAGGAACATGGCACCACCCGGCCGGAGCAGCCCAGCGGCTACCGATGGTCCATCGATCCTTTGGACGGCACCACCAACTTCATCCGGAACATCGTCTACTACGCCACGTCCGTGGCCGTTGCGGATGCCGACGGCGTCTGGCTGGCCGGCGTCGTCAACGCCCCCGCGCTGGGACGCATCTACTCGGCGGCACGCGGCCATGGGGCCTGGCTTGAAGAGAACGGGCAGCGCACCCAGCTGAGCGGACCGCTCCTGGGCCGGACGGGACTGATTGTGGCCTCCGGGTTCAGCTACGATCCCGCCACGAGGGCTGAGCAGTTCGCCGGTCTCGGGAACCTCATGGAAGGCTTCGCCGATCTCCGGCGGCTCGGCTCCGCCGCATTGGATCTCTGCCTCGTGGCGGATGGAACGCACGACGCCTTCGGAGAACGCGGGCTCAACGAACACGACTACGCGGCTGGTGCGTTGATCGCTGAGGAGGCCGGATGCTGGGTCCGCCGCCCACGGCTGGCCAGCCCCCTGGATGGCGGCCCCACGGATGCGGATCGTTTGGAAGCGTGGACCTGCGCGGGAACCCTCGAGCTCTCGGGCAAGTTCCCGCTCTAAGGCCTTTCACCTTGGCCCCGACGACGCGGGATGACCGCCGTCGTCGGGGCTTTGTGCCTGGCTGCGCGTCTGGACCCTTCGTCGTTAGGCCCCGGCCGCGGCGAGCGACCCAAGCTCCGAGAAGCGGTTCGCCGGGCGGTCCAGGCCGTAGTGGTCCCGCAGCGTGCTGCCCGTGTATTCGGTGCGGAACAGCCCCCGGTGGCGCAGCACCGGCACCACGCGGTCAACAAAGGTTTCGAGACCCGACGGTAGAACGGCCGGCATGATGTTGAAGCCGTCGGCCGCGCCGTTTTCGAACCATAGTTGGATCGCGTCGGCCACTTGCTCCGGCGTTCCCGCGAAAGTCAGGTGGCCGCGGCCTCCTCCCAGCCTGCCGATCAGTTGGCGTACCGTGAGTTTCTCGCGGCGGGCAAGCTCCACAATGAGGGTGTAGCGGCTCTTTGCGCCTTCGATCGAGTCCTCGTCCGGAAGATCGGCGGGAAGTTGGCGGTCGAGGGGCAGGTCCTCTGGGTTCACGCGGAGCGTCTTGGCCAGCTCGGCCCTCGCGTATTCGGGCCGGATCAGCTCATCCAGTTCGCGTTCCAGGCGCAGCGCTTCGGCATGCGTGGAGGCGATCACCGGGACAATACCCGGCAGGATCTTGATGCTCTCGGCCGCCCGGCCAAGCGCGACCGTCCGGGCCTTGAGGTCTCCGTAGAACGCCTGGGCATCTTCCAGGGTTTGCTGGGCCGTGAACACGGCCTCGGCGTACCTGGCGGCCAGGCCCTTGCCGTTCTCGGAGGAACCGGCCTGGACAATCAAGGGATGGCCTTGGGGGGAGCGCGGCACGTTGAGCGGTCCGCGGACCCGGAAATGCTTGCCCACGTGGTTGATGGGCCGGACCTTGGTTGAGTCTGCCCAGACGCCAGCTTCCTTGTCGGCAATGACCGCGTCGTCCTCCCAGCTGTCCCAGAGCTTGGCGGCCACCTCCAGGAACTCGGCCGCTCGTTCATAGCGGGCGGCATGGGCGGGCTGATCGTCGATGCCGAAGTTCCGGGCGGCTTCCGGTCCGGCTGTTGTCACCACATTCCAGCCGGCCCGTCCGCCGCTGACGAAGTCCACCGAGGCGAAGCGCCTAGCCAGGTTGAAGGGATCGTTATACGTGGTGGACGCCGTGGCGATGAGGCCGATTTTCTCGGTGGCAGCCGCAATCGCTGTGAGCAGCACCGTCGGTTCCAGCTTGCCCGCGGGACGGCGTCCGACGTCGCCGAAGATCACGGGGGAGTCTGCGAAGAAGATGGAGTCGAACGTGCCGCGCTCTGCGATCCGTGCGAGGTTTTGGTAGTGCCGGATGTCGGTGCTGGCGCGCGGGTTGCTTTCCGGCAGCCGCCACGAAGCCTCGTGGTGTCCGGTGCTCATGAGGAATGCGTTGAGGTGGAGTGTGCGTTGCTGGGGGCTCATCTGTGTTCCTTTCGTTGTCTCCTGGCCGCCAATCAACCACGAGACAACCGCCCCGCGCCAGCGTCGCGAAACCTTCCCGCAACAGCAGGAAACCGGGCTTCACAGCCGGAAACCGGACTCAATCTGGCGCCACGCGAAGCAATGTTTGAGCGGCCTCCGACGCTCGCTCACTTATGTGGGGTTTCTCGCCGACGCTCGCTCACATATCTGAGCGGGCGTTGGGGGTTTCCCCCGACGCTCGCTCACCTATATCTGAGCCGGCGTTGGGGGATTGGGGTGGATATCTGAGCGGGCGTCCGAGGCTGGCGGGACGACGCAAAGCCGCCCACCGCCGTCGTACTTTAAGACGCTCGCTCACTTATGTGGGGTTTCCCGCCGACGCTCGCTCACTTAAGTGAGCGAGCGTTGGGTGGAACGGCCTTGTATCTGAGCGGGCGTTAGGCCCCGGGTGATAGTTCGGTCACGGAAACACCGCTTTGGCACCCCGGGCACCTCGGGCGCGACTACCATGGATCAGTGCATTCGCAGATTACCGTCCGACCCGCCCTGCCCGAAGACTACGACGCCGTAGCCCGTATCACGATGTCGTCTTACGTGACCGCTGGTTACTACGGCAGCCCGGACCACCCATACCTGGAGAAGCTGCGCGACGTGGCCGGCCGCGCCCGGTACGCCGACGTTTTCGTCGCCGAACGCGACGGCCAGGTTATCGGATCCGTCACGTCGGCGAAGGCCGGAGGCGACTTCTCGGACATCGGCCTTCCGGACGAACTCGAAATGCGTACCTTGGTGGTTGATCCGGAGGTTCAGCGCTCCGGCGCAGGACGGGCACTGGTCCAGGCCGTCGTCGACCAAGCCCGCTCCATGGAAGGCATCAACGCCGTCTCCCTCACGACAGGCGCCACGTGGGAAAGCGCCAACGCCCTCTACGCCAAAACCGGATTCGAGCGCGAACCGGAGCGGGATTGGTTCGTACCCGGGACCGACATAAAACTGTTCGTTTATCGGCAGGATGTGCGTCAGCCATAAAGTTTCCTCGTAAACCCCGGTCATCGGGCCGGGTGCGGAAACTGAGAAAGGCGCGGCATGCGCAAGACATTCGGCACGGGCTCGGTCTGGGAACAGGCACTTGGATACTCCCGAGCGGTCCAGGTGGACAACACGCTCTTCATTTCGGCCACGGCGGCGTCGGGACCTGATGGCATCGTCGGTGACGACTTCTACTCGCAGACCAAATACATCCTCGAAAAGCTGGGTGCGGTCCTGGCCGACGCCGGCTTCGACTACGAGGACGTCGTGCAGTCCAAGCTCTACCTGACCGACATCACCAAATGGGAAGACGCCGGGCGCGCGCACGGCGAGGTGTTCGGCGAGATCCGGCCCACCCTTTCCCTGGTCCACGTCCTGCCGTTCCTCGACCCGGAGATGCTGGTCGAAATCGAACTGGTAGCCCAGAAGAGCGCCTGAACAGCCCAACTCACTAGCAGTAAGTGTCGTTTTGACGCCTCATAACGACACTTACTGCGAGTCAGTTGGGTGGGAACTACTTGGGTGGGCGAGTCAGTTGGGGGAGAGTCGCGCGGGGACGCCGTAGCGGTGTTCCGGGCGGCCGGTGCTGCCGTAGCGCAGTTGGATTTCGACGGCGCCATCGTCGGCCAGCGAGGACAGGTACCGTTGCGCCGTGGCGCGTGAGACGCCCACCCGTTCCGCTACTTCCGTGGCCGAGTATTGTTCCCCCGGCGCCAAGGATTCCAGTACCGATGCTTCGGTCGCCGATCGCGGCTTTCCCGACGGCGCCACGTCCCCCGCGACGAGCGCCCGCTTGGCCCGTTCGATTGTGTCCTGGTCCACCGCATGCTGCCGGCCCAGGATCCGCCGGTATCTGGCATAGGAGCGCAATTGCTGCGACAGCGATTCAGCGGTGAACGGTTTGAGCAGGTATGCCAAGGCACCCCGCCGGAGGGCTGTCCTGATGGACACGGCGTCGGAAGCCGCGGTCAGCATCATGGCATCCACATCGAGTTGCCCTAGGAGATCCAGGCCCGAACCGTCCGGCAGGTAGACATCCAGCAACACGAGCTCCGGCCGAAGGCTATGCACGGACTGCAGTGCCTGCGCGGTCGAACCCACCGGGGCCAGGGCCAGGAAACCGGCCACGGAGTCCACGTAGGCGGCATGGAGCTTGGCGACGTGGAAGTCGTCATCCACAATCAACACCCTGAAGTCTTCGCTCATTGGTGTCCTTCCTTGCGTTCGGCTGCGGGTGGTTCAGCTGCGGGTGGTTCGGCTGCCGCGGAGGATTCTGCCAATGAGGCATCGCCCGGCTTGCCGGTAACCCCCGGCATCGTGGCCATGAAGACGGCGCCCGGGCCGCCGGACGAGCCGGGGTCCAGGACGCGCACGTCGCCACCGCGACGCCGGGCGAGTTGCCGGACCAGCGCGAGCCCGAGTCCCTGCCCGCCTGCCCTGGCGATGACGCCTTCGGCGGGTTCCGCCGTCGTGAACCCCTCCACGAAAACCCTTTCGGGCTCGACACCGCCGAGGCCGTCGCCGGAGTCCGCGACGACGATGTGCAGCGTGCCGCCGTCGGGCCCTGGTTCGTCGAGCAGCTCAAGCTCCACCCAGCGTTGCGTCGAAGAGCCGGCGACGGCGGCATTGACGGCGTTGTCGATCAGGTTGCCAAGCACGGTGGTGACGTCCTGTGGCTCGGTGACGTGCTCCCGCACCAGCGTCTCCGGGCCGATCCGCAACGCCACCCCTCGCTCGTCCGCTTCCACGCTCTTCGCGCCGACGAACGCCTGCAGATAGGGATCCTGGAGGAGTTCGGCTTGCTGCACGGGAAACTTCAGTGGGCCGGTGGCGGAGATCCTGGCGAGGTAGTCCTTGGCCTGGCCGTGCTGGCCGATGCTCATGAATCCGGCGATCGTATGGAGCTGGTTCGCGAATTCGTGGCGCTGGGCCCGAAGCGCGGCGGACATGGTGCCCACGGCGTCGAGCTGGCGCGTCAGCTGCTGCAGCTCGGTGCGGTCCCTGAGCATGACCACCCAGCCGAGATCCTCTTTGCGGTGCAGCGCCTTGCGGGCGTTGGCAACCAAGACCCGCCCGCCCGCGACGATTTCCACGGCTTCGGCGTCGTGCGCAGAGGGTTGCGTGAGGGCTTTGAGCTGCGCGGGGACGGGGGCATTCTCCCAATCGGTGCCCGCCAAGTCCGTGCCGGACCAGTCCGAGCCCGCCGCGGCAGGGGAGCCGGGAGTTCCCGCGCCTTCCGGCATGCCGAGCAGCCGCCTGGCCGCGGCATTGAAGACCGTGATGCGGCCATCGGCGGAAATGCCGATCACGCCGTCGTCCACTCCTTGAAGCACGGCAACCTGGTCATGAACCAGGGTGCTGATTTCTTCGGGTTCGAGGCCCAACGTCAGGCGTTGCAATCGGCGGCGGAGGAGGAATGACGCCAGAACCCCGGCAACCAGGGAGCCTGCCGCGGTCACGGCAATCGGGACGATGTCCTTGGCAAGGCTCTGGCTGAGCGACTCCATCGAATAGCCCACACTGACTTCGCCCACCACCGTGGCTGCGGAACCCGTCCCTGCGGAACCCGGAGCGAAGACCGGGACCTTGGCACCCGCGGACGGTCCCAGAGTGCCTGTGTTCCGGGTGGTGACTTCCTTCCCCGACAGCGCATCCGAGGGATCCGTGCTGACCCGTTCGCCCAGCCGGACCAAGTCCGGGTGGGCAAGCCGCAAGCCGGTCTCGTCCGTGACCACCACGAACAAAGCACCAGTGCGGCTCCTGGCAGCCTCGGCAGCAGCCTGGATGGGGCCGGCCGCGAGCACTGCGGGAGGCGGCGTTCCCGGCTCGTTGCTGATGGCTTGGACCTGGGAACGGAGCGCGGGATCCGAAGCCACGGTGCGTGCCAAAGTCAGCGCCTGGTTCTCCGCCTCCGTCCCGATCCGCCCATAGACGAGCCACGCATGCACGGTGCCGCTAAGCAGCACGACCAAGAGAACGACCCCCAGTTGCAAGAGCAGGGTCTGCGTCGAGAACCGCAGGGCAAGCTTGGGCATGCTGCCTCCTTCCGGCGGGGATTGGCCGGCTGGAGCGGGGCAGCAGCGGCGCTGTACTTCTACGTCTACCTCTCCATTGAAGCACTGAGCACAATGAGCAAAATGCTCTCAATCAGCAGTATGTCCATCAAATCCCACAAACGCCTTGCTGTGAGCGTCGCCACTATAGGTTCTGTATCGCGCATCACATCGACGTGATGCCGTTCACTGTAGTAAGGAGCCGGCTGTGCTGGTATTGCTTGGATTCGCAATGATTGCGGTGTTCATGATCCTGATCATGACAAAGAAGTTGACGCCCGTTCTGGCGCTGATCATCGTTCCCACCATCTTCGGCCTGTTTGCCGGTGCCGGTCTTGGCATCGGGCCAATGGTTATGGATTCGATGAAGTCCATGACGTCCACGGCCGCACTCCTGATGTTCGCGATCGTTTACTTCGGACTCATGATCGACGTCGGACTGTTCGACCCGTTGGTGAAGTTCATTCTCCGCAAGCTGGGCAACGACCCCGCCAAAGTGGTTCTGGGTACCGCCATCCTCGCGGCCGCTGTATCGCTCGACGGCGACGGCTCCACCACCTTCATCCTCACCACCGCGGCGATGCTGCCTGTCTACCTCCGTTTGAAGATGAGCCCCGTGGTCCTGACCTGTGTGGCCGGCCTCGCCAACGGCACCATGAACATCCTGCCGTGGGGTGGTCCCACTGCCCGCGCAGCCACAGCCCTCAAGATCGACGTCAACGACGTGTTTGTTCCGATGGTCCCGTCCCTCATCGCCGGCCTCGTCGTCGTCTTCGTGTTCTCCTGGCTCCTGGGCCTGCAGGAACGCAACCGCCTCCGCGCCACGGCCCCCGAGATCTGGGGCGACGTCGCCGACGCAGGGGACGTGTTCGACGGCGGCACGCGCCGCGGCGCTGGCGGCACAGGATCCTCGGGCCGCGGCGGGACTGGCACCGGCGGAGGTTCCGGCGTCGTGGTCCTGGAACGCACCGAAACCTTGGTTGACCTCGCCGACATCGGCTTGACCGACACCGCACTCGATCCCCACCGCAAGACCCTGCGCCCGAAGCTCTTCTGGTTCAACCTCGGCCTCACCGTCGCCGTGATGGTCATGCTCGTGGCCAACCTTGTGCCGCTGCCCTACGTCTTCATGGTGGGCTCCGCGATTGCCCTGCTGGTGAACTTCCCGAAGGTCAAGGAACAAGGCGCGCAGTTGGTGGCCCACGCACCGTCCATCGTGGCGGTGGTCAGCATGGTCATGGCGGCGGCTGTCCTCACGGGTGTCCTCAACGGCACGGGCATGGTCAAGGAAATGTCCGCGTGGCTGGTCCACATCATCCCCGCCGAGATGGGTCCGTTCATGGGCGTCATCACCGGCCTGCTCAGCATCCCCATGACGTTCTTCATGAGCAACGACGCCTTCTACTTCGGCGTCCTGCCGGTCCTGAGTGAAACCGCCGCGCACTACGGCATCAGCGGCGCGGAAATGGCCCGGGCCTCCATCACCGGCCAGCCTTTCCACCTCCAGAGCCCCTTGGTCCCCGCGATCCTGTTGCTCGTCTCGCTTGCCAAGGTGGAACTGGGCGACCACCACAAGAAGGTCCTGTGGCGCACGGCGGTCATCTCGGTCGTCATGCTCGCAGTGGGCATGCTGACGGGAGCCATCGGCATCGGGTAACAAAGCACCCAGCAACGCGGGGTCACTTACGGCCCATTCGGGACCTCCGGATGGGCCGTAAGTGACCCCGCGTTGTTCGTCGTCCAACCCACGTAGACTAGTCCGGAAAACCATTTGAACTTTGCAGGGGAGATCCATGGCTGCGATCAACCGTGACGACGTCGCGCATCTTGCGCGTCTGGCTCACATTGAAATGAGTGCCGAAGAGCTGGACAGGATGGCGGGCGAGCTCGCCGTCATCGTCGATTCGGTGAAGTCCGTCAGCGAAGCCGCCGGGGACGATGTCCCGGCTACGTCCCACCCGATTCCGTTGAACAACGTGTTCCGCGAAGACGTTGTGGGCCACACGTTCACGGCCGAACAGGCGCTGTCCGGGGCTCCGGATTCCTTCGAGGGCCGCTTCAAGGTTCCGGCAATCCTGGATGAGGACTAAGCGAATGACTGAATTGAACAACTCCGAACTCATCCGCCTGTCCGCGGCTCAGCTGGCCGCCAAGCTGGCCGCGCGCGAGGTCACGTCGGTCGAGGTCACCCAGGCGTACTTGGACCGGATTGCCGACGTTGACGGGCAAGTCAACGCATTCCTGCACGTCAACGCTGAAGAGGCGCTCGCCGTCGCCGCCGAGGTGGACGCGATACGCGCCGCCGGAGGTGCCGAAGCCGAAGCGCTGCACGAACTCGCCGGCGTACCCATCGCCGTCAAGGACCTCATCGTCACCATCGGCCAGCCCACCACGGCCGGCTCGAAGATCCTTGAGGGCTGGCACAGCCCCTACGACGCCACCGTCATCAAGAAGCTGCGCGCAGCGAAGATGCCCATCCTGGGCAAGACCAACCTGGACGAATTCGCCATGGGTTCCTCCACGGAACACTCGGCGTACGGCCCCACCCGCAACCCGTGGGACCTGGACCGCATCCCCGGCGGCTCGGGCGGTGGCTCCGCGGCCGCCGTCGCGGCCTTCGAAGCTCCGCTGGCCCTCGGCACGGACACCGGCGGATCCATCCGCCAGCCTGGCGCCGTCACCGGCACGGTCGGCATGAAGCCCACCTACGGTGCCGTTTCCCGCTACGGCGCTATAGCCATGGCGTCGTCGCTGGACCAGATCGGCCCGGTTTCGCGGACCGTGCTGGACTCGGCCCTGCTGCAGGAAGTCATCGGCGGACACGACCCCTTCGACTCCACCTCGCTGACGGACCCCTTCGACACGCTCGTTGCCGCAGCCAAGACGGGCAACGTCACGGGCATGAAGATCGGCATCGTCAAGGAACTCCACGGCGAGGGCTACCAGGCCGGCGTCGAGAACCGTTTCAACGAGTCCCTTGAGCTGCTCAAGGAGGCCGGCGCGGAAATCGTCGAGGTTTCCTGCCCCAACTTCAAGTACGCGCTGGGCGCCTACTACCTGATCATGCCGTCCGAGGTTTCGAGCAACCTGGCCAAGTTCGACGGCGTCCGCTACGGCTTGCGTGTCCTGCCCAAGGACGGTCCCATGACGATCGAACGTGTCATGGGTGCCACTCGCGCCGCCGGTTTCGGCGATGAGGTCAAGCGCCGCATCATCCTGGGCACCTACGCCCTGAGCGCCGGCTACTACGACGCCTACTACGGTTCGGCGCAGAAGGTCCGCACGCTGATCCAGCGCGACTTCGACGCCGCGTTCGCGCAGGCCGACGTCCTGATTTCGCCGACGGCTCCCACGACGGCCTTCAAGCTGGGGGAGAAGCTGGACGATCCGCTGGCCATGTACCTCAACGACGTCGCCACCATCCCGGCGAACATGGCCGGTATCCCGGGCTTGTCCCTGCCTGGCGGCCTGGCCGACGAAGACGGCCTGCCCGTAGGCATCCAGCTGCTGGCGCCTGCCCGCGAGGACGCCCGCCTGTACCGCGTGGGCGCTGTCCTTGAATCCTTGCTTGAAGAGAAGTGGGGTGGCCCGCTGTTGGCGAAGGCACCTGAATTGAAAAACGCAGGTCTCGGTACCGCATTCAACACCGCCGGAGGTTCCAACTGATGTCTACCGACGCCATCCTCAGCTTCGAAGAGGCCATGGAGAAGTACGACCCCGTCCTTGGCTTCGAGGTCCACGTGGAGCTCAACACCAAGACCAAGATGTTCTCCTCCGCTCCGAATGTCTTCGGCGACGAGCCGAACACCAACGTCAACGAGGTTGACCTTGGCATGCCCGGCGTCCTGCCCGTGGTGAACAAAACGGCGGTAGAGTCTTCCATCAAGATCGGCCTTGCCCTGAACTGCAAGATCGCCGAGTCCTGCCGCTTCGCCCGGAAGAACTACTTCTACCCGGACACCCCGAAGAACTTCCAGACGTCCCAGTACGACGAGCCCATCGCGTACGACGGCTACCTGGACATCGAGCTCTCGGACGGCACTGTGTTCCGCGTCGAGATCGAGCGCGCGCACATGGAGGAGGACGCCGGCAAGCTGACCCACATGGGTGGCGCCACCGGTCGCATCCAGGGCGCCGACTATTCGTTGGTGGACTACAACCGTTCCGGTGTTCCGCTCGTCGAAATCGTCACCAAGCCGATCGAGGGCGCGGGTAGCCGGGCACCTGAGCTCGCCAAGGCCTACGTGGCCGCAGTACGCGAAATCGTCAAGAACCTCGGCGTTTCCGACGCCAAGATGGAACGCGGCAACGTCCGCTGCGACGCCAACGTCTCGCTGCGCCCGCACGGCCGCGAACGTTTCGGCATCCGTTCCGAAACGAAGAACGTGAACTCGCTGCGCGCCGTCGAGCACGCCGTCCGTTACGAAATCCAGCGCCACGCAGCCGTCCTGGACTCCGGCGAGCCGGTCATCCAGGAAACGCGCCACTGGCACGAGGACACGCGCACGACGACGTCGGGCCGCGCAAAGTCCGACGCCGACGACTACCGCTACTTCCCGGAGCCGGACCTCGTTCCGGTCCTGGCATCCCGCGAATGGGTCGAAGAACTCCGCGCCACGCTGCCCGAGCCGCCCGCGGCGCGCCGCAAGCGGCTCCAGGCCGACTGGGGCTATTCGGACCTCGAGTTCCGCGACGTCGTGAACGCCGGCGTCATGGACTCCATCGAGGAGACCATCGCCGCCGGTGCCAGCGCCTCCGTGGCCCGCAAGTGGTGGATGGGCGAGATCGTCGGACGCGCCAAGACAGCCGACGTCGATCCTTCCGAACTCGGCGTCACGCCGGAAACCATCGTGGAGCTCAACAAGCTCGTCGAGGGCGGCAAGATCAACAACAAGATGGCTTCCCAGGTACTCGACGGCGTCCTCGCCGGCGAAGGAACCCCGGCCGAGATCGTCGAGAAGCGCGGCCTCGCGGTCGTGTCCGACGACGGCCCCCTGCTGGAAGCGATCGACGCCGCACTGGCGGCCCAGCCCGACGTTGCGGAGAAGATCCGCGGCGGCAAGGTTCAGGCCATCGGTGCGATCGTCGGCGGAGTCATGAAGGCCACCCGAGGGCAGGCCGACGCCGGCCGCGTCAAGCAGCTGATCCTGGAGCGGCTCGGCGTCGAAGGCTGACCACCCGCGCCTCACCCAACTGAGTCGCAGTTAATGTCGTTCTGAGCCGTCAAAACGACAACAACTGCGACTCAGTTGTGTCTGGATCCACAGCCCCCACACAGCTTCAAGCGTCATCATGGAGTCATCAGTTCTTTGCTGCCCGCCCCTTACCGGCCCGGGGAGGAGCGGAGAAAGGATTCGGCCATGTCCACCATGACTCCGGGGGTTCGTAAGGCCCTCATCGCCGGCGGTATTGCCGTCGTCTTGAGCGGCGGTGGTGTGGCCGCAGTCTGGGCTGCCGGCCAGATCATCCCCGCGTACGTGGTAAGCGCGACGCCGACAAGTACGGCGTCGCCCGCCACGCCGTCGCCCGGGGCTACGTCGCCCGCCACGCCGTCGCCCGGCAAGGCCAGGCCGTTCCCCGTGCTTCCCCGCGGCATCGCAGGTCCGGGGATCCACGGTGAGTTCACGGTCAAGAACAAGGACGGCAGCTACACGACGCTCGTGTCGCAGCGAGGCACCGTGCAGTCCGTCAGCGATTCGAGCATTTCCGTCAAGAGCGATGACGGCTTCACGCAGAGCTACGCGATCACATCGTCGACCACCATCGTCAAGCTCCCCGCTTCCGGAACGGGCACGCAAGGCCGGCGGCCATCGCCCCAAACCATCAAGGCCACCGACCTGAAAGCGGGCGACACCGTCGCAGTCTCCGGCACGAAGAGCGGCACCACGGTCACGGCTACCCGCATTATCGGAGGTACCTTGCCTGCTGCGCCCAGTGATGGCGGACGGCGGTTGGGCTCCGGGAGCGTCTCTTCCTGAACGCTGTTCGAGCTGACCCTGCGCGCCCCGCTCGTCTGGCTATGATGCTACTACCGCCGCACCACGCCCGTGGTCCGGCGGCTTAGCCACGAAGGAGACGAATGCGCCCCACGATCAAGTCCGTGGCGGCGGCAGCCGGGGTCTCGACGGCGACCGTGTCCTATGTGCTTTCAGGCAGGAGCGGCAAAGACGGCAGCAGGAGCGGTTCCGGGGTGGCACCAGCTACCGTGCTTCGGGTTCAAGAGGCTGCCCTCGCCCTCGGATATCGCCCCAACCAATCGGCACGGGCAATCCGCACCGGACGAACGAACCTGCTCATGTTGTCGCTCACCATGATCTCGGATCCGTGGGCATTGGATGTGAGCCGCGCTGTTGGTACGGCTGCGGCCCGACGAGGCATTACGCCGATGATCCTGGCCGATACCGACTGGCGGGTGGCCCTCAAACGGCAAAACGCGGACGTGACATTCATCGACGGCGCCGACGAGCCCGGCGACGTCGAACTGCTGGCACAGGCGGCAAGGTTGCAGCGCCTGGTGGTCTTCAGCGACACCATGGAACCTGAGGGATTCGACGTCGTGCGGCCGGTGGTTGGTTCGTCGTGCGATCTGGCAGTGGAGCACCTCACCGCGCGGCACCGCCGCGTGGCTTGCCTGATCTCCTCAGCACCGTCGATGAGCACCCTGGACATCCGCTTGGGTGCCTACACCCGCGGCCTTGCCAAGGCTGGTTTGGAGTACCGGGACGACTACGTCGAGGCGTATGACCGCGACGGACTCAGCGCGTTCGACGCAGCGTTTCGGCTCCTGCAGCGTGCGGACCGACCGACCGCGATCTATGCGACCACCGACTTCGCCGCGATCGCAGCCATCCATGCGGCCCAACGCCTGCAACTCCGCATTCCGGAAGACGTCGAAGTGATCGGGATCGGCAACACCACGGAAGGCGAGCGCATGACGCCGTCGTTGACCACCGTTGGTCCTGAGGGCTTTTTCGATGGCTTGGCCGCATTCCTGCTCGACCGCGCAGAGAATCCCGATGTGCCTGCCGGCATTCTGGAATTCCCGTGGAAGCTCATCGTGAGGGACTCAGCGCCCTCGGCGTGAATCCGACCCTCCGATGAGAAACCCGACGCTCCCGGCGTGAGCCGGGGCTGTCCCTTTGGCAGGTCGAGGCATGCGCCCGGTGATCGCTCTAACCGCCCTCCATGCACTTTGGTGACGTTTTGTGCCCGAAAAAGTTAAGAAAAGATCATTCGAAATCTTGCCATTAAACGATTAACATGATGTGATCAACTGCACAACACCAGTTGGGTTGGCTGTTCGCCGAATGCGGGCCCGCCCCGAAGGACCGTCGGTCTTCTGACCAAGACATCGGAGAATTCTTATGAACCACAACGTGACCCGCAGGTCATTCCTTTCCTTTGCGGCTGCCGGTGCCGCCGTCGTTTCGCTCGCTGCCTGCGGCGGGAACAGTGCCGCAGGGGGTAGCGCAGCCAAGGCCGCCTACGCTGCTCCCGCGAAGGACCTGAGCGCGGAGCTGAGCTACGCCATCTGGGACGCTGCGCAAAAGCCCGCGATGCAGAAGATCGTGACCGAATTCAACAAGCAATACCCGAACATCAAAGTCACCATCGACGTCACGCCGTCCAAGGGCTCGGCCTACTGGACGAAGATCCAAACCCAGGCAAGCAGCAACACCCTTCCGGACGTTTTCTGGATGAACGGCCCGCACATCAAGCTTTACGCGCAAAACAACCAGCTGTTGTCCCTGGACGGCCTGGTGTCCGGCAAAGCAGTGGACACGGCCAATTACCCCAAGGCACTCGTGGATTTGTACACCGTCAACGGGGCGTTCTACGGGGTCCCCAAGGACTTCGACACCAGTGCGCTCTTCTACAACAAGGCCCTCTTCAAGGAGGCCGGCGTGTCCGAACCGACGTCCACCTGGACGTGGGACGACGTGAAATCCGCCGGCGCGAAACTATCCAAGTTCTACCAGGGCAAAGGCATCTACGGCTATGCCGGCGACCTCACGGGTGGCCAGACCAGCTACTACAACACGATGATTGAAGCCGGCGGGACCATCATCTCGACCGACGGCAAGAAGTCCGGATACGACTCCGCCGGATCAATCGCCGGCCTCCAGTTCTGGCGCGACCTGATCGAGTCCGGGGTTTCACCCTCGATGCAGCAATTGACGGACACCTCCTCGAGCGACATGTTCACGTCCAGGAAATTGGCTATGACCATGGACGGTTCCTGGACCGTCGGGCCAGCCCAAAAGGCACTCGGTGACGATCTGGGCATTGTCAGCCTCCCGAAGGGGCCGAAGAGCAACCAGAGCGTGATCCACGGACTTGCCAACGTGATTCCCGCCAATGCGAAGAACCCTGCCGCGGCGCAGGCATTCGTGGCCTTCCTGGGAACCCAGGATGCTGCCAAGATCCAGGCGGAAACGGGAACCGTCATCCCGGCCTTCAACGGCACCCAGGACGCCTGGGTAAAGTCTGTTCCCTCCGTTGACCTCAGCGTCTTCCTTGACCTGGCCAAGGATGCCTCGCCCTACCCGGCGTCGGCCAATACAGCCGCCTGGAACGAACTCGAGAACACCCTGCTGCCCCAGGCGTTCGCCGGGACCAAGCCGGTTGCCGACGTCGCAAAGGACCTTGCCAGCCAAATGAATGCCGCCCTGGCCAAAGAATCATGAAAGCCCAGACCCTGACGCCGGCAGCCAAGGGCGTCCGTGCAGCCCTACCAGCGGGGCATCGCCGCAAAGGAAAATCGAAATCGGATGGCTGGTGGCCATGGTTGTTCGTGGTGCCTACTGTCGCGGGCATCGGCGTGTTCTACCTTTGGCCGATCGTCCAGACGTTCTACTACAGCTTCACCAAGTGGGGAGTCTTCGGCGGAACCAAGTTCATCGGCCTGGACAACTATGTGCGGATGTTCGTGGATTCCACCATTCCGCAGTCAATCGTCAATACGCTGGTCTACACGGTGGTCGTGCTGCTGGGAATTCCCATCGCGGTCATCCTTGCGTCCTTGATCGAGCGTCCCGGCCTGCGCTTCGCGGCCCTGTACCGGACGCTGTACTTCATTCCCTACATCACCATGCCGGCCGCCGTCGGGATCGTATGGAGGTTGATCTACAACGGTGACTTCGGACCCATCAACTGGTTCCTGGGCTTGTTCGGGATCCAGGGCCCCTACTGGACATCGACGCCGGGGTTCGCGCTGCTTGCCGTGGCTACCGTGGGGCTTTGGATGTCGCTGGGATTCAACCTCATCATCATCAGCGCGGGACTGCGCGAGATTCCGCGGGAGCTCTTCGAAGCCGCGGAGATGGACGGGGCCAGCCGGGTCCGCCAATTCTTCAGCATTACCGTTCCGCTGTTGACGCCCAGCATCTTCTTCGTCACGATCGTCACCGTGATCGGCGGTTTCCAGCTGTTCGATCTGCTGTACGTGATGATGGGGAAAGCGAACCTGGCCATGCCGCAGACGCAAAGCCTCGTGTACATCTTCTACAACCAGGCCTTCCTGCAGAACGACAAGGGCTATGCGGCAGCCATCGGCATCTTGATCCTGCTGATCATCGCTCTTCTGACCGCTTTCCAATTCCGCATCCAGAAGAGGTGGGTCAACTATGTCTGAATCGATGCTCTCAACAAAAAGCGGCGTCGAATCGCGGCAGAGCGGAACAGCTGCATTCAGCCCCTCTCGCGCCGAGGGCAAACCACCGGGACCCTCAAGCCGCGGCACCAAGGGCAGCAACGGCAAGAGCCGAGGCGGCGCCACAGGCGGCAAGCAAGGCTCGAACGTGCTGGCACATTGTGTACTGGGCATTGGCGGTTTGGCCATGATCTCGCCGCTCCTGTACCAGATCGTCATGTCGCTTTCGACGAACGCAGAAGTCCAAAGCACGCCGCCCACGCTGTGGCCCAGCGTTGTCCAGTGGCACAACTTCGCGGACGTCTTCACCTCCATGAATTTCGGTTCACAGCTCTGGGTGACGGTGGCAATCACCGTGATCCGGGTGATCGGGCAAGTGCTCCTCTGCTCGATGGCGGGCTACGCCTTCGCGCGGATGCAGTTCCGCTTCAAAGGGCTCATCCTGGCCGTCGTCTTGTCGATCATCATGGTGCCGTCCCAGTTGTTCCTGATCCCGCAGTACCAGATCATCCAAAACCTGGGGTGGCTGAACAGCATTGCCGGCATCGTGGCTCCGGGCATCTTCAGCGCTTTCGGCCTGTTCCTGATGCGCCAGTTCTTCATGGGGCTCCCGGACGAACTCGAAGACGCGGCACGGCTCGACGGCGCCAATCCATTCCAGATCTTCTTCCGCGTGATGCTGCCGCTAGCGGCCAATGGCCTGTGGGCCCTCGTCATCATCACTGTGCTGTGGTCCTGGAATGACCTCTTGTGGCCTTTGGTGGTGACGTCGACGGCGAACGCCGCACCGTTGAGCGTCGGGCTTTCCAACCTCCAGGGTGAGCACGCCAACAATTACCCGATCCTCATGGCGGCCTCGCTCATGGCCATGGCGCCGATCCTGATCATGTTCCTGCTCATGCAGAAGCGTGTCATGGCGGGCATCGGCCGCTCCGGACTCAAGTAGGGACTCACGTGGACACCCACGTAGAGACCCACGTAGAGCCTCACTTAGGAAAGGATCGCAGCCTTGACGGAAAAGAACCCGGCCCCGGAAGACGGTTGGTCGTTCGTGCTCGTGGATGCCCTGGAAAAGGTCTACCCGGACGCTCCACCCCGGCCGTTCGACAGGACCATTCCGATGTCCGTTTTCCCCGGCGAGACCGCCTCGGTGCAGGTGGCCCTCAGGCCGCCCATGAAGCACGACTTCCGGCTGTCGGGGGCGTTGGAAGTCTCAGTCGATGGTCCGGCGGCAGGATTTACCTCCATTTCGCAGGTTGAGCTGGTGCCATGTTCATTGGCGGCATTCCCGGAGCATGATGCCGGGTACGACCGCGACACCCCCGGACTGTATCCGGACCTATTGCGGCCAGCCCCGGACGGGATGATCAAGCCCCTCTACGGGCAATGGACCTCCGCATGGATCGACTTCGTGGTGCCATCCGCGGAGAACGCCGGTGAGCATGAACTCGGGATCTCGGTACGGGACGCGGAAGGCAACACGCTATTCGCCACCCACCTCTGCGTCACTGTGGTGCATGCGCACGCCCCGGAACTGGAGATCGTGAACGCCCACTGGTTCCACTGCGACGGCTTGGCGAGCCATTACGGCGTCGAGGTCTTCAGTGAGCAGCATTGGTCGATCATCGATGCCTTCATGGGGTCCGCGGCAAGGATGGGCGCCAACTCGCTGCTGACACCCACATGGACCCCTCCACTGGACACGGCCATCGGGGGAACGCGGCTGGCCACCCAACTGATCGGGATCCGCGACGATTCCGGCTACCACTTTGATTTCAGCAGGCTGGAGCGCTGGGTTGGCCTTTGCGCCAAACACGGCATCGAGTACCTGGAAATAGCCCACTTGTTTACCCAATGGGGGGCCAAAGCGACTCCGGCGATCTATGTCGAAACCGCGGAAGGCCTGGAGCGGCGGTTTGGCTGGGACGTGCCGTCGACGTCGTCCTCGTACCGGGAGCTCATGGCCGAACTGCTGCCGGCCCTGCGTTCCTTCCTGGCGGAGCACTGGTCGCTTGACCGGGTCATTTTCCACATATCCGATGAACCGGAGGGCGCCGAGGCCCTGGCGGGGTACCAACAGGCAAAGGGCGTCGTCTCGGATCTCCTGGACGGTCTGACGGTGGTTGACGCCCTGAGCGACTTTGAGTTCTACCGCAGCGGGGCCGTGCCGAATCCCGTGGTGGCAAGCGATGCCGTGGCACCGTTCCTGGCCGCCGGGGTGAAGGACCTGTGGGTCTATTACTGCGTCGCCCAGGACACCGGCGTTGCCAACCGGTTCATTTCCATGCCTTCGGTGCGAAACAGGGTGTTGGGTCATCATCTCTTCGCCCTGGAATGTGCGGGGTTCCTGCATTGGGGATTCAACTTCTATAACTCGGCCCATTCGTTGGCGCCCGTGGACCCGTTCAAGGACACGTGTGCCGGGGGAGCCTTCCCGGGCGGCGATGCCTTCCTGGTCTACCCGGGACCGGAAGGGGTGCCGTGGGAGTCGATCCGTTACAAGGTGTTCGCCCAGGCCATGTGGGACCACCGGGCTCTCTCGCTCCTGGCCAAGCTGGCCGGTCGCGAGGAGGTGCTGGCGCTCATCGATACGAACGGCTCCGGCGGCAGCCTCGCCATGGACAGTTTCAGCTACGACCCCCTTCATTACCGGAGGGTTCGCGAGCTGGTCAACCAGGGAATCGCGCAGCGCGTGGGTCAAACACCGCCCGCGCATCAACTTATCTAGTTAGGAAAGTACTTATGGACCTCAAAGTAGGCATCGTCGGATTCGGCTTGCGGTCGTCGCTGTGGCGCCACGCGCACAAGCCCGGCCACGGTTCGGAAGTCACGGTTGTGTGCGATCTGGGCGAGCGCGGCAGGGCTGACGCAGCAGAGAAGATCCCGACGGCGGTCATCACCGAGGACCTGGACGTCTTGTTGGCCTCCGGCCTGGACGCGGTGCTGGTCCTGACCCCGGACAACCAGCACGCCGCCGTCGCGGTCCGGACGCTCAAAGCGGGCATTCCCACCTTCTGCGAGAAACCGCTCGATGTCACGCTCGAAGCAGCCGACCTCATCCTCCAGACGGCCTTCGACACCGGGACACGACTGTACGTGGGCCACAACATGCGGCACATGCCGGTAGTGGTGCAGATGCGGGACATCATCCAGGCCGGGACCATCGGTGACGTCAAGGCCGTTTGGTGCCGGCACTTCGTGGGAAACGGCGGGGACTACTATTTCAAGGATTGGCATGCCCAGCGCGCCAACACCACCGGGCTGCTGCTGCAAAAAGGCGCGCACGATATCGACGTCATCCACTGGCTCGCCGGGGGATACAGCACCAAGGTGCAGGCAATCGGGGATCTGGCCGTCTACGGGGACGTCGCGTCCCGCCGCGACAACACGGGCCGCCGGATGGGGGATTGGTTTTCGGTGGACAATTGGCCCCCCACCGAACAGACGGACCTCGCCGAGACGATCGACGTCGAGGACATCTCGATGATGAACATGGTCCTGGACAACGGTGTGCTCGCCTCGTACCAGCAGTGCCATTTCACCCCGGACTATTGGCGGAACTACACCGTGATCGGCACCAAGGGCAGGATCGAGAACTTCGGTGACGGGGCCGGCGATCAGATCTATGTATGGACCACCCGGACAACCTCAGGTTTCGCCGAACCCGACCAGAAGGTCTTGGTCCGTGACGGCGAAGGCGGCCATGGCGGTGCGGACCCCTTGCTGATCGCAGAGTTCCTGCGGTTCGCCAAGGACGGGGGAACCACGGCGACCTCGCCGATCGCGGCCCGGGAGGCCGTGGCCGCGGGAGTGCTTGCCACCGACTCCCTCCGCGGCGACGGTTGCGCGAAGCTGGTTCCGGCCTTGCCGGAAGAGCTCGTGGAGTATTTCAACGCAGGGCAGCCGGCCCGGGTCCGGGAACTCTAGCGCCGCGTGCCCCCGGCGAGTTCGGTCATGACGGTCTGTAGTGCTTCGCAGACCGTCATGACCGATTTCCGTTTCAGGGTCTCCGGCCTCGCCAGGATGTCGATCTTGCGCACGGAATTCACCCCCGCGAGCGGTCGCAGCACCACGCCGGCGTCCAGGACGCGCTGGGCGGTGAACCGCGGGAGCAAACCTATCGCGCCACCGTCCGCCACGAGCGAGGCCACGGTGGAATAGTCGTTGATGCGGTGCAGGACGTCCGCCGGACGCCCGCTGACGGCGACGACGGCGGCCAGCACGTCCGCGGGGGAGTATCCGTCGCGGCTGGTCACCCAGGGCTGCCCGACGACGTCGGCCGGCCTGAGTTCGCGGCGCGCCGCGAGCGGGTGCCCGGCAGGCAACGCGACGTCGAGCGGTTCGTCGGCGAGCGGGATGACGGCTACTTTGTCGGTGGGCCAGCCGGGACTGTGCTCCATCCGGTGCGCCAGCACGAGGTCGTAGCGCGCGGCGAGGCCCGGAAAGTCTTCCTGTGCGACGTCTTCGTCGGCGAGCTTCACGCGGGGAACGCTGTTTTCCGGACCCGCGGTGCGCGCGGTCGTCAACAAGGCCGCGAGCGGAGCGAACAAAGCCTGCCCCGCACTGTGGAAGGCGCTCACAGTGACGGTGGAGCCCGGGGAGTCATGGTACGCGCCGATCGCCGCCTGGGCGTCGGCCATGGCGCTCACGACGGCGGCTCCGGCGTCGGCGAGGACCCGGCCCGCATCGGTGAGCACCAAGGCGCGGCCTTCCTTGCGGGTCAAGGGCACGTCCACCGACTTCTGCAGGAGGGCGAGCTGCTGGGAAACGGCCGAGGGAGTGACCATGAGCGTCTCGGCCACGGCCTTGACACTGCCGAGATCTCCTAGTTCCCTGAGCATTTGGAGCTGATGTACTTCCATTTAGCAAATGCTAAATCGTTGATTGAGAAAAACCTAGTTGTGCTAAACCGTCCGTGGGGCTTCAATGAAGTGAAACGGCACACAAACGGCCCAATCCCTTGAGTTAGGAAGACCCATGAAGGCTCTCTACAA
Source organism: Arthrobacter sp. 01T428 (assembly GCF_056398685.1). Lineage (NCBI taxonomy): Bacteria > Bacillati > Actinomycetota > Actinomycetes > Micrococcales > Micrococcaceae > Arthrobacter > Arthrobacter sp. 01T428. The sequence continues at coordinate 36,823 of NZ_JBFTPW010000017.1, read as the reverse complement.
GTCCGGTCCCCACGCTGGTTTTGAACTCGTCGAACGGCCCGAACCGGAGGCAGGTCCCAGCGACGTCAAGATCCGCGTCATGACCACCGGTATCTGCGGAACGGACCTGCACATCCAGTCCTGGGACGCTTGGGCGCAGAGCATCATCGAGACTCCCTTGATCGCGGGACACGAGTTCTACGGCGAAGTGGTGTCCGTGGGCGAGGACGTCCGCGACGTCAAGGTCGGTGACCGCGTCTCCGGTGAAGGCCACGTGGTCTGCGGCATCTGCCGCAATTGCCGCGCAGGCCGCCGCCAGATGTGCATCCATACGGTGTCCGTGGGCGTGCAGCGCGACGGCGCCTTCGCCGAATACGTTGTCATTCCGGAGACCAACGTCTGGGTCCACCACGATCCCTCCGTCACCCCGGAGCTTGGCGCCATCTTCGACCCCTTCGGCAACGCCGTCCACACCGCACTGAGCTTCCCCCTCGTCGGCGAGGACGTGCTCATCACAGGCGCCGGCCCCATCGGACTCATGGCAATCGCCGTCGCGCGCCACGCCGGTGCCCGCAAGATCGCCATCACGGACGTGTCCGCTCCCCGCCTCGAACTCGCCCGGAAGATGGGCGTGGACCTCGCCGTTGATGTGTCGAAGATGCGCGTCAAGGATGCCCAGCTCGAGCTCGGCATGCGCGAAGGATTCGACATCGGCCTGGAAATGTCCGGGCATCCGACGGCCCTGCCTGAGATGATCAACAACATGAACCACGGCGGACGCATCGCCATGCTTGGCTTGCCCAGCCAGTCCATCGACATCGACTGGGGCAAAGTGGTCACCCACATGCTGACCCTCAAGGGCATCTACGGCCGCGAAATGTACGAAACCTGGTACGCCATGAGTGCCATGCTGTCCTCCAACCCCGTGCTGCACAGCCACATCTCCGCCGTCGTCACGGACAAGCTGTCCGCCACCGACTGGGAAAAGGGCTTCGAAATCGCCCGCGCCGGCACAGGCGGCAAGGTTGTCCTCGACTGGACTGAACTCTAGAACGCCGAATTCTAAGACACCGTAAAGTCCTCCCCAAGACCCCAGTACCAGGAGCCACCATGTACTCAAGCATCAAAGACCAGCTGCAGGGCGAACTTGAAGAGATCCGCACCGCAGGCCTCTTCAAGACCGAGCGGCACATCGACTCGCCGCAGGCCAGCCACATCTCCGCAGGCCAGCTCGGCCAGCCGGCGAACACCGTGCTGAACTTCTGCGCCAACAACTACCTGGGCCTGGCAGACCACGCGGACATCATCGCTGCCGCCAAATCCGCCATGGACGAGCGCGGCTTCGGCATGGCCTCCGTCCGTTTCATCTGCGGCACCCAGGACCTGCACCTTGAGCTCGAAGCCCGGGTCTCACAGTTCCTCGGAACCGAGGACACCATCCTCTTCTCCAGCTGCTTCGACGCCAACGGAGGTGTCTTTGAGTCCCTGTTCGGGGCCGAGGACGCCATCATCTCCGACTCCCTGAACCACGCCTCGATCATCGACGGCATCCGGCTCAGCAAGGCCAAGCGCTTCCGCTACGCCAACCAGGACATGGCTGACCTCGAAGCCAAGCTGATCGAAGCCTCGAGCGGCGAAGCTCCGGCCCGGCGCAAGATCATCGTGACGGACGGCGTCTTCTCCATGGACGGCTACCTCGCGCCGCTCGAAGCCATCTGCGATCTCGCCGAAAAGCACGACGCCCTGGTCATGGTGGACGATTCCCACGCCGTCGGCTTCATGGGAGCCACCGGTGCCGGAACCCCGGAACACGCGGGTGTTTCGGACAGGATCGACATCTACACCGGCACGTTCGGCAAGGCCCTTGGCGGCGCCTCCGGAGGCTACGTCTCCGGCCGCAGCGAAATCGTCGCCATGCTGCGCCAGAAGGCCCGCCCTTACCTGTTCTCCAACTCCCTGGCCCCGGCAATCGTCGCAGCCACCATCAAGGCCATTGAGCTGGTCCAGGGTTCGGGCGAGCTCCGCTCCAGGCTCTTCGAGAACGCTGCCTTGTTCCGGCGCCGCATGAGCGAGGAAGGCTTCGAGCTGCTCGACGGCGAACACGCCATCATTCCGGTGATGTTCGGCGACGCCGTGCTTGCCGCGAAGGTTGCCGACGAGATGCTCCACCACGGAGTGTTCGTCACCGCGTTCAGCTACCCCGTGGTACCCAAGGGAGCGGCCCGGATCCGCGTGCAGCTCTCGGCCGCGCACAGCTCCGAGGACGTCGAGGCGTGTGTCCAGGCCTTCGTGAAGAGCCGCGCAGCCGCGGGGCTCTGAGTTCCCATGATCCTCACCATCCTGGGCGGCGGGGGATTCCGGGTACCCCTGGTCTATTCAGCGTTGCTGTCCGACCATGGGCCCGGCCGGGTCACCGAACTGAGGCTGTTCGACGCCGACCCCGCGCGCCTGGGCGTGGTGGCCAGGGTCCTCGCCGACATGGCCGAGGGGGTGCCCGACGCACCAGCTGTGAGGACGTTCACAGCGCTGCCGGCAGCCTTGCCCGGCACCGACTTCATCTTCTCCGCCATCCGGGTGGGTGGACTCGAGGGGCGCGCCGCCGATGAGCGGATCGCACTGGAACACGGAGTCATTGGGCAGGAGACCGTCGGTGCAGGGGGGATTTCCTACGCCCTCCGAACCATTCCCGTGGTCCTGGATATCGCCGAGTCGGTGAAGAAGCATGCTCCGCACGCCTGGTTCATCAACTTCACCAACCCGGCCGGCGTCATCACCGAGGTCATGACGCGGGTCCTTGGCAACAAGGTGGTGGGGATTTGCGATTCGCCGGTGGGGCTCGCCAGGCGATGCTTGCTCGCAGCCGGAATCCACCGCGGCGCGGCTGCCTTTCGGGATGGCTCCGTGCAGATCGACTACATCGGCCTGAACCACCTGGGCTGGTTGCGCGGGCTCGTGGTCGACGGTGCGGATGTCTTGCCGCGGCTCCTGGCCGACGACGGCGCCATCGAGTCCTTTGAGGAGGGCCGGCTGTTCGGCGCTTCGTGGATCAAAGCCCTAGGTGCGGTTCCCAACGAATATCTGCACTACTACTACTTCAGGCGGGAAGCGCTCGACGCCGACCGGCGCGCCCACATTACCCGCGGCGCCTACCTGGCGCGCCAACAGTCGTCCTTCTACAGCGGGCTCGCGGCAGCGAACGACGGCGGTGCGGAGCCCGCCCAGGGGGTCCCGTCGTCGAAAGCGGCTTTCAGGCTCTGGGAGAAGACCAAGCTCGATCGCGAAGAGACATACATGCAGAGCAACAGGGACGCGGCAGGCACGTTCGAACGCGACGCCGAAGACCTGGTTTCCGGCGGCTACGAGGCCGTGGCCTTGGCGATCATGCGCGCCATCAGCCAGGGCGAATCGGCCCGACTGATCCTGAATGTCCCCAATAAAGGCACCCTGGCGGAACTCGACGCCGACGCCGTCATCGAGGCGCCGTGCCTCGTGGATGCGGGTGGAGCCCGCGTGCTCCCGGCCAAGCCCCTACCGGACTACGCGCGCGGGCTCGTCGTCAACGCCAAGGCGGTGGAACGCGCCACCATCGACGCTGCGCTCACGGGTTCCCGGCGCTCCGCCTACAAGGCGATGGCCATGAACCCGCTCGTGGACTCGGTCAGGGTGGCAGAAGCGCTCCTGGCCGACTACATCGGCCATTTCAAGGAACTCCAATACCTGCGCTGAACCCCTTCGCCTAAGCCCTGTCCCGAGGGGGAGAGGAGGCCTAGTATCTGCAGCATGGACAAAGATGCAGCACCTTCCGTGACCGAAGTGTTGGATTCGCAGCAATGCTGGAATCTCCTGAGGGGCGTGTCCGTCGGCAGGCTGGCCGTGTGGCTGGGAGACCACCCTGACATTTTTCCGATCAATTACACCGTGGACCAGGGGACGGTGGTCTTCAGGACCGGAGCGGGCACAAAGCTCGCCGCGGCCTTGGGCGAATTCCCGGTGGCCATGGAGGTGGACGGCGTCGACGCCAACACGGGCGTCGCGTGGAGCGTTGTGCTCCACGGCAAGGCGGCGCCCGTCAAACAGCTCGACGACGTCATCAACACGTTCTCCCTGCCCCTGTTTCCTTGGGAATCAGGCAAGAAGGACCATTTCGTGCGGGTTCCCGCGGATTCGATCTCCGGACGGCGCTTCACTGTCACGGAACCGCTCACGTGGTGGACCCCCTACAGCGGCATCAAGCCGTCCGCGTTGGAATAGCCGGCGGCCCTGTTCGGCACCGGGCGCTACTCGCATCTGGGCCTGCGCGCTGACAGGATGGGGGGATGGCTGCAAATTATGATGTGGTAATTGTCGGTGGAGGAATCGCCGGGTTGTCGCTCGCCTCAGCGCTGGCCGGCCAGTGTTCGGTAGCCCTCGTGGAAGCCGAACAGACACTGGCGTACCACACGTCCTCCCGCTCGGCCCGGCAGCTCATCCCCAGCTATGGACCCGCCGTCGTGCAGGAACTCACCGTCCGCACGCTGGAGCTGATGGCAGCCCGCGACGCCGGATTGCCGGTACCGGTCCTGGAACCGCGCTCGTTCATGCTGGTGGGCGACGAAGCCACCGTCAAGGCGGAAGCCAGCGGACACATGCACCCCATCACGCACGCCGAAGCCCTTGAGCTGTGCCCGGCACTGAATCCGGAGGCCTTCACGGCCGCCGGCCTGGACACGGGGTCATTCGCCTGCAATGCGCCCGTGCTGTTGGAAGACCACCGGCAGCGCGCCGAGGCCGGGGGAGTGGACATCATTACCGGCGCCCGGGTCCATTCTGCCCAACGGCTTGGTTCCGGCTGGCAATTGGGCGCCGGGCTGGAAGGCTTCCAGTCCGCCGTCGTCGTCAACGCGGCAGGTGCCTGGGCGGACGAGCTCGCGGTGCTCAGCGGCGTGGAGAAGCTCGGCTTGCAGCCGTTCCGGCGCACGGCGGCCATCGTCGACGTCGAGCGCCCGCTTCGGCCGGGCACCCCGATGGTGGCGGCGGCCGATGACACCTACTACTTCCGGCGCGAGGGGGAACAGGTGCTCATTTCCCCGTCGGAAACGGTGCCGAGCGGTCCCGAGGACGCGCGGCCGCGGCCCGGCGACGTGGAGGAGCTGGTGGCCCGGCTGAATTCGATCACGTCGCTGGGCATCCGCTCCGTGGCGAAAGCCTGGACGGGGTTGCGCACCGAGGCTGCCGACGGCGTTCCGGTGGTGGGATTCGACGCCGAGGCTCCCGGCTTCTTCTGGCTTGCCGGACAGGGCGGCTACGGATTCCAGACCTCTTCCGCCATCGCCGAACTCGCCGCCGCGGAGATCCTGGGTTCGGGGACCGTTGGCACCGCACCGGGCATCAGTCCGGCATCCCGGACACCGAGGGAGCTGGCAGCGGCCCGTTGGTCCATCCGCCGTTGAACAATAGGTTCATGAGCGGGCAGACGAGCACACTGATCAGCAACATCGGCGAACTGATGACCCAGGACGCGGAGCATCGCGTCCTCAAGGATGCCGCCGTAGTAATCGAGGGTGAGCGGATTGCCTGGATCGGTCCGGCGTCGGAGGCTCCCTCGGCTGATGGGCACGTGGACGCGGAAGGCCGCGCCGTGCTCCCGGGGTGGGTTGACTCGCACTCGCACCTGATTTTCGCCGGAGACCGCACCGCCGAATTCGAGGCCAGGATGGCCGGCCAGAGCTACAGCGCCGGCGGCATCGCCGTCACCACGGGCGCCACGCGCGCAGCGAGCGACGAGGAACTGACCCGGCTCGCTGCCGGGCGCGTGGCAGAAGCCGTTTCCCAGGGCACCACCTACCTCGAGAGCAAGACCGGCTACGGACTGGACCTTGAGAACGAGGCCCGCAGTGCCCGCATCGCGGCAGCGACCGTGGATGAAGTCACCTACCTCGGCGCGCACTTGGTCCCGGCTGGAGCCGACGCCGAGGAATACACGGACCTCGTCTGCGGTCCGATGCTCGACGCCGTCCGGCCGTACGTGAAGTGGGCCGATGTCTTCTGCGAGCGCGGCGCTTTCACCGAAGAGCAGTCGCGCCGCGTCCTGACCGCGTGCCGCGACGCGGGCCTGGGCCTGCGCGTCCACGGCAACCAACTGGGTGAAGGACCTGGCGTGCAGTTGGCCGTGGAGTTCGGTGCGGCCAGCGTCGACCACGTCAACTACCTCTCGGCGGCAGACATCGGGGCGCTCGCCGGGACCTGGAGCGGCTGGGATGCCTCCACCGGAACGGGCACGCGCGGCACGGTTGCCACTTGCCTGCCTGCTTGCGATCTCTCCACCCGCCAGCCGCTCGCCCCGGGCCGGGCACTGATCGACGCTGGGGTGCAGATTGCCTTGGCCGCGAACTGCAACCCCGGCACCTCCTACACGAGCTCCATCGCCTTCTGCGTCACCACGGCGGTGCTGCAGATGCACCTAAGCGTCCATGAAGCTGTCCGGGCGGCCACGTACGGCGGTGCGCTCGCGCTCGGCAGGGAGTCGGGCGTTGACGTCGACGGCGAACGGGCGGTGGGTTCGATCGCCGTCGGGCACCGCGCCGACCTGCACATGCTCAAGGCGCCGTCGGCGACCCATCTGGCGTACCGGCCCGGAATCCCGCTGACTTTCGCCGTGTGGCGGGCGGGCGTCCGCGCTGTCTAGCGGCGCCTCCGCAACGCGTCTCCCTACAGCTTTCGCAGCACAGGCAGGGCCTCTCCAGATGGAGGGGCCCTGCTTTTGCTTGGGCGTGTCCGAGGTGCCGCACGATCCTTGTGCGATTGAATATGATCGTTTAGTGTTTATATGGATCATAAAACGTCAAATGATTGAGTGTTGAAGAGCGCGTCGAAGTAGCGCGGACAGGAATGGTAAGTGCGATGAGTAACAACACCCTCGGGGCCTTCATGGAAGAAGAGCTTGTTTCGCAGCCCGAGGTCTGGCAGCGGGCCGTCGAGCAATCCAAAGCGGAGCACCTGCTTCCCGTCGACGGCGAGCGGATCGCCGTCGTCGGTTGCGGTACCTCATGGTTCATGGCGCAAAGCTATGCCGCCGCCCGCGAAGCCGCAGGCAAGGGCGTCACCGACGCGTTCGCAGCGTCCGAAGCCTTCCTCAATCACAACAGCGCGGGCCGCCAGTACGACGCCGTCATCGCCATTACCCGCTCCGGCACCACCACGGAGGTGCTTGAGCTCCTGGAAGCCTTGCGTGGAAAAGTCCGCACTATCGCGGTGATCGGCGACGTGAATTCACCCATCACCACCCTGGCGGACGCCGTGATCGGCCTTCCCTACGCGGACGAGAAATCGGTGGTCCAGACCCGCTTCGCCACGACCGCCCTCGTGTACCTCCTGACGAGCCTGGGCATCGAACTCGGCACGGCAATCGAGGACGCCCGTCCGGCAGTGGCCGAGCCCGTTTCCCAGGAGTTGCTCGACGCCGAACAGTTCACCTTCCTCGGTACCGGCTGGACCGTTGGCCTGGCCCACGAAGCAGGCCTCAAGATGCGCGAAGCAGTTCAGGGCTGGACCGAATCCTATCCGGCAATGGAATACCGGCACGGTCCCATTTCCATCGCCGCCCCTGGCCGGGTGACGTGGATCTTCGGCCCGCAGCCCGAGGGCTTGGACGCCGACATGGGCCGCACCGGCGCCCTCTACGTCAATACCGGCAAGCACCCGCTCGCCGAGCTGGCACGGGTCCACAAGGTCACCCTGGAGCGGGCACGCGTGCGCGGCCTCAACCCCGACCTCCCGCGCAACCTCACGCGCTCTGTTGTCCTGAACGCCACGGCCTAGGCAATCCCATGGTTCTCGGAGCCGCTGAATCCGCAGTCCTGGCCTTCGATGTCGGAGGGACCGATCTGAAGGCAGGCCTGGTCGACACAGCCGGGAATGTCCTGGGTTTACGCCGCAGGGCTACGCCGCATGATCCTTTGCGGCCGGGCGAGGCGATCCTGGACGCCGTTGAGGCATTGGCCTCGGAATTTGCCGCTGAATTCCCCGCCCACCCGGCGAAGGCAGCATGCATTGTGGTCCCGGGAATCGTTGACTCCGACACCGGAGTGGGGATCTATTCGGCGAACCTGGGCTGGCGGAACTTTCCCTTTGGGGAAAAGGCCGCGCAACGCCTCGGACTGCCGGTCTCCTTCGGGCACGATGTCAGCACGGCCGCCGAAGCCGAATTCCGTTTCGGAGCGGCCCGGGATTTTCGCAACGTCGTGGTGATGGTGGTCGGCACCGGGATCGCCGCCGCTGTCATCTCCGACGGGTACCCGGTACGCGCAGGCGGCTTCGCCGGGGAACTGGGGCACGCCCTCGTTCCGGACCCCGACGGTCCGGGCCACACGATCCTCGAGGCCGTCGGCTCCGCCGGAGCGATCGCCCGGCGTTACAGCGACAAAGCCGGAACTCCGCGCGCCGGTGCCCGTGAAGTCCTCGAACGGGCCACAGCCGGCGATGCCCTTGCGGCCCGGATCTGGGCCGACGCCGTGGACGCCCTCGCGTTCAGCCTCAGCCAATGCGTCAGCATCATCGGCACCGAGGCAGTGGTAGTGGGTGGCGGGCTTGCCGAAGCCGGAGAAGGACTTCTGCAGCCACTGCGTTCCCGCCTCGATGAACTGCTCGATTTCCAACGCCGGCCCATCATCATGCGCGCCCAACTGGGCCAGGATGCGGGTTTGCTTGGCGCCGCCATGAGGGCCCGGGCACTGCTCCCGGCTGCGAAGGCCGCCTCCGGCACGGGGACGGGGCGATGAACCAGCCGATGAACCAGGCCATGAAACGGGTCATCACCGTCACGCCCAATCCGGCCATCGACCTGAGCTACCACGTCGCCGGGATCACCCCCGGAGCAAGCCATCGTGTTGCCGCGCCCCTCAGCCGCGCAGGCGGAAAAGGCCTCAACGTTGCGCGCGTGGCGCACCAGCTGGGCCATCCCGTGCTGGCACTCGCGCCCTGCGGCGGCACGGCGGGTGCCGAATTCGCTGCCGAACTCCTCAGCAGCGGCGTGCCGCATCGCCTGGTTCCAGTCGCCGCGGACACTCGGCGCAGCATCGCCCTCGTCGATACGGTGGGCGGCGAAACGTCCATCTTCAATGAAGAGGGCAGTCCCCTCCAACCGTCAGAATGGCAGGCGCTGGCCGCCGCCGTCGTCGACGCCCTGGACGGTCAAAGCCCGGGAGTGCTTGTCGGTTCCGGCAGCCTGCCGCCCGGCGCTCCGGCCGACTTCTACCCGGCGCTGGTGCGCCTGGCGCACGACGCCGGGATTCCCGCCGTCGTCGATACCTCCGGTCCCGGGATCATCGCCGCCGCACGCGCCGGGGCGGACCTCCTCAAGCCCAACAACCACGAGCTCCTCGAAGCAACAGGGGAAAGCAGCCTGGACGTAGCAGCAGAGCGTTTGATCGGGCTCGGGGCCAAGACGGTCCTGGTCAGTGCCGGCGCCGACGGCATGCTCGCGTTCCACCATGCCGCCCCCGGAGGGTACTGGGCCGCCCGGCTCCCGGAACCACTCAGCGGCAACCCCACAGGAGCCGGCGACGCCGGAGTGGCGGCGGCCGCCGTCGCGCTCGCCGACGGCATCACCGACATCCCCACGATCCTCCGCCGGGCTACAGCCTGGTCCGCCGCCGCGGTGCTCATGCCGGCCGCCGGCGAGATCTCGCCGCTCTACGCGGACCTCGAAGACCAACTCATTCTCAGCTGGAAGGAGACCCTGTGACGCTCGTCAGTACACGGGAACTCATGGACACCGCCACGGCCAACCGAATCGGACAGGGCGCCTTCAATGTCATCCACCTCGAAACCGCGGAAGGCCTGGTAGCCGGGGCGGAGTCGGCTGGTGTTCCGTTGATCCTGCAGATCTCGGAGAACTGTGTCCGTTTCCACGGCGGACTCGTACCGATCGCCCGGGGTGCCATGTCCATCGCCCGGGACTCTTCGGTGCCCGTGGCCCTGCACCTGGACCACGCCGAATCCGAAGAACTTGCCCTGCAGGCTGTCGACCTCGGCTTCGGGTCCGTCATGTACGACGGCGCGCACTTGCCGTATCGCGCGAACGTCGAAGTCACGCGTCGGGTCGCCACCTACGCCCAGGACCACGGGGTCTACGTCGAGGCCGAGCTCGGGAAGGTGGGAGGCAAGGACGGTGCCCATGCCCCGGGAGTCCGCACCGATCCGGCCGAAGCCCGTTCCTTCGTGGAAGCCACCGGCGTCGACGCCCTCGCCGTCGCCGTTGGTTCCTCGCACGCCATGACCGAACGCAGCGCAGCCCTGGACCTGGCCCTGATCACCCGGCTCAAGGAAGCCGTCCGGCTGCCGCTCGTCCTGCACGGGTCCTCCGGCGTAGCAGATGAAACGCTGGTGGCGGCAATCCGGGCCGGTATGACTAAGATCAACGTATCCACACACTTGAACGGGTTCTTCACCCGCGCCGTCCGTGAGTACCTGGATGCCAACCCTTCCGTGGTGGACTCCCGCAAGTACATCAAGGCCGGACGTGACGCCTTGGTGTTGGAAACCGCACGTCTGCTGACGCTGTTCGCGAAAGTGAACTAGTCCCAATTTTCGGAAGGTTCGTGATGACCCGCAACGATCGACTGACAGCCATCCTTGATCTCCTCGCCGAGTCAGGGCATGTTGAGGTCGAGGATATCGTGACCCGCTTGGCCGTCTCGCCGGCGACGGCCCGCCGTGACCTGGACAGCCTCGCCAAGCAGCGGCTCCTGAGCCGAACCCGCGGGGGTGCGACCACGGGATCCGTGGCGTACGAACTTCCGGGGCGCTACAACAGGGATGACCACGCCGAGGCCAAGCAGCAGATTGCCTTGGCCGCTTCGGAGCTCATCATGCCCGGGGCCGTGATCGGACTCAGCGGAGGCACCACCAACACGGCTTTGGCCCAGGTGCTTTCTACCCGCGAAGACCTGAACGCGCCCTCCAACCGGCCCATGCTGACGGTGGTCACCAACGCCATCAACATCGCAGCCCAGCTTGCCGTGCGCCCCAACATCAAGATCATGGTCACCGGCGGCATCCTGAACCCGCGTTCCTACGAACTTGTGGGGCCCTACACCGATGTCATCATGCAGAAGGTTGCCTTGGACATCGCCTTCATCGGGGTCAACGGCGTCGATCCCAAGATCGGGCCCACCATCACCGACGAGGGAGAAGCCATGGTGAATACCGTCATGGCCCGGCGTGCCACCGACTCCTATGTCCTGGCCGACTCCACGAAGATCGGCAAGCGTGCCTTCGCGGCAATGGCCGGGTACGACTTCCGGCGGCTCATCACCGATTCGGGCATCACGGCAGAAGACAAGGCTGCGTTTGAAGCAAGCGGCACCGAAGTGATCGTGGCCAAGGACGACTAGCTTCGATAAGTGACCGTCAGAAGACCATCGGGGGAGCATTCAGCACGGTTTCATCGGTGCTGCGCTGCACCCACTGGCTGAACGGCGTGTCCAGATCGTACTTGTCCTGGTCGTTGCGGATCAGTGTCCGTAGCTCCGCGTTGCCCGGGTTGTTGAGAGATTCGAAGTACTCCACAGACCAGTGGAACCACCGCATGCAGAAGAGCCGCATGGTGAGGCCATGGGTCACCAGCAGGGTGTTGGGCGCGTAGTCGGGTTTCTCCCAATGCCGGTACAGGGTTTCCATGAAGGACGAAATCCGGTCATACACATCGGAGCCTGATTCGCCCTCGCGGAACCGGTAGAAGAAATGCCCGTAGAGGTTGCGGAGCTCCTTCTGGTCCCCGATGTCTCCGGCGATCTGGAAGTTGGCCCAGTCCTGTTCACGCAGCCGGGGCTCCTCGATGACTCTTTCCGTGAGGCTGCCCAGATTCAGTGCCTCAAGGGTCTGGTAGGCCCGAAGGTACGGAGAGACGTAAACGCATACGGGTTCGCCGTCGAGCTTCCTGCGCAGCGCCTCACCCGCAGCCCGTGCCTGCTCTACGCCAAGCTCCGTCAACGGGATGCGGTAATCGGGCACACGGTTGTAGATGGAAGTGTCGGCGTTGGCGGCGGACTGGCCGTGCCGGATCATGAAGATTCGTGCTGGCGCGCTCATCCCACCAAGCATAGGCTCAGGAGTGGCCCGGCCCGCGCAGGCGGACACTGGTGGACCCGCCTCAGGGGAAACCTCAGGCAAATGAAGGCAAGATAGGAGCATGCTCCTAGCCTCAACGCGCCGGTTGCGCGCCGAAGTACTGATCGTCCTTGGCCTGTCCCTGGGCCAATCGGCCGTGTACTCCGTGGTGCAGTTGTTGGACAAGATGACCCAAGGGCCTTTGGCCCATGCGACGTCCACGCTCAACCGCTCGCAGAGCACGCGCGAGTACTTCGATCTCACCTACCAGCTGCTGGACATCGCGTTTGCCCTGGTCCCGGTGGTGTTGGTGTTCTACTTCCTGTCTTTGCACCGCCAAACCGCGGAGAGTCCCTCGGGCTTCACCCGGCTGGGCTTCAACTTCGCCCGCCCGGGCCGTGACGCGTTGCAAGGACTGGGCCTCGCCGCGCTGATCGGGATCCCGTCGCTGGGCCTCTACGCGGCCGGCCGCGCCCTCGGGATTACGACGGCGATCATCCCCAGCGGCCTGGACTCCTACTGGTGGACAGTGCCCGTCCTGGTCCTCTCCGCGGTGCGGCACGCCGTCGTCGAAGAAGTCATCGTCGTGGGCTACCTCCTGGACCGGTTCGGGAAGTTCGGGTGGAGCACCACGCTGGCGATTGTGCTCAGCGCGCTCCTTCGCGGCAGCTACCACCTGTACCAAGGCTTCGGGCCCTTCATCGGCAATGCCGTCATGGGCCTCGTGTTCGGCTGGATCTACACCAAGACCAAAAGGGTCATGCCGCTGGTGGTGGCCCATGCTCTCCTGGACATCGTGGCGTTCGTCGGCTTCAGCGTCTTCGGCAAGGCAATCGGGCTGGGCTGAAGCGCGTTAAAAGGTTTCGGCCGCCACTGCGGGGTGACGTCATTGGCACCCGCATATGGCGGCCGAAGTTCTTCCCGGGCACTCCTGGCCCGATGGTCCGTCAGATAGTGACGGCTCCGTTGGCGGTTTCGAACGTTACCGACATGATTCCCGGCGTTCCGTGCGGAGCCATCCATTGGACTGCAACGTCCTCGAGAGGCTTCTCCACGGGTTCCCCTAGCCACTCGGTGACACGCTCCGCGGAGCCGGCGATGGTGAGGCTGGACATCTTGACGTCGCTTGGGTAGACGAGGGACGGGTGAAGTGCAGGGTCGCCCTCCCACCGCAGCAAGTAGGGAACCTGGGGATCGGCGATGAGCCCCAGGATGCCGATTTGCGACCAGACGAGTTCGCGGCCGTCCGGGAACTTGCGGTTGCCAGGAACGGCGGCGCGTCCAAGCCGCTGTTCGAACGGGCTCAGGTCGTCCACAGCGACGCACCAGCCCATCCAACCACCTCCCGCGGCGGAGCGTGCACGGACGGCTTGTCCAAAAGGTGCCTTGTCGGATGCCGGGTGGTCAAGGACCTCGACAACTTCCAGGTATTTGTGGTCAGCAAGGGGAATGATCATGTTCCGGGTACCGAAGCGCGGGTGCACTCCGCCCCGGACTGCGTCCACTCCCAATGCTGCGGAAATCCGCTCGGTGGTGGCCAAAAGGCCATCTCGTTCACAAGCGTAAGAGACGTGATCCATGCGCATGGCTTCATCTTGGCACTTTGTGATGGAGCTCTCAGCTAAGTCAAGCCTAACCAAGGTGGGATGTATCGAAAAGGCAGCTCAGAGTCACTTCAGGACGTGCCGGGACCGAAAACTACTGTGTTCGTCACAAAGCTTCCGGAGCCCGCAACACCATCCCTAGACTGGCGGCAACCGAACACCGGCAGGCTGAATACTTCGGCCCGGCAAGCTGAAGCACGGCAAGAGCCCAGACAACCAGGAGTCCGCATGTCCCAAGGATGGTCATTCGAAACGCGCCAGATCCACGCCGGTCAGGAGCCGGACTCCGCCACCGGAGCCCGGGCACTCCCCATCTACCAGACCACCTCGTTCGTGTTTCCCAGCGCGGAAAGCGCTGCCAACCGCTTTGCGCTCGCCGAGCTGGCGCCCATCTACACCCGGATCGGCAATCCCACGCAGGATGCGGTGGAACAGCGCATAGCGAGCCTGGAAGGCGGCTTGGCCGCGCTCCTGCTGAGCTCCGGCCAGGCCGCGGAAACGTTCGCCATCCTCAACGTCGCCGAGGCCGGTGACCACGTGGTGGCCAGCCCGAGCCTCTACGGCGGCACCTACAACCTGCTGGCGCATACGCTGAAGAAATTCGGAATCTCGGTGACCTTCGTCGAGGACCCGGACAACCTCGACCACTGGCGCGAGGCCGTGCAGCCAAACACCAAGCTGTTCTTCGCGGAAGTTGTCTCCAACCCCCGCCAGGACGTTTTGGACATCGAAGGCGTCTCCCGCGCCGCGCACGAGGCTGGAGTCCCGCTCGTCGTGGACAACACCCTCGCCACGCCCTACCTGATCCGGCCCATCGAGTGGGGCGCTGACATCGTGGTGCATTCGGCCACCAAATACCTGGGCGGGCACGGATCCGCCATTGCCGGTGTCATCGTGGACTCCGGCAACTTCGATTTCGGCAAGGACCCTGAGCGGTTCCCCAACTTCAACACCCCGGACCCGAGCTACAACGGCCTGGTCTATGCCCGCGACCTCGGCAAGGACGGTGCCCTCGGCGCGAACCTCTCCTACATCCTCAAGGCCCGGGTCCAGCTTTTGCGCGACCTCGGCTCGGCAGTTTCACCGTTCAACGCTTTCCTGATCTCCCAAGGAATCGAAACCCTCAGCCTGCGGGTGGAACGCCACGTGGACAACGCCACCAAAGTGGCGCAATGGCTGGAAGGGCGCGACGACGTCGAATCGGTCGCGTATGCGGGGCTGCCTTCCAGCCCGTGGTTCGAACGAGGACGGAAGTACGGGCCCCGGGGAACCGGCGCCGTGGTGTCCTTCACCATCCGGGGCGGGATCGACGCCGGCAAGCGCTTCGTGGACGCCTTGGAGCTGCATTCCCATGTGGCAAACATCGGCGATGTCCGTTCCCTGGTCATCCACCCCGCGTCCACGACGCACAGCCAGCTGACCCCAGAACAGCAGGCCGTGGCCGGCGTGAGCCCGGGACTGGTGCGGCTGTCCGTCGGGATCGAGCACATCGACGACATCCTCGCGGACCTCGAGTCAGGATTCCGGGCGGCCAAGGGCAGCTAGGCCAGTCGCCGGTTCGTTCCGTGATGGGTCGCCCACTCCGATGGGCGCCCCATCTCGCGGTTAGCCCGCGATGTAGTACCCGGAAGTGTCGGCTATGAGCTGCACTGTGCCGTTGGAGTTGTTGGTGAAGGAGATCGTGCCATCCGGAGCGACGGGCGTAATGGCGAAGTTCGGGATGATCTGTCCCGTCGCGTAGTTCACGTTCGAGGTGCTCGGCTGCGGGCTTCCTCCGGCGTAGGCGGTGATGAACCCGAACGACGTCGGGTTGGCCACGGTGATGTTCATCGCGACAGCGGAAACACCGGACGCTGGAATGCCACCCTGTCCCGCGACCTTGACGTTGATGGTCTGTCCGGGGGCAACAGGTCCGTTGATCCCGCCGGTGCCGTTACGGGTATCCAATTGGCGGAACGGGGCCTGCGCGGAAAACGCCCCGGCGGTTGACGGTGTGCCCGCAAGGTAATAGCCCGAGGTATCGGCGATGATCTGGACGGTTCCGCCGGAGGTGTTCGTGAATGAAATCGTCCCGTCGGGAGCGACCGGCGTAATGGCGAAATTCGGAACGATCTGTCCCGCGGCGTAGTTCACGTTCGAGGCGTTCGGTCGCGGAGTCCCTCCAGCGTAGGCGGTGATGAAGCCGAACGACGAGGGATTGGCCACCGTGATGTTCATCGCGACGGCGGAAACACCGGAAGAGGGAATACCGCCGCGGCCTGTGACTTTGACGTTGATGGTCTGTCCGGGGGCAACGGGTCCGCCGACGCCACCGGTGCCGTCACGGGTATCCAACTGCCGGAACGGGGCCTGGGCGGAGAACGTCCCGGGAGCGGGCGACGCGCCAGGCGTGAGGGAGTAACCGGTGATGTCGGCGATGAGCTGGACCGTGCCGTTGGAGCTGTTCGTGAAGGAAATCGTGCCATCCGACCCCACCGGCGTGATCGCGAAATTCGGGACGATCTGCCCTGGGGCAAAATTCAGGTTCGAGGTCGCCGGACGATTTGTTCCGCCGGCGTACGCGGTGATGAAGCCGTTCGACGTCGGGTTGGCCACCGTGATGTTCATTGCGACAGCGGAAACTCCGGTCGCCGGGAGGCCGCCGCGTCCAGCAACCTTGACGCTGATCGTCTGGCCGGGGGCGACCGGCCCGTTGACGCCACCGGTCCCGTCCCGCGTGTCAAGCTGCCGGCAGGGGGTCGTGGCCGCAAATCCGCCCAACGGGTCTTGCGACGGCGAAAAGAGCGACGGGCTGACGTACAGCAGCCGGTTAGGCATGCAGTTTCCGGTTGACTGGACTATTCCGGCTGTTGCGCCGACGGTCAACGTTGCCGAGACCTGCGCGGGGCTCCACGAGGGATGCATGGCGAGGAGCATCGCGGCCGCTCCTGCGACGTGGGGCGAGGCCATTGAAGTTCCGCTGAGGACATTGGTCGCAGTATTCGAGGTCGCCCAGTCGGAGGTGATCTGGACCCCTGGTGCGTACAGGTCGACGCAGGGACCGTAGTTGGAGAACCCTGCTTGGCTGTCGTTCGGGTCGCTAGCAGCCACGGTGAGGGCTGCGGGCACTCGGCCAGGGGAGCGTGTGCACGCGTCGACGCTGCTATTTCCTGCAGCCAAGGTTACCGTGATCCCGCTGTCAATCGCGCCTTGGACGGCGGCGTCCAGGCTCTGGTCCGTACCGGTCAGGAGGCTAAGGCTAAGGTTGGCGACAGCGGGTTGACCGGCTTGGTGATGCTGAACGATCCAGTCGAGAGCGGCAATGACATCGAGTGACGATCCGCCCCCGGCGCAGTTGAGCGCTCGTACGGGCACGATCGTTGCCGCTTTGGCCATCCCAAAGGTGGCTCCTGCTGCGATTCCCGAGACGTGCGTGCCGTGGCCGTTGCAGTCTGTGGTTCCCTTGCCGTCGTCCACGCCGTTGTTGCTTCCAATGCCGACGGCGTTATATCCGACCGTCACGCGTCCGCCGAAGTCTTGGTGGGTGGCCAACACGCCGGTGTCCACCACGTAGATCGGTACCCCGGCGCCGCTCGAAGGCGGCGTGTAGCTCCCAGACAAGGGCAGGGATCTCTGGTCGGTCCGGTCAAGGTTCCAGGGTGCCGGTGCTTGAGTGTCTGAAATCCGCACCGGCATATCCCGGTCCACGGACACAACCCGGCTCGACTTCGCCAACGCAGCGGCCTTCGCTGGCGTCGCCGTGACGACCGCGGCCTTCACGGCATGCGTGAACGTCTTGTCCACCGAGACTCCCTGCGAGCGCAGCTCCGCGGTCTTCCCGTCAACGTCGGTGCCTTCGGCGTAGTGGACCACGTATCTGTCTTCGCCTGCTGCCGGAGTCGTGTCGGCGTGCGCCGGCAGCGGCACTCCCACGGTGAAACCTGATACCAGCAAGAACAGGGCTATTGGAACGACGCCGGATGGCTTTTTCACGAGCTTCAATCTTCCTGTGACGCACAGTGGCGGCGGAGACATCCGAAGGATGCAGACTGCTGCGCCCAATTCTATCTCCAGTCACACAGGCATCACCCGTCTCTTCAATTTCAGACATCCACAACCCCGGCTTCGTGAACAAAACGCGGCCAAGTGTCACAAAGCTGTCATAATCTTCGTCAGAAGGGGTCCGGTTTTCCTAGACTCTTCCCATAGGTCATGAGTGCCAGCGACAGCCCCGGCTTGCTGGCCGGCAACCCTCCTTTCGCGGCGGGGTGCCCCGGGTGAAGACCTGGCCCTTCGCTGTGTTGGCGGCGGGCAAGCGCGATGTGAGGTGTCGACGAATGACAATTGCTGCAACAGCCATACCCCTTTCCGGTACCCAGGACGGAACCCTCAAGTATGTTTCCGTAGGAGGGCTCGAACTGGAGGCCGGGGGTTTCCTCCCTGAGGTCGTCCTTGCGTACGAGACATGGGGCCGGCTCAACGCCGACGCTTCCAACGCCGTCCTCGTGGAGCATGCACTGACCGGCAGCACCCATGTGGCCCGTGGCGAGAGCGATGAAGAAGGCTGGTGGGAGCAACTCGTTGGTCCCGGCGCCACCATCGACACGGACCGCTACTTCGTGGTCTCCGTCAACATCGTGGGAGGCTGCTACGGCAGCACCGGGCCGTCGTCGAGCGCTCCTGACGGCAAGCCGTGGGGCTCCCGCTTCCCGCTCGTCACCCTGCGGGACAGCACCATAGCCGAAGCCCGGCTGGCCGACGCCTTGGGGATCCACAGCTGGCATACCGTGGTGGGAGGGTCCATGGGCGGTGCCCGCGCACTGGAATGGGCCGTCAGCTATCCGGACCGCGTCAAGCGATGTGCCGTGATTTCGATCGGGGCGTACAGCACTGCCGAACAGATTGCGTTCGCGCAGGCCCAGACTCTCGCCATCCGGCAGGACGCCGACTTCAAGGGCGGCGACTACTACGGCCAGGCAGCGCCCGAGGCGGGGCTGGCCCTTGCCCGGCGGATCGCCCACATCACCTACCGTTCGGCGGATGAACTGGACTTCCGCTTCGGCAGGAACGCCCAAGGCGGCGAGGCGCCCCTGCAGGCTGCGGCCTTAGGGGACCGGGGCCGCTACCAGGTGGAGAGCTACCTCGACCACCAGGGACGAAAGCTGGTCCAGCGCTTCGACGCCAACAGCTACATCGCCATCACTGAGGCGCTCATGAGCCACGACATCACTCGCGGCCGGGGCTCATTGGAGGACGCGTTGTCCGTGGCCACGGCGAAGTTCTTCGTTGCCTCGGTGGACTCGGACCGGCTCTATTTCCCGGAACAATCGCACGAGCTGGCCAAGGCCTTGCCCGGAGAAGTCCCCGTTCATGTGATCGAGGCGCCCATCGGGCACGACGGTTTCCTCACCGAGATCGGCCAGCTCGGCCCCCAGCTGCGGGAGGCGTTCTTCGGCTGAATCAGCCGTTCATGATCTCCTGGCGGAGCTTCATGTAGTCCTCCATGGCAATTTTCCCGTCGCTGTACTCCTGGTCGAGTTCGGCCAGTTTCCGTGCCCGGTAGCCTTGCGGCGCGCTGTCCGGCTGGGGCGCGCTGTTCGCTTGCGGAGTAGACGACGGCGGAGCGGCCTGAGGTCCGGGCATTCCCACCGGGGGTTGCGGCTCAGCCGGGAAGATGACCGGGGGTTGCTCCGGGTATCCGACGGGGTAGTGCTGTGGAGGATAGGGCTGCCCGGGGTAATCCTGTGGAGGATAGGGCTGCCCGGGGTAATCCTGCGGAGGGAAGTCCCGTAGCCTGCGCTGGCGCGATCGGTTGTACATGCGGATCCCCATGGGAATCAGCCAAGAGCAGACGATGATCCAGAAGATCACATTGTTCACGGTGGAGGGCCTCCCTAGTCTTTCACCAGCTTAGCCCCGCTCCCTGTGACCCACACGGCTCCCGTTCAGCTCCGGGGCAGGATGGTGTCGGCAGGACCGAAGACGGGTCCCGGCGTCGGGCGTTTCGGCAGGATGCCGTCGCCGGAGGAGCGGTGCCGGATCCGGCGGATGACCCACGGGACAAAATACTCCCGGGCCCATACGAGGTCGCCCGAGCGGGCCTCGCGCCAGCTGCGCTGGGGGAGCGGCTTGGGGAACAGCGGCTCGAGGTTGTGGGGCACATTGAGTGAATCGAGGACCATCGCCGCGATGGTGTGATGGCCGAGCGGCGAGAAGTGCAGGCGGTCTTCGTCCCACATCTGGGAGTTGGAGAGTTGCCGCAGGGACCACATATCGGCGATCACGGCATCGTGGCGGGCGGCCACCGTGCGGAGGTTTTCGTTGTAGATGGCCACTTTGCCGCGGATCCGGCCGAGGACCGATGACGCGGTGTCCGGACCGTTGAAGAGAACCACGGTGGCGCCGTCGGAACTCAGGGTCTGCACTGCGGCATCGAGTTTCTCGGCCAAGGCGTCGGGATCGCCGCCGGGACGGATGAGGTCGTTGCCGCCTGCGGAGATGCTCACGAGGTCCGGCTTGAGGTCCCTGCACGGGCCAAGTTGTTCGTCGAGGATCTGCTGAAGCAACCGCCCGCGGATGGCCAGGTTGGCGTAGGCGAAATCCCGGTGTCCCCGGCTCAGTTCCTCGGCTACGCGGTCGGCCCAGCCACGATGTCCCCCGGGGTTGTTGGGCTCGGGGTCGCCGATCCCTTCGGTAAAGGAATCACCCAATGCCACGTAGCGGGTCCACGGATGAATCCGTTCGTCCGGCTTTGGTCCCACCGTGGGATCAATGTCACTCACGTCCATATCCTGCCTCTTGCTGCAACGCCACGCGCCCGTAGCTTGTTACTCATGGGTAACTGCAAGAATAGTCCCATGAGTCAAGCTTCCGCCTTTCCTGCCCCGGTCGTTTTGTGGTCCCACGAAGAGGAGGAGCGGGCTGGCAAGCCATTGCTGGTCCTGTTGCACGGTTACGGGTCCAACGAGCAGGACCTCTTCAGCCTTGCAGGCTTGTTGCCCCAGGACTTCGTCGTCGCTTCGCTCCGTGCGCCGATCGCGACGGGCCCGGGCTTCACGTGGTTCCCGCTCACGGCGTCCATCGACTATTCCCTCGATGCCGTCAAGGACGCCGCGGAGTACGTGTTTTCCTGGTTGGACTCCTTCAAGTCCAACCACAGCTCGGTGACGCTTCTCGGCTTTTCCATGGGCATGGCCATGGCCACCTCGCTGTTGCGGCAGCGCCCGGCGGACTTTGCCGCCGTCGTCGGGCTTTCAGGCTTCGCCGTCGACGCCGATGCGGACCCCGCATTCCGCGACGCCGAACTGGACGGTTCCGTGCCGCTCTTCTGGGGACGGGACCAGCAGGATCCTGTTATCACCCCGGACAAGATCGAATACACCATGGACTGGGTCCGAAAGCACACGGACCTCACCAAGGTGCTCTACACAGGCATGTGGCACGGCATCAATCAGCAGGAAATCGGCCACGTTGGCGAATTCCTGGAGCACAAGGTCCTCTCGTAGCAACGCGGGGTCACTTACGGCCCATCCCGAAGTACGTTATGGGCCGTAAGTGACCCCGCGTTGCCCTAGGAAGCGGCCGCGATCCGCACCGTCTGTCCGTTGACGGTCACCGTATCGCCGACATGGAGTTGGCGGCCGCGCCGATCGTCGATCTCGCCGTTGACTTTGACCAGGCCGTTCTTGATGAGTTCCGTGGCTTCCACGCCGTCCTCCACCAGGTTGGCGAGCTTCAGGAGCTGGCCGAGTCGGATCATGTCGTCGCGGATGGGGATTTCTTCGATTTCCGGGTTGCTCATACAAGCAATGATGCCTGAAGTGAGGTGGTGAAAGTGCCGCAATCGTCCCGTCCCGCCATCCGAAGCACCTCCCGTCCGTTGCTCACCGGCCTGCTTCTCGCGGTGGCCAACGGTACCCTGCTTCCGGTCCAAGGCCGGATCAACAGTGCGCTGGGGGCAAAGCTCGACGACGGCGTGGCGGCCGCCGTCGTCAGCTTCACTACCGGGCTGGTACTGATCGCCGTGATCGGCCTTGCGCTGCCGAAAGGCCGCGCTGGTTTGCGCCGGATAGTGCCTGCCGTCAAGGAGCGCAGCTTTCCGCGGTTCTATGTGGTGGCTGGCGGGATCGGCGCCCTCTACGTGATTGCCCAATCGTTCACCATTGGCCTTCTTGGAGTCGCGTTGTTCACGGTAGCCGTGATCACAGGGCAGACCGTGAGCGGCCTGTTCGTGGACCGGCTCGGCATCGGTCCCGGCGGGAAACGCTCGATCACGGGGGTCAGGATTTTGGGAAGCATCCTGACGATCGCCGCCGTCGCCTGGGCCGTGTCGCCGCGCCTCGGGGCTGCGGCCGACGTCGGGTCCTTGCTGTTCCCGATCCTGTTGCCAGTCGTGGCGGGTTGCCTCATGAGTTTCCAACAAGCCATGAACGGGACTGCCACGATGCATTACGGCAGCCCCATCGCCGCGACGCTGGTGAATTTCGTGGCCGGAACGGTCATTCTCTGGATCGCCTGGCTCATCAAGGTGTCGTTGCTTGGTCCCGGCCACGCCCTTCCTGCTGAGTGGTGGTATTACGTGGGCGGCCCGATGGGGTGCGTCTTTATCGGCCTGGCTGCTTTGTTGGTCCGCAGCCTCGGTGTTTTGGTCACGGGGCTGGGGATGATCGCCGGGCAGCTGCTCGGATCCCTCGCGCTTGACCTGATCCTGCCGGCTCCGGGAACCTTGGTGGCTTTCCCCACGATCCTTGGCACCTTGCTGACCCTGTTCGCCATCATCGTCGCCACGCTGCCTTGGCCGAAGGGCGCGCTCTCTCCCGCCGTCCCGCCAAGCGCCATTCGGGCCAGTCCCGGAGGCAGGACAGCGGTCAAAGGCCGGTAGGCTAGGACACGCAGCTTCCTGCACAGCATTACCTTCGCGCACAACCACGGACCGCACCCAGCGGCCCTGTAGAACATTGGAGTACCCATGGCAGCAAAATCCGTCCTCGACCAGGTCATTTCCCTCTCCAAGCGGAGGGGCTTCGTGTTCCAGGCCGGTGAAATCTATGGTGGCTCCCGGTCCGCGTGGGACTACGGCCCCCTCGGTGCCGAGCTCAAGGAAAACATCAAGCGCCAGTGGTGGCAGAGCGTTGTCCGCGGCCGCGAAGACGTGGTGGGCCTGGATTCCTCCGTGATCCTGCCCCGCCAGGTATGGGAAGCCTCCGGCCACGTCGAGGTGTTCTCCGACCCCCTGGTCGAGTGCCTTTCCTGCCACAAGCGCTACCGCGCCGACCACCTCGAGGAAGAGTACGAGGAAAAGAAGGGCCGTCCCGCCGAAAACGGCCTCAAGGACATCGCCTGCGCCAACTGCGGCACCCGCGGCCAGTGGACCGAACCGCAGGAGTTCTCCGGCCTGCTCAAGACGTTCCTGGGCCCAGTGGCCAGTGAAGAAGGCCTGCACTACCTGCGCCCGGAAACCGCGCAAGGCATCTTCGTCAACTTCAGCAACGTGCTCACCACGTCCCGCAAGAAGCCGCCGTTCGGCATCGGCCAGATCGGCAAGTCCTTCCGCAACGAGATCACGCCGGGCAACTTCATCTTCCGCACCCGCGAGTTCGAACAGATGGAAATGGAATTCTTCGTCGAGCCGGGCACGGATGAGGAATGGCACCAGTACTGGATGAAAGAACGCATGTCCTGGTACACCGATCTGGGCATCCGGCCGGAGAACCTGCGTTTCTTCGAGCACCCGCAGGACAAGCTCAGCCACTACTCCAAGGGCACCACGGACATCGAGTACCGCTTCGGTTTCCAGGGCTCCGAGTGGGGCGAGCTCGAGGGCATCGCCAACCGCACCGACTTCGACCTCTCCACCCACTCGAAGGCCTCGGGCCAGGACCTCAGCTACTTCAACCAGGCCACCAACGAGCGCTACACGCCGTACGTCATTGAACCGGCCGCCGGCCTGACGCGCTCCTTCATGGCCTTCCTTGTGGACGCCTACACGGAAGACGAGGCACCCAACGCCAAGGGCGGCGTCGACGTCCGTACTGTCCTGAAGCTTGACCCGCGCCTGGCGCCGGTCAAGGCAGCCGTGCTGCCCCTGAGCCGCAACGAGGACCTGTCCCCGAAGGCCAAGGACTTGGGCACCCAGCTGCGCAAGAACTGGAACATCGACTTCGACGACGCCGGCGCCATCGGCCGCCGCTACCGTCGCCAGGACGAGATCGGTACCCCGTTCTGCATCACCGTGGACTTCGACACCCTCGATGACCAGGCCGTCACCATTCGTGAGCGCGACACCATGAGCCAGGAACGTGTGTCCCTGGACAAGGTGGAGGGCTACCTGGCCGCACGACTGATCGGCGCCTAAGCGTGTCCATCGAGTACCGCGAATGGCGTGAGGGCGACGACCTCGCGCTCCTGGAAATGTGGGGTGGGCCGGAGACCCTGCCGGCCCAGCAATTCCGCGCCGCCCTTGCGCCGTCGAGCAACGGCGGCCAGGGCCAGCCTTGGCGCCGGTGCATCGTGGCGGAAGACGTCGTTGACGGCATCGGAATTCCGGTGGCCGCGGGGGTGGTCCACGAGGCGTCCCTGCACGCGGAACGTCTCTGGGCCTACATCGAGGTTGCCAAGGACCACCGCCGGAGCGGGATCGGGGCCACGCTCCTGACCATGCTGCGGCGCGAAGCCGGGCAGTCGCCGTCGGGCGTCACCAAGCTGCGCAGCAAAGTGGAGCCCGGCACGGCCGGTGCCGCCTTCGCCGAGTGGGCAGGGCTTGCACCCATCCAGCGTTCCCGGCTTGTGGTGGTGGATCCCGAGCCGCTCAGGCTGCCTGTGTTTGGTGACGGCTCCGAAGAAGCCGCTTCCGAGCGGGTGGAGGACCTCGCCACGGGATCGGTGGAACTGAGCGACGTCGTCGGCCGGTACTACACAGCCGTGCACCACTGGGACAACCCCGGCGAGCTGGGCATCCCCACCGTGCAGCGGCTGTTCCTCGACGATCTGACAGGGGCCCACGGAGCCGTCGTGCTGCGAGCGCCCAAGGCGAGTGCCTTTGGCGCCGGCGTTCCGGCCACCCGCAAGGGCAAGCTGCAGGCCTTCGCCATCAGCTATGCCCAGGGCAGCTCGGACGAGCCCTCGGAAGTGTTCCTTGGCCACGACCCGCTTTTGCCGGATGACGAGGCGCGGGAGGCGGTCCGCGACCTGCTGGCGCTTATTGCTTACCAGCACCCCGTGCTCCTTGAAGTGGACGATTCCATGACGGCCGTGTGCGCCGTCGTCGATCCCTTGCTCGAGCTGGGCAAGGCGAAGCTGCGCGGTGCGGACACCCTGGTGGTCAGCGAATAGCTTGCGGCTGGCCCAACTGGCTCGCAGTTGTTGTCGTTTTGAGCCCTCATAACGACAACAACTGCGAGCCAGTTGGGTGAACCCTTGACGGCGCTGCTGCACTGGGTGTAGGCATGACGACGTAAGCCCCGGCCGTTGCTCTGGTGGGGTAGCGGCGGGTGGAACGAATCCGGTCTCATGAAGAGAATCGGCGGTAACACCCATGAATGGAACAGCCCTCGACGGACTCCGTGAACAGCTCCGTGGGCAACTCGTCACTCCCAGCGATCCTGACTATGACTCCGCCCGTGCCGTCTTTAACGGGATGATCGACAAGCGTCCGGCGGGAGTCGTCCGGGTGGCCCAAGTGGCGGACGTCATCGCGAGCGTGAACTTCGCCCGGGACAATTCCCTGCCATTGGCTATCCGCGGCGGCGGCCACAGCGCCCCCGGTTTCGGGACCTGGGACGATGCCCTTGTCATAGATTTCGTCAACCGTACCGGGGTCCGTGTTGACCCCGACGCCGGTACGGCCCGTGCCGAGGCGGGAACAACCTGGGCAGATTTCAACCACGCCACCCACGCCTTCGGACTCGCTAGCACTGGCGGGATTGTGGGATCCACCGGCATCGCAGGCCTGACCCTGGGTGGCGGCATCGGCTATCTTGCCCGCAAGCACGGACTGTCCTGTGACAACTTGATCTCCGCTGACGTGGTGACTGCGGACGGCAAGTTCCTGACTGCGAGCGAAACCCGGAACGAAGATCTCTTCTGGGCCTTGCGGGGAGGCGGGGGTAATTTCGGTGTGGTGACGTCGCTGGAGTACAAGCTGCACCCGGTGGACATGGTCCATGTGGGCATTGTCATCTATGGAGCTGAGAACACCGAGACGGTGGCGAAGTTCTACCGGGATTACATGGACTCCGCTCCCGAAGAGTTCGGCGCGTTCCTCGGCTTCCATCAAGGCCCGCCGGTGCCGTTCCTTCCGGAAGAATGGCACGGCAAGCCAGTGTGCGTCGTGGTCGGGATGTGGACGGGAGACATGGCCGAAGGCGAATCCCGCTGGGCGCCGTTCCTCGAAGCCGCACCCGTAGCCGGATCCCTGATCACCCCGATGCCGTACCCGGCACTCAACGTGGCATTTGACGGGCTCAATCCCAAGGGGCTGCAAGGATACTGGAAAGCCAACTTCATCAGTGAACTCAACGATGGCGTCATTGGTGCGCATGCGGAGTTCGGGTCCACGGTGACCAGCCTCAACACCGCCGTCCATGTCTACCCGATCGACGGCGCGGCGGCCCGGGTCGGAGCCCAGGACACCGCCTTCGCGAACCGCGGCATGAAGTTCGCCCCGGTGATCGCGGCACAATGGCCGGACCCCGCGGACAATGAAGCCAACATTGCCTGGGCCCGGAACTACGCGGAGGCTCTCCGTCCGCACTCTGCTGCCAGCGGCTACATCAACTTCATGGATGCGGAAGACCAGAGCAGGATCAGTGACAACTACGGGGTCAACTACGAGCGGCTGCAAGCCATCAAGGGCAAGTACGATCCAGGAAACCTCTTCCACGTGAACCAAAACATCAAACCCGCCTGAGCACTCGGGTATCAAGCGAGCCCAACTGATCCCCACCGCCACCCTCGCCTCGCAAGCTCGGCCAGGGAACCCTGGCGGCGTGGGCCCACGCATTTGTTGTCGTTCTGAGCCCTCATAACGACAACAACTGCGAGCTAGTTGGGTGGGACACAGCGCTGCCCCACGTAGGCTTGTGGGCATGAGGTTTTGCAGCTAATGGGTCACGGCCATTCACACGGACACGCGGAGCATTTCGAGCCAAGCCCGACGGCGCTCGCGTCACGCAGGCGGGCCAACTGGCTCCTCGTGGCCGTGCTGGCTCCGATCGCGGTACTCACGATCGTTGCCATGCTGGTCATGTGGCCATCGGGGAGCAAAGAGGGCATCACGTTCGCGAGCCCCTACACGGCCGCTCCCGGGGTGACGTTCGATACGGGCAAGATCCAGGCGGTTACTCAGGAAAGCTGCACGCAAGGTACGCAGGCTCCGAGTACGAACGGCACGAACCAAAGCAGCGGCGCACAGCCGCAGGGCTCCCAGTGCACCTTCGCGTCCACGCAACCGGATAACGGCGGCAGCCCGGTGAAAGTGGTCATCAACCCGGACGTGGCCAAGTCCCACGGCGTCAAAGTGGGGGACAGCATCCGCTACCTGAACCTCTCCGGTGTGCAGGGCGCAGCGGCGGGCAACGGCTCGCCGTCGTACGTTTTCCTCGACTTCGTGCGGACCGTTCCCATGGCCCTTCTGGCGATCCTGTATGCCGTGGTGGTCATTGCGGTGGCGCGCTGGCGCGGCTTCAGGGCGCTCCTCGGGCTGGCCGGAGCCTACGTGGTGATGGTGAGCTTCATGCTTCCGGGACTGGTGGAAGGCAAGCCGCCGCTGCTCGTGGCTTTGGTCGGCTCCACCGCCATCATGATGGGGGTGCTCTATTTCGCCCACGGATTCTCGGCCAAGACCTCCACCGCGTTGCTGGGTACGATCTTCGGCCTCGGCATTACGGCGCTGCTGGCGGCCTGGGCCACGGATGCGGCCAACCTGACCGGGATCGCGAGCAGCGAGGGCGCCACGCTCGTGAACATGTCGGACAAGATCTCGCTCTCCGGAATCATTCTCTGCGGTCTGATCATTTCCGGGCTCGGAGTGCTCAACGACGTGACGATCACCCAGTCCGCGGCCGTGTGGGAACTCTACGAGCTCGCACCCGAGACTGGCGCGCGAAAGCTGTTCACCTCGGCCATGAGGATCGGCCGGGACCACATCGCCTCCACGGTCTACACCATCGCCTTTGCCTACGCCGGCGCAGCCCTTCCCCTCCTGATCATCGTCATGCTCTACGACCGTCCGCTGGTCGATGCCCTGACCAGTGCCGAGTTGTCCGAGGAAGTCATCCGTACACTGGTGGGCTCCATCGGCCTGGTGCTGGCCATCCCCGTGACCACCTTGATCGCCGTGCTGGTGGTGAAGGCGACCGGTCCGAGGCGGCTCGCGGCTGCCGTCGCGGCGGATGCGGCGCCAGCTCTCGACGACGACGGGAAGGTCCGCGAGCTTGAAAACGCCGGTTCCACCGATGCCTTCGAGTCCTTCGATACTGGCGAGCTTGCCGCCGTCGTCATGACCAGGCGGGCACGCAGGGAAGCCGAGCGCCGCTAGCCTCCGATGACATTTGTCATCCCTCATTGGTGACACACGCCCGGGCGCCGGACACGGATCCCGGCTTTGATGGGTAGTGGAGCAAACCAAAGCCAAGGAGAGTCATGACAACAGCGAGTGTGCCGGCCGTCCAAGCCGCCGGACTGCACAAGAGCTTCGGGAAGGTCCACGCCGTACGCGGCCTGGACCTCACCGTGCAGCCGGGGGAGGTGGTGGCGTTCCTCGGTCCCAACGGGGCGGGCAAGACCACCACGATCGACATGATCCTCGGATTGAGCGCCCCGGACCAGGGTAGCGTCTCCATCTTCGGCCACACTCCCCGGGGAGCCATCGCCCGCGGCCAGGTGGCAGCCGTGATGCAGACCGGCGGCTTGCTGCGGGACATCAGCGTCCGCGAGACCGTGCAGCTCAACGCTGCCATGTTCGATTCCTCCCGGCCCGTGGACGAAGTCCTGGCGCGGGCGGGCATCCTGGAGATCGCCGACCGCAAGGTCGAAAAGTGTTCCGGCGGCCAGCAGCAGCGGCTGCGCTTCGCCATGGCCCTCGTCTCCGATCCCGGTTTGCTGATCCTGGACGAGCCCACCACCGGCATGGATGTGGCGGGACGACGGGACTTCTGGACCGCGATCAGGAGCGACGCCCAGCGCGGACGGACCGTCATCTTCGCCACCCATTACCTCGAAGAAGCCGACGCCTACGCGGACAGGATTGTGCTGGTCCGGCAAGGCAGCATCGTGGCGGACGGCACCGCCGCCCAGATCAAGAACCTTGCCTCGGGCCGAACCGTCAAGGCTTCGCTTCCGGCGGCTGAGCGCGGGCTCCTGGCCGGGATGCCGCCCGTCGAAAGCATGGATTACGACGGCGGCCGCCTCACCGTCCGCACGGGCGACTCGGACGCCGTCGTGCGCTTCCTGCTCAACAACACGGGCGCCCACGACGTCGAAGTGGCGGCCAACAACCTCGAGGAGGCCTTCGTCGCCCTCACCGGAGACGATGCCGCGCCGGAATCCACAAGCATCACGTTTGAAGGAGACCTCGTATGAGCGCGGCAACAGTCCTCCAGGAACGGAAACCGTCCACCGGCGGGGTCAACCGCACGTTCCTCTGGATCGAGATCAAGCGGATGCTCCGGAACCGCCGGACCATCATGTTCACGGTATTCATGCCAGCCGTCTTCTTCTTCATTTTCGGCCTCTCCAACAAGGACAAGCTCCTGCCCAACGGGCACAGCTACGGCCAGTACATCCTCATCAGCCTCACGGTCTATGCCGCGATGACCGCCGCTACGGGCGCCGGCAGCCAAGTGGCGGTGGAGCGTGCCCAAGGGTGGAGCCGCCAGCTTCGCCTCACGCCCCTCCTGCCCGGTGCGTACATCGCGGTGAAAGCCATGGCCGCCCTCACGCTGTCCCTTGTTGCCGTCGTGGCCCAGTTCGTCATCGGCGCCCTTGCAGGTGTCACCATGGATGCCCAGACCTGGCTGACCGCGGGGTTGGTCGCTTGGCTGGGTTCCCTGGTCTTCGCGGCCCTGGGCTTGTTCGTCGGATACCTTATGCCGAGCCAGAACGTCATGCAGATCCTCGGCCCGGCCCTGGCCATCCTTGCCATGCTCGGTGGACTGTTCATGCCGATCGAGATCATGGGGGAGACCTTCGGGAACATCGCCAAGTTCACGCCCGCGTACGGGATCGGGCAATTGGCCCGAAGCCCCATCACCGGCGAGTTCGACTGGGCGTGGATCGTCAACGTCCTCATCTGGCTCGCAATCTTCGTGGCCGGGGCTGCGATGGCGTTCCGCCGCGACACGAAACGTGTCTGAACAGGCCGCTAGGGTGGTCACCATGACCAGCAGCCAAGGCCGAACCTCCTTCAGGGACATGCTCGTCGGCAACATGTTCCGCGGTGCCATGTTCCGCGGTCCTGGGCCACGGGGCTGGTTCATCGGCGCGGGACTCTCCATCCTGCTCTGGGCCTGGCCAACGTGGAACATCGTGTGGTCCGTGGACGAGCCGCTGGCCTGGAAAACGGCGGCGTCGGCGTCCCTGATGGTGTTCTTCGCCGCCTACGTCTTCCTGCCACAGATCAGTT
Organism: Arthrobacter sp. 01T428; assembly: GCF_056398685.1. NCBI lineage: Bacteria > Bacillati > Actinomycetota > Actinomycetes > Micrococcales > Micrococcaceae > Arthrobacter > Arthrobacter sp. 01T428. Next base: position 6,553 of record NZ_JBFTPW010000017.1, on the reverse strand, counting down.
GGCGCTGGGCGTCCGGGCGGGGATCGTGTCCGTCTTCATCCTGCTGGCGCTGAACGGGGTGATGATCCTCATCATCGGACGGGAAACCTTGTGGACCTGGACGTTCCTGGCCTGCGCCATCGCCATGACGTCCCTTCCGCCGCGCGCGGATTTCTTCCTCATCGTCGGATTGGCCCTCGCTTCCTTCACCACCCAGTTGGTGACGGGCAACGGGGAGCAGGCCTTGCTCCAGGCCGGGATCATCGTGTCCCTCGGCCTCATGATGTCCGCCTTCGCGCGGCTGATCAGGCAGACCGCACGGCTCCGGGAAGCGCAGACTGAACTGGCCGATGCAGCCGTGGCGGCGGAGCGAAGCCGCGTGGCCCGGGACATGCACGACATCCTGGGGCATTCCCTGACGGTCATCGCCGTGAAGGCCGAATTGGCCGGCAGGATGCTGGACACCGTCCCCGGCGAGTACCCGGCCCGCGACCGGGCCGCCGCCGAGATCTCCGCGGTGCAGGACTTGGCCCGTGGCGCGCTCGCCGACGTCCGCGCCACGGTGGCCGGTTACCGCGGCGTCAACGTCCTGGCGGAACTCGCAGTCGCCCGGACGGCCCTGGAATCGGCAGGGATCGACGCCGAATTGCCGGGAACCGTCGAACAGGTTCCGGCGCGTCACCGGGAGCTCTTCGGCTGGGTGCTGCGCGAAGGCGTCACCAACGTTGTGCGGCACTCCGGCGCCGCGCGCTGCCGCGTCCGGTTGACGGCGTCGAGCGTTCTAGTCGAGGACGACGGCGTCGGTCCGGCCTCCGGGGGCCGCTCCGGGAATGGACTGGCCGGGATCCGTGAACGCGTGGGTGCCGCCGGGGGAACGGTCAGCATTGGCCCGAGCGACCTGGGAGGGTTCAGATTGGCGGTGGAGGTATGAGTATCCGATTGGTGATCGCAGACGACCAGGCGCTCGTGCGCGGAGCATTGGCCGCGTTGCTGGGGCTGGAGCCGGACATCGAGGTGGTCGCCGAACTGGGCGACGGGACAGGGGTGGCGGCCGCCGTCGTCGAGCACTCCGCCGACGTGGCAATGCTCGACGTCGAGATGCCTGGCCTGGACGGGATCAGCGCGGCAGCCGCCGTGCGGCGGGCCGCGCCGTCCTGCCGGGTCCTCATGGTGACCACCTTCGGGCGGCCAGGCTACCTCAAGCGCGCCATGCAGGCCGGCGCCTCCGGATTCGTCGTCAAGGACACGCCTGCCCGGCAACTGGCCGAAGCGGTACGCCGCGTACACCAAGGGCTCAGGGTGGTGGACCCGGTGCTTGCCGCGGAATCGTTGACCGCGGGAGACAGCCCTTTGACCGAACGCGAGGGGGAGGTGCTCAAGGCAGCGTCCGACGGCGGAACGGTAGCCGACATCGCGAAGTCAGCGATGCTTTCCGAAGGGACCGTCCGGAACTACCTGTCCGCCGCGATGGCCAAGACCGGCGGCCGGACGCGTGCCGAGGCCGTGCGCATCGCCGAAGACAACGGCTGGCTGCTCTAGCGGCCAGGCACGTATTCGACCGTCCCGTCGATTTGCCCCGCTTTGAGACAATGGACGGGTGACTGTAGTAGCAACGCCCCCTTCGCCCAAGCTCGAACTGCCCCCGCTGCAGCTCGGCCGGATCACGGTGGACACCCCCGTGATCCTCGCCCCGATGGCCGGAATCACCAACTCGGCCTTCCGTCGGCTGTGCCGTGAATACGGCGGCGGCCTGTATGTGGCGGAGATGGTGACCTCCCGTGCCTTAGTGGAGCGCACCCCGGAATCGTTGCGCATCATCTCCCATGACGACGATGAAAAAGTCCGTTCCGTGCAGTTGTACGGCGTGGACCCCGTCACCGTTGGCCAGGCAGTGCGCATGCTCGTCGAAGAAGACCGGGCGGACCACATCGACCTCAACTTCGGCTGCCCCGTGCCCAAGGTCACCCGGCGCGGCGGCGGATCCGCCCTCCCCTGGAAGATCGACCTTTTCACCTCGATCGTCCAGACCGCTGTCAAGGAAGCCTCCAAGGGCGACATCCCGCTGACCATCAAGATGCGCAAGGGCATTGACGAGGACCACCTCACGTACCTCGACGCCGGCCGGATCGCCCGCGATTCGGGCGTTGCCGCCGTCGCGCTCCACGGCCGCACGGCCGCTCAGTTCTACTCCGGCCAGGCCGACTGGTCCGCCATCGCACGCCTGCGCGAAGCCCTCCCGGACATTCCCGTCCTGGGCAACGGGGATATCTGGTCCGCCGAAGACGCAGTCCGCATGGTGCGCGAAACCGGGATCGACGGCGTCGTAGTGGGCCGCGGTTGCCAAGGTCGCCCGTGGCTCTTCGGCGACCTCCAAGCCGCGTTTGAGGGAAGCGACCAGCGCCACCGTCCGGGCCTGCGCGAAGTAGCCGAGGGCGTCTACCGCCACGCCGAGCTCATGATCGAAACCTTCGGCAACGACGAGTACAAGGCGCTGCGTGAGATCCGCAAGCACATGGCCTGGTACTTCAAGGGCTACGTGGTGGGAGGGGAGCTGCGTGCCAAACTGGCCACGGTACCGACGCTCGAGGTCCTGCGCGAGCTGCTGGACCAGCTGGACATGGACCTGCCGTACCCAGGCATCGATTCGGAAGGCCCGCGCGGACGCGCAGGTTCCCCCAAAAAGCCGGCGTTGCCCAAGGACTGGCTTCTCAGCCGGCAGATGGACGCGGACCAGACGCGCGATATCGCCGCAGCCGAACTCGACGTCTCAGGCGGCTAAAGCGCGGCCCGGACCGGCGCGTGCACGCGCACGGCCCGAGTCGTGGAAAACTGGCTGCATAGGCACGGGCTGAAGAGACGCCGGTGCACGGCAAGCGGAGGAGGCAGATACCCATGGGAACTGAAGCGATGTCTGCAGCACGCCCGGCCGAAAACGCAACGGGCATTCCAGGCTACGTGGAGGCCGACTCGGCACGCTGGGTCCAGGAACCCCGCAAGAATACCTACCGCTCGGACTTCGAAAGGGACCGGGCACGGGTGCTGCATTCGTCAGCGCTCCGGCGGCTCGGGGCCAAGACCCAAGTGGTGGCCCCGGATACCGATGACTTCGTGCGCACCAGACTGACGCACAGCCTTGAAGTGGCCCAGGTGGGCCGCGAATTGGGCCGCGCGCTCGGTTGCGATCCGGATGTTGTGGATACGGCGTGCCTGAGCCACGATCTTGGCCATCCGCCTTTCGGCCACAACGGGGAATCGGCGCTCAACGAGGTCGCCCATGCAATCGGTGGCTTCGAAGGCAACGCCCAGACTCTGCGCCTGCTGACCCGGCTTGAACCCAAGGTCCTTGCCGCCGACGGCCGGCCCGCGGGCCTGAACTTGACCCGCGCCAGCCTTGACGCCGCGTCCAAATACCCGTGGTCCGCCGTCGACGCCCCCGTCATCCACGGACAGCGCAGCAGCAAATTTGGTGCGTACGAGGACGATCTGCCCGTGTTTGCCTGGCTTCGTGACGGCGCACCGGGCAACCGTTCCTGCATCGAGGCCCAGGTGATGGACCTAGCCGACGATATCTCGTACTCCGTCCACGACGTCGAGGACGCCATTGTTGCCGGCCATTTCCAGCTGAAGTGGCTGGACAATCCGGACCACCGGGCCCGCGTGGTGGGCTACACCAAGCAGTGGTACTTGCCCCACAACGATCCCGCTGAAATCGATGCTGCCTTGGCCCGCCTCGAAGCCACGAGCGTGTGGGTCCGCGAAGCCGACGGCAGCCGCAAGTCGATGGCCGCGCTGAAGGACATGACCAGCCAGTTGATCGGCCGGTTCTGCCAGAGTGCCTTGGAGACCACGAGGGCGCACTTCGGACCGGACCACCTCACCCGGTACGCTGCGGAACTCATGGTCCCCGAGGAAACCGTCACCGAGATCGCGGCCATGAAGGGCCTTGCCACGACGTTCGTGATCTCCACCGACCATCGGCAGCCCGTCTATGAGCGCCAGCGCGAAGTCCTGCACGCCCTCGTCGGCGTGCTCAACGCGAGCGGAGACCGGCATCTGGAACCGATGTTCGCCGCGGACTGGCGGGACGCCCCCGACGACGGCGCCCGGCTTCGCGTTGTCATCGACCAGGTGGCGTCCCTGACGGACGCTTCGGCGCTGGCGATGTACGAACGCCTCGTGGGCAGCCTCCCCTCGCTCTGGTAGCCCGACGGCGGCCCGCGGCTGCCCGTGCGGAGCGACTAGGATGGTGACGTGGCTGGCCTGATCAAACGTGAAGATATCGACGAAGTACGCCAGCGCACCGATATCAAGGAAGTAGTGGACGGCTACGTCACCCTCAAGGGTGCCGGCTTGGGGACCTTCAAAGGCCTGTGTCCCTTCCACGACGAGCGCTCGCCGTCGTTCACTGTCCGTCCGCAAGTGGGCCGGTACCATTGCTTCGGCTGCGGCGAAGACGGCGATGCCATCTCCTTCGTCCAGAAAATGGACCACAGCTCCTTCCACGAAGCCGTGGAAAAGCTCGCAGCCCGGATCGGCTACGAGCTCCGCTATGAAGACGGCGGCACGGGTCCCAACCGCGAAGAGGTCGGCAAGCGCCAACGGCTGCTGGATGCCCACAAGATCGCCGACGAATTCTTCCGTGCCCAATTGCTCACGGCAGGGGCCGCCGAGGGCCGCAATTTCCTCCATGGCCGCGGCTTCGATCGGACCGCGGCCGAACAGTTCGGCGTCGGCTACGCGCCGCAGGGTTGGGACTCACTCCTGAAATACCTGCGCGGACGCGGATTCACGGACGCTGAGCTGAAGCTGACGGGCATGTTTTCCGAAGGCAACCGGGGCATTTACGACCGCTTCCGGGGCCGCCTCATCTGGCCCATCCGGGACATCGCCGGCGACACCATCGGCTTCGGCGCCCGCAAGCTCTACGAGGACGACCAAGGACCGAAGTACCTGAACACTCCGGAGACCGTGCTCTACAAGAAGTCCCAAGTCCTCTACGGCATCGACCTCGCCAAGCGGAACATCGCCAAGGACCGGCAACTGGTGGTGGTGGAGGGGTACACGGACGTCATGGCCTGCCACCTTGCCGGCGTCGGTACCGCTGTGGCCACGTGCGGTACGGCCTTCGGTACGGACCACATCAAGATCGCCCGCCGCTTGCTGTCCGACGACGGCACCGGGGGAGAGGTCATCTTCACCTTCGACGGCGACGCCGCCGGGCAGAAGGCCGCATTGCGCGCCTTTGAAGAAGACCAGCGTTTCGTCGCGCAGACGTACGTGGCCGTGGAACCAAGCGGAGCGGACCCCTGTGATCTTCGCCAGCTCAAGGGCGACGCGGCTGTCCGGGACCTGATCGGCACCCGTCGGCCCCTCTTTGAATTCGCTATCCGGGCCTCACTCAAACGCCACAACCTGGACACCGTGGAAGGCCGGGTCGCCGCCCTGCGGGAATCGGCCCCCGTCGTGGCGCAGATTCGTGATTCCGGTATCCGTCCCGCCTATGTCCGCGAGCTGGCAGGCTGGCTCGGCATGCCCATCGAGGAAGTCAGCCGGGCCGTGGGCTTGGCCGCCAAACGCGCTGCTTCCGGCGCGGCGGGCAATACAGGAACTGCGGGATCTGCAGGCACTCCAGGAACCCCGGGGCACGGGCAAGGCGCAGCGCCGGGCCAGTCCGGCCAGCCGGCGGCAGCACCGCCGTCGAACGCTCCCATCGCGTTCATGCGCCCGGATCCGCGGGATCCCATTGCCGCCATGGAACGGCAGGCCCTCGAAGTGGTCATCCAGAACCCGGCCGTACTGGGTGGCGAAGCTGCGCTTAGCGGCGGAGCATGGGAACGGTTTGAAGCGTCCCATTTCGTCACTCCGGCCTACTCAGCCGTGCACACCGCCATCCGGGCCGCCGGGCTGGCACACGCGGGAGACCCTGTGGCCTGGGTGGAAGGGATTCGCCAGGAGGTTCCGGAACCGCTCCAAGGCCTGGTCTCCGAGCTTGCCGTCGTCCCACTGCCGGCCAGCACGCCCGAAGCGCTTCAGCGCTATTGCCGCGACATTTTGGCCCGGCTTTTCGAGCTGCAGATCACCAGGGTCAAGGCGGACAAGATGGGCCAGTTGCAGCGACTGGACGCCTCGGCCCAGCCGGAGGAGTTCCAGCGCCTCAACCGGGAACTCATGCAGCTGGAAATGCAGCGCCGCGCGCTCCGCATGGACAGCTGAGGGCCGCCCTGGCGCCGATTTCGTTTCCCGGCAGCCCTTTGTTAGGCTTGTACACGCTTCATTCCTCCGTAGCTCAATTGGCAGAGCATTCGACTGTTAATCGAAGGGTTACTGGTTCAAGTCCAGTCGGAGGAGCGCTACTCAAAAATCCCCGTCCTCAGTAGAGGGCGGGGATTTTTGGCGTCTGTGCCTCACCTGTTGGTGAGGGTGATGTCGTCGAGGTACATCCAGGTGTCGTCGGCGGGGCTGGAGCCGTCGAGGTGGACGTTGTACCAGAGGGTGATGGTTTGGCCTTTGTAGGCGGTGAGGTCGGCGGTGAGCTGGGTCCAGGTGCCGTTGTTGTTGCAGAGTTTGAAGAGGC
>NZ_JBFTPW010000016.1:0-115888 GCF_056398685.1 Arthrobacter sp. 01T428 | reverse complement strand
GGCTACTACGACAAGAAGGACATCACCCTGGACGAACTCACCGCCCAGATGGCCGGCGGCGCGGAACTGGCCGAACTCGCCCACGAACTCGAACAACTCGGCGGACACACCCAAGCCCTCAAGGAAGTCCAAGCCGAAGTCGCCGGGGTATCCGAAGTGACCGACGTCGCGGGCGCAGCTGACAATTCAAGGGAAAGCAGCCCGCGGCACGCTTAGCGCGCGGGGAGACAGCGCGGACGGAGACGGGGGTCCGCCGGAAAACCGGACGGGCCCCCGCTCGCCATGCCACTGCGGGAATGTGCACGAAGTAGTAGACGGGAAGACAGCATGCCGATCCGGGTTGGCGTTATTGGCGCCGGTGTCATGGGCGCAGACCACATCAGGAACCTCTCCACCACCATCAGCGGGGCCGAAGTCACCTTCGTGGCAGACCTCGACGCCGGACGTGCGGCAGCTGCGGCGCCGCCATCCGCACGCATCACCACCGACCCCTCCGAGCTGATCAACTCCAGCGACGTTGACGCCGTCGTGGTCGCTTCCCATGACTCCACCCATGCGGGACTGGTGCTGGAATGCTTCGAAGCGATGACCCCGGTATTGTGCGAAAAGCCGTTGGCTCCCACGCTCCTGGAAGGCCGCGAAGCGGTGGAAGCCGAAGCCGACCTCTTGGCCGCAACGGGTGCCCGGCTGCTGTCGATGGGCTTCATGAGGCGCTTCGATCCCGGCTATGTCGCCTTGCGCGAAGCCACCCGGGCACGCACGCAAGGCGAGCCTTTGCAGGTCCACTGCACCAGCCGGACCGTATCCGCGGGACCGGGCGCGAGCTCGGAATCCGCCATCACCAACTCGGCCATCCACGAGCTGGACATCATCCCCTGGCTGTTGGATTCGCCTATCACTGAGGTGTCCTGGCAAGCGGGGCGGAGCTCCCGGTACAGCACCGGTGACCTGCGGGACCCGGCCTTCATGCTCCTACGCGCAGCCGACGGCACCCTGGCAACGCTCGAACTCTTCCTCAACGCCCAGTACGGTTACACCACCCGGTGCGAGGTTGTTTCGGAGTTCGGCACTGCCGCGCTCCCGGAACCGGCCGCCCTCGATGTCCGGCAGGAAGGGAAGCGCAGCTCCGAAATCCCCGCAGACTGGCGTCCACGTTTCGCCGACGCGTACCGCCTGCAACTTCAGGCCTGGATCTCCGCCCTCGAAAAGGGAGAGCCAGCGCCGCTCGCCACGGGTGAGGATGGCCTGCGCGCGTCGCAGCTCGCACAAGCGATGATCCGCTCGCTCCACAGCGACGGAGCCTACACAAAGGTGATCTACTGATGGTTTCATCCGGTCTGCCAGTATCAAGGGTGCCGGATTCGTGCGACGCTCCGGCGTTGCGCTGGGGGATCATGGGTCCGGGGTGGATTGCCGAACGCTTCGCGGAATCGGTGCAGGCCCACTCAACGCAAGTGATCGCCGCCGTCGGCTCCCGCTCCCTGGACCGCTCCAAGGCGTTCGCGGATGCTTTCGGCGTGCCCGCCGCCTATGGAAGCTACGAAGAGCTGGCCGCGGCTCCGGACATAGACATTGTGTACGTGTGCACTCCGCACAACTTCCACCATGCGGCTGCTTTGATGGCCATCGAGGCCGGCAAACACGTCCTGGTCGAGAAACCGATCGGCCTGAATGCCGCGCAGGCACGGGATATCGCCGCGCGGGCCAAGGCAGCCGGCGTTTTCGCCGCCGAGGCTATGTGGAGCTTCTTCCTTCCGAAGTTCGACGTGATCCGGCAAGTGCTCGACGCCGGGACGCTGGGTACCGTAACGACGGTCCTGGCGGAATACGGTGAGCACTTTGAACGAGGCCACCGCATCTTCGATCCCGCTCTGGCTGGCGGGCCATTGCTGGACCTCGGCACCTACCCTCTGGCCCTCATCACCGAAGTCCTCGGCGCCCCGGAACGCTTGAGCGCTTTCGGCGAGCCCCACGAATCGGGTGTCAACGGCCAACTCTCCGCCATCATGCAATTCACGGGCGGGGGCCAGGCCGTGATGAATACGCACTTGCATAATTTCACCCCCACCGCGGCGACGATCGTTGGCTCCGAGGCCACATTGACCATCGACGGCCCCTTCAATATGCCCGGCGGTTTCGAGCTCCGTTTCCCGGACGGCACGCGGCTTCGCCACAACGAGGCTGTGGGCGGGCATGTGGAAGGCTTGCACTTCGAAGCCGCAGCGGTGGCCCGCGCCGTCGCCGCGGGTGAGACGGAAACCCAACAACGGCCCCTGGCCTCCTCCATCCGGACGATGGATGTTGCCGATGAAATCCGCCGCCAAGTGGGCATTGAATTCCAGGGCGAAGGCAATGCCGCCTGAGCAATTGTTGTACTGACTATCGAAAGGACGGGCCCATGGCCTACATCGAACAGCACTCCTCCAGTCTCCCCACGCCTGTGCGGCTTGGACTCATAGGGTCCGGCTGGATGGGAGCGTTTCACGGCGAAAGCATAGCTCGCAGGGTTCCGGGTGCGGTCCTGGCCGCCGTCGCCGATCCCAACGTGGACTCCGCCGCGTCCGTGGCTTCCCAGCTTGGTACGGCGAAGGTCACCCCCGACGCCGCGGACATCCTGGCCGATCCTGACATCGATGCCGTCATCATCGCCAGTCCCGCGCGTTTTCACGCTTCCCTGATCGCCCAGGCCGCGGCCGCCGGCAAGCACGTATTTTGCGAGAAGCCTGCCGCGCAGAGCCTCGAAGAGCTCGACGCCGCCCTCCTCGCCGTCGAAACCGCCGGGGTACATTTCCAGATCGGCTTCAATCGCCGTTACGCCACCGACTTCCAAGCCGCGAAGAAGGACCTGGCCGAAGGAATTGTAGGGGAGCCGCAGCTCTTCCGCTCGTTGACAAGGGATCCGGGTACCGGGAGCATCGGACATGCAGCCAGGATTCCGGCCTGGACGATTTTCCTGGAAACCCTCATCCACGATTTCGACACTCTGAACTGGTTCAACGAAGGCGCCGAACCGGTGGAGGTCTACGCCGTCGCGGACGCACTGGTTGAGCCGAGCCTTCGTGACCAGGGATTCCTGGACACCGCCGTGGTCACCATCCGCTACAGCAATGGCGCCCTGGCGGTGGCGGAAGCCAACTTCAGTGCGCTGTACGGCTATGACGTCAGGGGCGAAGTCTTCGGCTCCAAGGGCATGGTGCAGGCCGGACGGCCCACTGAAACGGCTGCCCTGAGGTACACGGCAGAGGGCCTCTCCGCTGAGACTCCGAGGCTCAACGTGGAACTGTTCCGCGAAGCCTACACCGCTGAGCTCGTGGACTTCGCGGCGGCAGTCCGCGCGCGCCGCGATGGCACGCAACCGCCGTCGGGCGCTTTCACCCTCACCCCGGGAGCCGCGGATGCGCGGCGCGCCCTCGCGGTGGCGCTGGCCTGCATCGAATCGGTCCAGCAAGGCGGACCGGTGGCGGTACCTGCAGTTTCGAGCAACAGCAAGGCCGGTGTCTGATGCGGCTGGCTGTCTGCGCCGAAATGGTCTTCACGGAACTGCCGTTCGCCGAGCGGGTACGTCGGATCCATGAGGCCGGATTCGACGTCGAACTCTGGGATTCGAGGAGCAAGGACATTGCCGCACTCAAGGCGAGCGGTGCGGTCTTTTCCTCCATGACCGGCTACACCTCCGGCAGCCTGGTTGACGCGGACACCGCCGATGATGTGGTGAGGACGGCCGAGACGCTGGTTCCGACCGCTTTGGAACTCGGCGTCAGCCGCATGGTGGTGCACTCGGCGGAGCTGATCGACGGCAAAGCAGCCCGTCCCGCCTACCGGGCCAACGGCAGTATGTGGATCACGGGTGCCCGGACCCTTGAACGCCTTGGCGCGCTCGGGGAAAAGCACGGACTGACGTTTTGCCTCGAAAACCTCAACACCGTGCTGGACCACCCCGGAATTCCGCTCGCACGGGCCAAGGACACTTTGGCGCTCGTGGAGGCGGCCGGACATCCCAACGTGAAGATGATGCTGGACCTGTACCACGCTCAATTGGGGGAGGGGAACCTCATTGAACTGGTGCGTACCGCCTTGCCGCACATCGGCGAGATCCAGGTGGCGGACGTCCCCGGCCGCTGTGAACCCGGCACCGGCGAAATCAATTACCTGGCTGTGGCTCGGGCGCTCGTCGCCGCGGGCTACGAAGGCACCGTCGGCATGGAGGCCTGGGCCAGCGGAGACGACATGGAGGCGCTCGAGGCATTCCGGCGGGCGTTCACGGTTGAGGCCGCGGAATCCCGCAACAGCTCAGCTTTTTCAACGGAGGTAGCACTATGAAGGACGTCGTTCTCGGGCTGGTTGGAGTAGGGCGGATCGGCGTCATGCATGCCAGCAACATCGCGGCCCTCAACGGGGAATTGAATGGACAAGGCATCAACGTGGAGTTGCGGCTCACGGACGTGGCTGAAGACCATGCCCGTCGAGTCGCAGCTGGTCTCGGCGCCGAGTTCCTGCCCTCGGTGGAGGCGTTGATCGCCTCCGGCGTGGATGGGCTGGTGATCGCAACCGGCACGGGTACGCACCCGGAACTAATCCGAGCTGGGGTGGACGCCGGTATCCCGGTGTTCTGCGAGAAGCCTGTAGCCATGAATGTGGCCGATTCGCTGCCTGTCCTGGAACATATCCGTGCCAACGATGGCGTGGTGCAGATCGGCCACCAGCGTCGCTTCGATGCCGGCTACCTTGAAGCCAGGCGTGCGTACCAAGCGGGGGAGCTCGGCTGGATCCACTCACTGCGCGCCGTGACCTGCGACATGGCACCGCCGCCCGTGGAGTTCCTGGCAACGTCCGGCGGGTTGTTCCGCGATTGCTCGGTCCACGACTTCGACATCCTGCGCTGGCTGACCGGCCGCGAGATCGTAGAGGTCTATGCCAAGGGTTCCAACAACGGCGATCCCGCCATCGGAGAAGTGGGCGATGTGGACACCGCCTTAGCTCTGATCACCTTCGACGACGGGACGGTCGGCACAGTCTCGGCAACCCGCTACAACGGTGCAGGGCATGACGTTCGCCTCGAAATCCAAGGCTCCAAGCGTTCCGTCATGGTTGGCCTGGACGACAAGACAGCCATGGAATCAGCCGAGGCCGGGATCGCCTTCCCGTCCGGAGAACCCCACAAGACCTTCGCCGAACGCTTCGACCAGGCCTACCGCTCGGAAATGGCGGCCTTCGTTGAACTGGTCCTGGGCCAACGGGAAAACCCGTGCACCCCCGAGGACGCCGTCGCAGCTTCCCGTGTGGCGGATGCCGCGCAGGAGTCGCTGGCAAGCGGAGTTCCCGTCAGAGTGGCGCTAGTGGGGGCGAAGGCGAGTTAGGCGATTACAGGTCCCAACTAGCTCGCAGTTGTTGTCGTTTTGACGGCCCAGAACGACAACAACTGCTTGGGCCCACGCCGCCAGGGTTCCCTGGCCGTGGGGCCCCGCCGGCGAGGGCCCCAGCCTGAGCTTGCGAAGGTTGGGAGCCGGCGGGGACTTGCGAGGCGAGGGTGGCGGTGGGGATTGGGTGTGCGGCTCCTTAGGCGCCGAACGGCAGGCGGGGGTCGATGTCCTGTCCGTCCCAGCTCTGCCGCACCCACCCGTGGTGGGGGTCGTCGCTGATGAGCCATTCCCGCACAGGTCCCGGGCCGGCCATGACGTTCAGGTAGTACAAGTCGTAGCCGGGAGCGGCCATGGCGGGGCCGTGCCAGCCGTAGGGAACAAGAACGACGTCGCCCGTGCGAACCTCCGCGGCCACATCGATCGGCCGTTCATCTGAGGCGTAGACACGCTGATAGCCGATTGCATCGGCGTCGGCGGGTGCACCCGACCCTTGAGCCACGCGGGTCTCGAAGTAGTAGATTTCCTCAAGCTCCGTTTCGCCGTCCTTTTCCTCGTCATGCTTGTGCGGAGGATAGGAGGACCAGTTGCCTGCGGGCGTCAGCACTTCGCAGACGATGAAACGGTCGGCCTCAAGGGCGGCGGGAGTGCCGAAGTTGTGGACCTGGCGGGAGCAGTTGCCTGCTCCGCGCAGCTCCACAGGGGTTTCGGCCGCGGTCACGAGCCTGGTGGGGTACGACGCATTGGCGGGGGCAGTCGCGACGGCGACTCGGCCACCGTCGGGCGAACTGATGGTGACCGCGGCGTTCGTGCCGGAATACAGGACATCGCTGGGGCCATGGAATACCGACGCCCGCCCCGCGAGGGGATACTCGACGTCGTCGACCGTCACCGTGAAGGCGCCGTTGAGCGGCACAATGATCCGCTCCTCAGCTGCGGCGGGGAGTTCGACGGCGGCGCCCGCGGCGAGCGTGGCCACCTTGAGCCCGGTGTGGGCCCACCCGTCCACAGTCAACGCGGAATCGGAGGTTCCGAGCGAGATGTCCCAATCGCCGTCGTTGGCGGTTCCCAGTGGATAGACCCAGTTGGCCATGAAGTTGTGTCCTTGCGTTAGCGCTGTACGAGTGTCATTTCAAAGCTGTAGGAATCGGCCCGGTACACGTGGTGGCCGGTTTCCACCATGCGTCCGGTGTCGTCGACGGCGGTCCGTTCCATGGTGACCAATGCCGAGCCGACTTCCGCCTCCAAGAGCGGTGCCTGGTAGTCATTGGCGATCATGGCGCCGATCCGCTGCGAAGCGAGCCGGAAATTGACGCCGCCGCGGCGGAGGATGGCGTAGAGGCCTTCTTCCGCGAGCATGGCCTCGTCCATGGTGGCGATGTCGTCGCGGACCCAGTTCTCCATGAGCGCCAGGGGCTTGCCGCCCACTTTGCGCAAGCGCGTGAAGTGGTACACCTTTGAACCGGCCGGAAGCTGGAGGGCAGTCAGCGTCGCAGCGTCGGCCTCCATGTGCGAGAAGCTCAGGACCTGCGTCGTGGGCTTCTTGCCGTTGTTGGTCAGGTCGTCGTAGAGGCTGGAGAGCTCCAGGGGCCGGCGGACCTGGCTCGACACCACCTGTGTGCCGACGCCGCGCTTGCGGACCAACAGGCCCGAGCGGACGAGCTCGTCCATGGCCTTGCGCATGGTGGGCCGGGACAGGTTGAGCTGTGCGGCGAGGTCTATCTCGTTGTCCAAACGGCTTCCGGGCTCGAGCACTCCGCTGTGGATGGCGGCCTCGATGCCCTGGACCACCTGGTGGTACAAGGGCACAGGGGAAGAACGGTCGATAGTGAGGCCAAGTTGATTCGCCATTGCATGCTCCCTCGCATTCCAGGACCGTCCCGGAAGTTGCAAGCATGTCCGTTCATGTTCGCTTGATAGGACATACTGCTTTACTGATGATAGCAGGAGCATTGCGCGGGTCAAGGGTGCTGGAGGCGCGTCTATTGCGCCGTTTCAGGGGTCTTGTTTGGGACATGTCCAGACATCAGGACGAGCGTCTGGCGCTGCTGCGTTGACGGACGTAGCCGACGGCGGCAAGCACGGCGCCCAGTCCCTCGGCGACTGCGCTGAGGGTCTTCTCGAAAAACCATACGGGCTCGTACATGGACGGGAGCGGACCGATGGCAGGTATGTCGACATAGCGGTAGAGGAGGACCGCAATGAAGGCGCTTCCAGCGACGACCACCGCGGCGGCGTAGGCAGGCCGACTGCCGCGGACCAGGACATACAGGGCGACGAGGATTGCGACCGCGCCCTCAAGGCGGAACAGATTGCCTTCACCGATTCCGCCAGGGGCACCCAACTGGTAGCCGGAGGCGAGATCGAAGTGCACCACGGCGTCGACGACCAGGGCCGCCGCCACAAGCAGCCGCAGCAGGATGTCCCTCGGCCTGCGGCTCATCGGCTTGCGGCGGGCCGCTTCACGGGTGCTCATTTTGCTGTGCTCATTTCACGACCAGCGTTCCGTGCATGTTGGAGTGGTACGCGCAGTGGTAGGGGTAGCTGCCCGGTGTGGTGGGCGCCGTGAACTGGACCGTTCCGCCTGCGCCGTCGACGGCGGCGTCGAACGCCTTTCCGTCGTCCGAGGTGACCGTGTGGGCCTGCGTGTCCTCGTTCTTCACGGTGATTTTGGCGCCCGGGCTGACCGAGACAGGTCCTTGATAACCGAAGTCCTTGATGGTGATAGTGAGCGATTGCGAGGTCCCGGACGGCGGAGCAGTCGACGACGCGGCGGAAGGTGGGCTCGACGATGCGCCCTGGTAGCCGGTTCCGGACGCCCCGCAACCGCTCACGGCAATCAGGGCAGCCGCTCCAACGATGACCATCATGGCCTTGGGGTTGCTCCTCATGTTTGGTTCCCCGCTTCTCGTGTCCGGTGGCGCGAAAGTGCTTGCCACATTGATGAGACGAATTCCGGAGCGGTCAGGTTCACGGGCGCGGGAAATTGTTTCCGGCGAGCGGGGGCGTCCCGCTCCATCACCCCACCGGACGCAGCGTCCTGCAGACCTCCACGAACGCCTTGAACGGGGCGAGCCGTTCCTCGTCGGGCAGCTGCGAGGCCTCGGGATGCCATTGCACGGATGCCACCCAGCGCTGCGGATCCTCGAGGGCTTCCACGGTCCCGTCCTCCGCGACCGCCGTCACCACCAAGCCATCGCCTATCCGGGCCACGGCTTGGTGATGTCCCGAAGCAATCCGCACCGAGCCCCGTGCGTTGTAGAGTCCAGCCACTTTGGATTCCGGTGAAAGTTCGACGTCGTGCCACGCCCAGGCGCTGAGCTCGCCTTCCGCCGGGCTGAGGCCGTTGTGCTCGACCGATGAGGGGCGCATGTCCTGGATGAGCGTCCCGCCGTAGACCACGTTGAGGAGCTGGTGGCCGCGGCAGATTCCGAGGGTGGGCAAACCGGCGTCGAGCGATCCACGGGCCACCGCCAAGTCCAAGCGATCCTGGTCAGGGTTGACGTCGTAGCAGGCGTCAGTCGCTTCTTCACCGTAGAGCCGCGGATCCAGGTCTCCGCCGCCGGGCAGCAGGACCCCGTTGAGGGAGCGAAGCTCGGCGGCCAGCGGACCGGCTTCGTCGGTAAAGGAGGCGTCCAGGAGTACAGGCTCCGCACCGGAGTCGCGCACCAGTTCGACGATGAAGTCGAAGAGTTCATTCGCCTCTCCCACGCGGGGATCCGTGCTTTCGGAGCTGCTGAGGCGGACGGGAATGCCGATCCGGGGCCGGACGCTGCTCTGCTGTTCGGAAGTCTGCATGCTCCATGATGCACTGGACGGGAGACTCCTGCGCAACGGGAACCGCGGGCTTACGCTGATGCCATGAATCCGTCGCGCGCACTGACTCCCAGTCCCCGCACGCTCGACATTGAGAGCGTGGCCCATTTCGACCGGCTCCTGAGCTCCGGTGCCGCAACGATGCACGGTTGGCACGCCCAGTCGCTTGACTTACGGGGCCGGCGGGCGGACCTGCAGCGGCTGGATCCCCAAGGCGCCATCTTCCTGGGCTGTACTTTCGACGACGGCGTCGAGGACTCCCTGCGGAGCCGAGGCGCACTCATCTTTCCGAAGCTGCGCGGGGTGCCGTTCAACCCGTACCGGGGCAGCCTCTACAGCGCCGCCGAACTGTACGAGGACATTGACTCCACGGAATACGAAGCCACCTTGGATGCCCAGGTCTACCACTGGAGCATCATGCCGGGGCAACGGACCAGCCTGGACGCCACCCTCGCCGCAGCCCTGCACGACCACGCTATCGGGGACGCCTTGGACGAGCTCCTGGGCAACGGGGATTTCGCGGGGAACAAGATCGTGGGAGTCGTGGGCGGCCACGTCGCGCAACGCGGAACACAGGACTTCGACGACGCGGCGCGCCTGGGCCGGCTCTTGGCCTTGTCCGGCTTCACGGTAGCCACCGGGGGAGGGCCCGGTGCCATGGAAGCCGCCAATTTGGGCGCCTACTTGAGCGGACTGCCCGACGCCGATTTCGCCTCCGCGCTGCAGTCGCTCGCGGCGGTGCCGGGTTTCCGTCCCTCGGTGACGGCGTGGGCGCGGGCGGCGGCCGCCGTCGTCGGGCACCATCCGAGCGGAAGGACGTCGCTGGGCATCCCCACCTGGTTCTACGGACACGAGCCGCCCAACCTCTTCGCCACCCACATCGCCAAGTACTTCGCCAACTCCGTGCGCGAAGCGATCCTGCTGGAGCTATGCAACGGCGGGATCGTGTTCCTTCCGGGCTCAGCCGGCACCGTGCAGGAAATCTTCCAGGACGCGTGCGAGAACTTCTACGGCGCCCCGGGAACCGTCACGCCCATGGTGCTCGTAGGGCGCGATCATTGGGAGCACAAGTATCCCGCGTGGCCCATGTTGCAGAGCCTTGCTGCCGGGAAGGTGATGGAGGGCCGGATCTTCCTGGTGGACAGCGTCGAGGAAGCGCTCGCCGTGGTCGCGGGCTAACTGCTTGGTTATGGCGGTTCGTAACGACAACAAATGCGAGCTACTTGGGAGTTAGTGCGGGGCGCGGCCGCCCAGGCGCGTGGTGACTTTGCGGGCTGCGTCTTGGCATGCCTCGCCGAGGCTGGCGAGCGTGTCCTGCGAGACCCGAAACTTCGGCGCCGGGATCAGGACGGAGGCAACGATGTCTCCGCGGTGGTCAAAGACGGGCGATGCGACGCCGACTTCTTCGATGGACGTTTCGCCGAAATTGAAGGCCCAGCCCCGGGTCACGGACTCCTGCAGCCGAAGAAGGTAGGCCTCGATTGCTTCCTCGTCGAGACCGGGCAATGTAATGGAGCCGCTGCGGAGGAGCTTGCGGACACGGTCGGCGTCTTCGGCGGCGAGGAAGACCTGCACCGAGGAGCTGAGCGCCTCGTTGTAGCGGGCACCCAGCGGAGCGAGGTGCTTGACTTGGTGGCGGCTGGCGATTTGCTCTACGCACATGGATTCGCTCCCGTTCCACACCATGAGCGCGCTCGTCTCGCCTGTCCGTTCGCTCAGCTCACGCAGCACGGGATAGGCCACGCGGCGCTCTTCCAGTTCGGCAAGGAGGGGGCCGGCAAGGGCGATCATCCCCAAGCCGAGCCGGAAGCGGCGGGACTCGGGGTCGCGCTCCACCAGATGTTCTTGTTCGAAGGTTGCCAGGATCCGGGACACGGTGCTCTTGTGCAAGCCGATCCTGCCGGCGATCTCGGTGACTCCCAGCAAGGGTTCTTCGGCGGTGAAGCTGCGGAGCACGGCAATGGCATTCTCGAGTACCGAAGCGCCTTTGGAATCGCCGTTGGCCGGGGTTTCGCTGGTGGTTGCACGCCGTTCTGCACGCGGTTCTGCTGGGGTCATGATGGTCACTATATGGCTCTTTTAATGGGGACATGCCCAGCCTTGGCCGAGAGCAATGAGCATATGAGTCATATGTCCATTGCTCGGACGCAAGGCTGGGCATGTCCACGGGAAGTGGGGGTTAGGCGCCGATGATGTTGTATTCCGGGCCGAACGGGAACTTGGTGATGTTCTCGGCACCGTCTTCACCGACCACCAGGATGTCGTGCTCCCGGTACCCGCCTGCACCCGGCTCGCCATCGAGGACGGTGATCATCGGTTCCATGGAGACCACCATGCCGGGCTCCAGGACCGTGTCGATGTCCTCGCGCAGCTCCAGTCCGGCTTCACGGCCGTAATAGTGCGAGAGGACCCCGAAGGAGTGTCCGTAGCCGAAGGTGCGGTTGGCGAGAAGACCGTGCGAAACATAGATCTCGTTGAGCTCAGCAGCGATGTCCTTGCAGACCGCCCCGGGCTTGATGAGCTCGAGGCCACGCTTGTGGACCTCCACGTTGATGTTCCACAGTTCCAGGGAGCGGGCATCGGGTTCGCCGTAGAACAGGGTGCGCTCCAGGGCCGTGTAGTAGCCCGAGGTCATGGGGAAGCAGTTCAGGGACAGGATGTCGTGTTCCTGGATCTTGCGGGTGGTGGCCCAGTTGTGGGCGCCGTCCGTGTTGATGCCGGACTGGAACCACACCCAGGTGTCGCGGATCTCGGAGTCCGGGAACGTCCGGGCGATCTCGTGCACCATGGCTTCGGTGCCGATCAGGGCAACCTCGTACTCGGTGATTCCTGCCGTGATGGCGTTGCGAATGGCCTCGCCGCCGAGGTCGCCGATCCGGGCGCCGTGCTTGATGACCTCGATCTCTTCGGCCGATTTGATCATGCGCTGGCGCATGGCGGCCTGGGCGACGTCCACTAGCGTCGCCCCGGAGAAGGCGGCCTGGATCTTGTTGCGGTTGTCCAGGGGAAGGGAATCGTCCTCGACACCCAGGCGGCGGACGGTGATCCCGCGGGTTCGCAGCACTTCCTGGATACCGAAGATGTAGTTGTCCCGGCGCCAGTCCGTGTAGACAAGGTTGTCCCCGTAGCTGCGGCGCCACGGCATTCCGGCGTCGATGTTGGCGGTAACGGTGACGGTGTCGTCGGCCGTGACCACCATGGCGTAGGAACGGCCGAAGTAGGTGAACAGGAAGTCGGAGTAGTACTTGATGGAGTGGTAGCTGGTCAGGACAACGGCGTCCAGATCCTTCTCGGCCATGATCCGGCGAAGACCCGCGAGGCGTCGTTCAAACTCTGTGTCGGAGAACGTCAGGGAGACTTTCTCTCCGTTGTTGAGGACCTTGAGGCGCTCCAGCTTGGCGACGTCGCTTACGGCTTCATTCTCGGTGATGGTCATGGGTGGTGTTCCTTTCAATGGGTGGGTTGTTTTCAGTCCTGCTGGAGGGGCTTCTTGGAAGTCTCCACAGCGAAGAGGACCGCGATGAGGGAAATGACGGAGGCTGCTACGAGGTACCAGCCGGGGGCCAGCTGGTTGTGGGTCAGGCCGATGAGGAGTGTTGCCATGAACGGGGCGGTGCCGCCGAACAGGGCGTTGGAGAGATTGAAGCTGACGGCGAAGCCGCTGTAGCGGACCCTCGTGGGGAAGAGCTCGGCAAGGAAGCTGGGCAGGGTGCCGTCGTTGAGGGTGAGCATGGCGCCCAGCAGGATCTGGACCAGGACAATGACCAGGAAATTTCCGGTGTCGAGGAGCATGAACGCCGGAACGGTCAGCACCACGAACAGTACGGAAGCCGTGATGAGCATGCGCTTGCGGCCGAACCTGTCCGAGGCGATACCCGTCAGGAAGATGAATCCGATGTAGCTGAGGAGGGCAATGGTGGTGGCCAGGAACGATTCGGCTGCACCGAAATGAAGCTCCTCGGAAAGGTACGTCGGCATGTAGCTGAGGATCACGTAGAAGCCGACGGCGTTGAGCAGCACCGCGCCCGTCGCGATGATCAGCTGCTTGCGGTACGTCTTGAACATCGCGAAGGCCGGAGCCTTGACCGCGGTGTCCTTCGCGGCCATTTCGCGGAAGGCCGGGGTGTCCTCGAGTTTGGTACGGATGTAGCGGCCAATCAGGCCCATCGGGGCGGCCAGGAGGAAGGGCAATCGCCAGCCCCATTCGCCGAGCTGCTCGGCGCTCAGTACCGAACTGAGAAGTGCCGCCAGAAGGGAACCGAGCAGCAGGCCTGCCGCCGTGCTGGCAGGTACGACGGCGGCATAGAGTCCGCGCCGATTGGCCGGCGCGTACTCCACCAGGAAGGCTGAGGCACCTGCGTATTCGCCGGCCGCCGAAAAGCCCTGGACAACCCGGACGAGCAGCAGGAGGACCGGCGCCATGACGCCGATGGTGTTGTAGCCGGGGATGAGGGCGATGCAGAACGTAGCCACGGACATGAGCACGATCGAGAGGGAGAGTGCTTGTTTGCGTCCGAGGCGGTCACCGATGTGGCCCCAAATGAATCCGCCCAATGGACGGACAAAGAAGGAGACGGCGAAGACGCCAAACGTGGCGAGCAGTGCGGTCTGCCGGTCCGATGCGGGGAAGAAGACGGTCGAGATGATCCCGGCAAGGTAGCCGTAGACGGCGTAGTCGAACCATTCGACGAAATTGCCGATGAAGCTTGCAGTGATGACCCGTCGCCGGGTGTCTTTGCTGACTGTGTGGCTATTGGCTGGCATCGATGTGCCGCCTTGGATGGCTGCTTCGTCGGGAAGGTCGCCGGATCCGCCTTTGGATCCGGCAGGAGCGCTTCCCGGGATGGCTGCCACGGAGGATGTTTCGTTTTTCATGAATCCACCAAGAACTTTTGGGGTTGCATTCAACGCAACGCTGTTGCACCAGAATAGATGTGTTGCGCGTCACCGTCAAGAGTCTTCGGCTGTCGCCCAACTGACTCGCACTTGTTGTCGTTTTGAGGGCGCTAAACGACAACAAGTGCTAGCTCGTTGGGAGGGTGGGTGGGAGCTAGGTGGGGTGGATGGCGCAACCACTGCAACGTGGTTGCATGGAATGGCGCGACGGGGATGAAGCCCCCGGCCGGAAAGGCAAAAAAGAAGCTCCCCGGATCGCAGGATCCGGGGAGCTTCAAAGCAAACGTCAGGGGCTATTTGAGCCAGGCAGCCACCACATCGGGGTGGGCATCCACCCATTTCTTGGCGGCGGCATCCGGCTTCATGCCGCCCTGGATGTCCGTTGCGACCGAGTCCTGGTCGGCGTTGGTCCACGAGAAGGCCTTGAGCAGTTTCGCCGCGGGAGAACCGCTGTCCGCAAACTTCTTGGCCATCACTTTGTTCAGTTTGTAGTCGGGGTAGTCACAGGCCACCTTCTCGGCGTCGGCATCGCAGCCCGGGGTGTAGGCGGGCAGGCTGACCTTCTTGAGGGGGACCTCGGAGAGGAACCATTGCGGTTCGTAGAAGTAGCCAAGCAGCGGTGTCTTGTTCTTTTCGGCCGTACGGAACGACTGGATGAGAGCTGCTTCCGAGCCCGAGAAGACCACTTTGTAGTCGAGGCCAAGGTTCTTGACCAGGGCTTCGTCGTTGGTCACGAAGGCGGGGTCGCCGTCCAGGACCTGGCCTTTGCCGCCTGATTCGGAGGTGGCAAAGAGTGAGGCGTACTTGTTCAAGTTCTTGCTGTCCAGGATGTCCGGGTACTTCTGGACCATCCATGGTGGTACGTACCAGCCGATGTGCCCTTCGTTGCCCGTCGGGCCGGCGTCCACAGCCACTTTTTGGTCCGTGATGTACTGCTTCGTGAGGTCGGCGTGACCCCAGTTCTCGAGGATGACATCGACTTCACCGGAACCAAAGCCCTGCCAGGAGATCTGCTCCGACAGGTCCTTCTGGACTACTGTGCAACCGAGCTTGTTTTGGGCTACGTAGCTGTAGACGGCCGCATTTGCCGTGTAACCGACCCACGCGTTGAGGGCGACATTGACGGTTCCGCAGGGCGTTTCCGAGGAGCCTGCGGCTGCCGCTTGGTTCACGGAAGCGCCTCCGCAGCCAGCTAGCAAGAGGGCTGCGGTAACGGTTCCGGCCAGTACGGGAATTGTTCGTTTCAAAAGCTGTCTGGTTCTACTCATGGTTGGGGTCTCCTTGTTGGGGCGGTGAACGGGGAGGACTAGTGCGCGCTCGATTTTGCTGAGCGGATTTTGCGGACCGGGTCGGCTGCCGCAGCCTGGGTGATGCGGTCCAGCAGGATGCCGAGGAAGACGATGGCCAGGCCGGCGGCGAGGCCCTTGCCGAACAGCGAGCTCTGGACAAAGCCGGCGACGACGTCGTATCCCAGGCCGCCTGCACCGACCAGGGCTCCGACGACTACCATGGCCAAGACGTAGATCAAGCCTTGGTTTGCGGCGAGGGCCAGGGATTTCCTGGCCATGGGGAGCTGGACCTTGGTGATGACCTGCCACGGGGTTGACCCGCTGGATACCGCAGCCTCCATGACGGTCGGGGAGATCGCCGCGATGCCGTCGGCCGTGATCTTGATGGCCACAGGCGCTGCGTAGATAATTCCAGCGACGATGGCCGTGAATCTCGTTGCGCCGAAGAGGCCTAGGAATGGAACCAAGTAGACGAAGGCAGGCATGGTCTGGCCCGCATCCAGCATGGGCCGCATGATCTGGTCCACCTTGTTGGACCTGCCCATCGCCACACCGAAGATGATGCCCAGCACCATGACCACGGCCGTGGCAACAAGGGTGCTGGCCAGGGTGACCATGGCATCGCTCCACAGGCCCAGGTAAATGATCGCGGCCAGGCATGAGGCGGTGACCAGTGCCAGTTTCCAACCGCCAAGTGCGTAAGCCGCCACGAGGACAACCGCGACGAGGAGGTAGAAGGGGGTCTCGGTCAGAAGGGATTGGAACGGGTTGAGGATTCCGTTGGTCAGGGCCTCGCGGAACGACACCGTAAACAGGGAAAGATTTGTCTGCAGCCATGCGCTGGCAGCGCTGACTCCACTGACGATGTCCGGGCCAAAGTTGAGGTTCTTCGGAAAGGCTGCGGCCCAGAGCATCGTCCGGGAAAGCTGGACCATGGCAAGGACAACGGCGAGGCTGGCAGCGAGCAGGATGTACCTGCTTTTCCGCGATATCCGGCGCTTGCGGGCTGCTCCGGGTTCGGCCCGGCGGCTGGCGGCCGTGGTGACCCGGTCCAGCACAATGGCCAGGAGGACGATCGACAGACCTGCGTTGACTGCTGTCCCGACGTCGAGCGACTGCAAGGCACGCACAACCACTTGTCCCAGCCCCGGCGCCGCGATCAGCGCTGCGATGGTGACCATGGACAAAGCAGCCATGGTGCTTTGGTTGATCCCCATCACGATGGTGCGCCGTGCCAGGGGAAGTTGCAGGGTGAGAAGCCGCTGCAACCCTGTGGTGCCCAAGGAATCGGAGGCTTCCCTGGTGTTCTCCGGGATGTTCCGGATTCCGTGTGCCGTCAGTCGGATGAGAGGAGGCACCGCGTAGATCACCGTGGCGATGACGGCGGAGGCAGGGCCGATCAGGAAGATAAGGGCCAAAGGAGCCAGATAGACGAACGTGGGGAGGATTTGCATGAAGTCGAGGACCGGAGTGATCACTTGGGAAACCCGGCCCGAGATCCCGGCCAAGACTCCGAGCGGGATGCCGATCAGCAGGCTGAACAGCACGGCTGTGAGGACGAGGGCGAAGGTGTAAGCCGCTTCCGTAAACAGGCCCTGGAGCCCGAAGAACGTGAATGCGGCCGCCGTCAGCAATCCCACCCGGGCATTGCCGACCGCAAAAGCGATCCAGCTGAGCAGGCCGACAGTTCCCAGCCAGCCGATTTCCGGTAGGCGAAGCCCGGTGGAGCTGGCGGCAAAAGTGCTGGTGAACAGATTTGCGACTGAATCGACGGCGGAACGGAAGGGAGTGAAGACGTACTGGAAAACGGGATTGTCCGCCCGGTTCGATGCGACCCAGGCATTGAATTGGTTGAGCGAACGGTGCAGGTCAGTCAATTCCGACGCCGGCAGCGTGAGGGTCGATGTGCCGTGCAGGAACAAGAAACCGAGGAGCCAGAGGACTCCGGCGGCACCCAGGAGGAAAACTCGGCGACTCAGCCGCTTGCGCGGCGGGCGGAGGGTGTTGGCGCCGGCCTGAACCGGGGCGCGATCACGAACTAGAGTGGACATCACGCCGCAACTTCCGTGCTGCGGATGACCGACAAGATGCTGTCGCGGTCGATCTGGCCCGTGATTTTGCCGGACTCTTCCACGAGCACGGGACACGTCGAGTTCATGACCGTGGGGATGGCGTCGCGGATAATGGTGCCTGCGCTCAGGACGGGAGCATCCCCGGGAGTGCCCAAAGCTACCGGATCGGTGATCCATTTGAGCGTCAGGACATCCGCGCGGGGTACTTCCGAGACGAAGTCGGCTATGTACTTGTCCGCTGGCGAACCGACAAGATCATCGCCGGTGCCGCACTGGACAGTCTCGCCGTTCCGCATGATCAGGATGCGGTCCCCGAGTTTGAGCGCTTCGGATAGGTCGTGGGTAACGAACACCATCGTCTTGCCCATCTCTTTGTGCAGCCGGATGACTTCGGCCTGCATATCGCGCCGGATGAGGGGATCCAGGGCCGAGAACGGCTCGTCGAAGAGGATGGTGTCCGGATCGCCCGCCAAGGCGCGGCCAAGCCCAACACGCTGCTGCATTCCGCCGGAAAGCTGATCGGGGAAATGCTGCTCGTAGCCCTTGAGGCCTACCAGTTCGATGATTTCGCGGGATTTGGCGTAACGCTCGTTTTTCGACGCCCCGCGGATCTGCAAGCCGTAGGACACGTTGTCCAGCACGGTGCGGTGCGGTAGGAGGCCGAAGTGCTGGAAGACCATGGACATCTTCCTCCGGCGCAGTTCCCGAAGTTCGGTGGTTCCCGCATCCAACACGTCTTTTCCGTCCACCAGGACGCTTCCCGACGTCGGTTCGATCAGCCGGGTGAGGCATCGGATCAGGGTGGATTTTCCTGATCCGGAGAGGCCCATGACGACGAACACCTCGCCCTTGGCGACGTCGAAGTTCATGTCCCGCACGGCAGCATTGCAGCCGGTGCGTTCAAGCAATTCGCCGGAGCTCAAGCTCGACAGCTCGGGATTCTTGGGGATCTTTTCACCTCCGGGTCCGAAGACCTTCCAGAGGTTGCGCACTGATATGTCAGGACTGCTCATTGCTGTACTCCTGCCTGTGACGGCTCGAACCAATGGCTGGGCCCGGGGCTGATGTTTTGCCAGATGTGCTTTGTTTCTCGGTATTCGGCCAAGCCCGCGAGCCCCAATTCGCGGCCGTTGCCTGATTGTCCGAAGCCGCCCCATTCGGCTTGCGGAACGTATGGGTGGTAGTCGTTGATCCAGACCGTCCCGTGGCGCAGCGCTTCGGAGACCCGCTGGGCCTTCGAGGCGTCTGCCGTCCACACGGCGCCGGCCAGTCCGTAGACGGTATCGTTGGCCAGCCGGACGGTCTCTTCCTCGGTGGTGAATGTTTCCACCGTCATGACGGGGCCAAAGGATTCCTCCTGGACCACGCGCATCGAGGTCTTGCACCCGTCCAATACGGTGGGCGGGTAGAAACTGCCACGCCCCAGTTCCGGGGTGTCCGGAATGAAGCCTCCGCACAGCAACCGGGCGCCCTCCGCAACCCCGGCCTGCACGTAGGCGTGGACCTTGTCCCGGTGGGCCGTGGAGATCAGCGGGCCGGTCTGGGCCTCCTGGTCGAAGGGGCCGCCCAGCCGGATCTGGCGTGCACGGCGAACCACCTCGGCCACGAACTCTTCGTGAATGGACTCTTCGACAATGAGCCGCGCCCCGGCCGAGCAAACTTGGCCGGAGTTCAGGAAGACAGCCGTCAGGGCGTTGTCGATGGCGGCCTCACGGTCAGCGTCGGCAAAGACCACATTCGGGTTCTTGCCGACGAGTTCGAGGGCCACGCGCTTGACCGTCTCCGCCGCGGCCACCATGATCCGCTTGCCGGTCTCCAGTCCGCCCGTGAAGGAGACCAGATCGACCCGCGGATCCGAGCTGAGCACAGCCCCCACTTCCGGTCCCGTTCCCGTCACGAGGTTCGCGACGCCGTCGGGCACGCCGGCTTCGCGCAGCGTGTCCATGAGCAGGATCGACGTCGAAGGCGTCAGCTCACTGGGCTTGAGGACAAAGGTGTTCCCGGCGAGCAGTGCCGGCGCAACCTTCCATGAAGCCTGCAGAAGCGGATAGTTCCACGGCGTGATGAGGCCGCAGACGCCCACGGGTGCATGGACGACCCGGCTGATGGCGCCGGGCCGGCCGGTATCGATCACGCGGCCTGCGTCCGTGCCTGCCACGCTGCCGTAGTAACGGAAGCAGGCGATGACGTCGTCGATGTCGTATTCGGCTTCGACCAGTCGCTTGCCGGTGTCGAGGGCTTCGGCCGCGGCGTAGCCGGCTTTGTCCCGCTGGAGCAGCCCGGCCACGCGGAGCAGGATCGCGCCGCGTTCCAGTTCCGGAGTGCCCGGCCAGCCGCCGTCGTCGAACGCCTTCCGGGCACTCGCCACCGCTGCCTCGGCGTCGGCCGAGGTGCATTCCGCGACGTCGGCAACGTGCGTTCCGTCCGCCGGGCAGTTGATGCTGCGGATTCCTCCGGCGGACTGCCGCCAGCCGCCGTCAACGTAGCTGCCGCGCACCGTGTGGGTCTGGGAAAGTTGTGGGCTGTTCATGCCGCTCCTTGGTTCCTCGCGGGAGTGACCTGGGGCCGGCTGTCCAGGCCTTCCAGGCTGTCCGGAACCGGGCTGCTGCCGTGCCGGTAGAACTCGGCGGCGATCGGAGCGAGGGGTTCGCGGCCCTGGATCAGGTCAGCGGCTTTCTCGGCCAGCATCATGACCGGCGCGTAGATGTTGCCGTTGGTCACGTAGGGCATTGCCGAAGCGTCAGCCACCCGCAGGCCCGAGGTGCCGTGCACCCTCATGCTGAGCGGGTCCACCACGGACATCGGATCGGTGGCCGGGCCCATCTTGGCCGTGCAGGACGGGTGCAGCGCGGTTTCTGCGTCGCGGGCTACCCAGTCGAGGATTTCCTCGTCCGTCTGGACGGTTGGACCGGGGGAGAGCTCCCCGCCATCGAAAGGCGCCATGGCCGACTGCTCGAGGATCTGCCGGGAAATCCGGATGGCTTCGACCCACTCGCGCCGGTCCTGCTCCGTGGAAAGGTAGTTGAATTTCATGGACGGGTGGACGGTGGGGTCCGTGGAGGTGATCTTCAGGCTGCCGCGCGCATCGGAGTACATGGGCCCGATGTGCACTTGGTAGCCATGCTTGGCATCGGCCTTCTGGCCGTCGTAGCGGACGGCCACCGGCAGGAAGTGGAACATGAGGTTGGGGTAGGCCACGTCCTCGTTGGAGCGCACAAAGCCGCCGCCCTCGAAGTGGTTGGTGGCAGCAGGTCCCTTGCGCCCGAACAGCCACTGCAGGCCGATCCACGGGTAGCGCCACAGGCTCAGGCTGGGTTGCATGGACACCGGCTGGGTGCAGGCGTGCTGGATGTAGACCTCCAGGTGGTCCTGCAGGTTTTCGCCGACGCCGGGCAGGTCAACTACGGGTTTGATGCCGAGGGACGTGAGGTGCGTGGAGTCCCCGACGCCGGACAACTGCAGGAGCTGCGGGGTGTTGATGGCCCCTCCGCACAGGACTACTTCCTGGGCATCCACGCTGTGCTGCTTGCCGTTGCGTCGATAGCTCACGCCCGTGGCCCTGACATCGGACGTTCCAATGCCGTCGAAGTTGATTTTCGAGACGAGTGCCCGGGTCCTGACCGTGAGGTTGGGCCGGTCGAGGTGCGGCCGCAAGTAAGCCCGGGAGGCCGAGAGCCGCTGGCCCTTGTGCACATTGCGGTCGAAGGGACCGAAGCCCTCCTGCCGGTACCCGTTGACATCGTTGGTCCGTGCGAATCCGGCTTGTTGGGCCGCGCGGAAGAAGGCTTGGAAGAGGGGATTGCGCGCCGGACCGCGTTCAAGGACCAGCGGTCCGTCGTGTCCGCGCAGTTCATCGTCGGGTTCCGCGGCCAGCGCGGTCTCCATGCGGTTGAAGTAGGGGAGGCAGTGAGCGAAGTCCCAGGTCTCCATCCCGGCGTCGGCTCCCCAGCGTTCGTAGTCCAAGGGGTTGCCGCGCTGGAAGATCATCCCGTTGATGGAACTGGAGCCGCCCAGGACCTTGCCGCGGGTGTGGGCGATCCGGCGTCCGTGCATGTGCGGCTCAGGGTCGGACTGGTAGCGCCAGTCATAGAACCTGTTCCCGCTGGGGAAGGTGAGCGCCGCGGGCATCTGGATGAACAGGTCCCAGGGGTAGTCGCTGCGGCCGGCCTCCAGGACCAGGACGGTCTTGGTGCGGTCTGCGCTGAGCCTGTCCGCCAGCACCGATCCGGCGCTGCCCCCACCCACAATGACGTAGTCAAACTTTTCGTTGGCCATTAGTTGAACTCCTTTGAAGTGATCCCCATTGCTGTGTCGAGTAGCCAGGAGGGGCGTCAGCCCCGTAGCTTTTCCATGGTTGGATCCACGAGGGGATCGGCAGAGATGGTGGCCGGGATCCGCTTCCCGAAGTATTCGATCTCGACGGTGTCACCCTCGCCCGCTTCGGCGGGCAGCCAAGCGTAGGCGATGGGCTTTCGGACGGTGTAGCCGTAGGCGGCGCTTGTGACGTAGCCGGCGGGCTCTCCCTTGAAATACACAGGTTCCTTGCCTAACACAACGGACGTGCCGTCGTCGACCGTCAGGCAACGCAAGCGGCGGTTGATGGGCAGTTCGCGGCGGGCTTTGAGGGCCTCGGCACCGATGTATCCTTCCTTGTCCTTGCCGACGGAGAAGCCAAGGCCCGCTTGGAAGGGCTCGTGCTCGGGGGTCATGTCGGTGCCCCACAGCCGGTAGCCCTTCTCGAGGCGGAGGCTGTTGAACGCGCCGCGGCCGGCCGCGATGATGCCCTGCTCCTGGCCGGCCTCGAACAAAAGGTCCCAGAGCTTTTGGCCGTTTTCCGCCGTCGTGTACAGCTCCCAGCCCAACTCGCCGACGTAGGACAGGCGCATCGCGAGGACAGGGATCCCGCCGATCCGGACTTTCTTGGTGCGGAAGTACTTCAATCCGTCGTTGCTGAAATCGTCGTCGCTCACCTTGGCCATGACCTCGCGGGCGAGCGGCCCCCAAAGCCCCACGCAGCACGTGGAACCCGTGATGTCCCTGACCTGGACCCACTGGGTGACGTCCCCAGCGGTCTGTTTGCGGGCTTCGGTGGTGAGGTAGGCGAAGTCGATGTTGCCGTTCGCGCCTACCTGGAACGTGGTTTCGTCGAGGCGGGCCACCGTAATGTCGCTGCGGATGCCGCCGTCGCCGTTGAGGAGTAGGCAGTACGTCACCGCACCCGGCTTCTTGTCGACCTTCCCGGCGCTGAGGCGCTGCAAGAGGGCTTCGGCGCCAGGGCCGGAAACCTCCAGCCGCTTGAGCGGCGTCATGTCATAGAGCGCGACGGCGGTGCGCGTCTTCCACGCTTCGGCAGCGGAAATGGGGGAGTGGAACATTGCGGCCCACGGTTCGCGTTCAGGTGCGCGCCATTCTTCCGGGAGGATCTCCAGCAAGCCGCGGTTTGCCTCGAACCAGTGCGGGCGCTCCCAACCCTGGGCTTCGAGGAAGAACGCCCCGAGCTCCTTCTGCCGGGCATTGAATGGGCTCACGCGCAGTTCGCGGGGCGAGACGCGTGGCTGCAGCGGGTGCAGGACATCGTAGATCTCTACGAAGTTCTGCTGGGAGGTTTCGCTGACGTAGCTCTCCGCGGTCTGGATCTCTTCGAAGCGGGAGACTTCGCATTCGTGGAGCGGAATCCGGGATTGGCCCTCGATCAAGAGCTCGGCCACTGCCCTGGCCACGCCGGCGGAGTGCGTCACCCACACGGCCTCGGCAACGAAGAACCCCTCAACCTCCTTGGACTCGCCCACCAAGGGACCGCCGTCGGGGGTGAAGGAGAAGATGCCGTTGAAGCCATTTGCAATCCCCGCGCCGGCAAGTGCCGGAAGGAGTTCCTTGGAGTCCTCCCAACTCGGCAGGAAGTCCTCTTCGGTGAACGCCAGGCGGGATGGCATGCGGTGCTCGGACATGTCCGCCGCGGCAACCTCGGGGAGCTCCCGGAGGTCCACGGGCATGGGCTTGTGGGCGTAGGAACCAATGCCCATCCGGTCCCCGTGCTCGCGGTAATAGAGGTCTTTGTCCTGGTGGCGAAGGATGGGCATCCACGCGCCGTTGGCGGGATCAAGCAGCCGCGAGGCATCGTTCCGGCCCACGAGCTCCGGTACGGAGGTGGTCTTGACGTATTGGTGGGCCAGCGGGAGGAGTGGCACGGACATGCCCACCATGGCGCCGATCTTGGGTCCCCAGAACCCGGCGCAGGAAACAACGATGTCCGCAGGGATCACACCGTCGGGCGTTTCGACTCCCGTGACTTTGCCGCCTGTCTGTTCAATGCCGGTGACGGGAGTGGAACCGCGGAACGTGACGCCTGCGGCGCTCGCCTTGGCGATGAGCAGGCCGACGGCGCGGGCTGCGGAGGCCAGGCCGTCGGAGGGGACGTAGAGTCCGCCGAGTACTTTCTCCTGGTTGAGCAGCGGGTAGTGCTTGGCGCACTCGTCCGGATCGATGAGCCGGCCTTCCACACCCCACGACGCCGCGTAGCCCAGCTTGCGCTTGAGGTCCTCCAGGCGCCCTGGCGTGGTGGCGACCTCGAGGCCGCCCACCTGGTTGAAGCAGGAGACGCCGGAATCGCTGAGGGAGAGCAGCTTGTCCGCGGTGTAGGAAGCGAATTCGGTCATGGCCTTGGAGGCGTTGGTCTGGAACACGAGGCCGGGGGCGTGCGAGGTTGAGCCACCCGCCAACGTCAACGGGCCCTGCTCGACCACGGTGATGTTGGTCCAGCCGCGGGTGGACAGCTCATCCGCAAGATTGGCGCCGACGATGCCGGCTCCGATAATGACGACGCGGGGTGATGTGGACATGCGTGTTGCTCCTGAGGTAAGTCGTATCGAAGTTTGGGGCTCGCCGGAAGCTAGACGTGGCCGTCGACGGTCAACCCGGGCGGCAGGTTGGGCTCGTCCTCGGATTCCTTGACCATGATCTGGCCGTCCACTACCAGGACTTCGTGGACCCTGACGGGCAGTTTGGCGGGAGGCGCATCGGCGGCTCCCGTGCGGAGATTGAACTTTGAAGCATGGAGGGGGCACTCCACCCAGCAGTCCTCCACCCAGCCGTCGGCGAGTGAGGCGTCTTGGTGCGTGCAGGTGTCGTCGAGGGCAAAGAGTTCGCCGTCTTCGGTGTGGAATACGGCAATCGGCGGAGACGTCTCGAGTCGAATCGCGTCCCCCGGAGCCAACGAGCTAAGCGGACAAGCACTGTGCATCTCACGAACCTCTTTCACCGGATTGGTCGAAAACCTGGGGGCGGTTGTCTCATGATCAACGAAGATCACAATACGCAACAGAGTGATGGACCTCACAGGGGCTTGTCAAGAGGTGGAAATTACTGCGCAGATTGCTTGACAGGCGATGTGAAGGCCGTCACACTGTTTCGCATAACGAAGTTCGTTGCGTAATGCGCAATAAAATTTCGAACGGCTCAACGAGGAGGAAGCCATGGAGACATTGGCGATCGTGGGCGCTTCATTGGCTGGACTTTCCGCCGCCCGCGCTGCCCGCGCGCAGGGTTTTTGTGGCCGGCTGATCATCATTGGAGATGAGCAGCAGCGGCCCTATGACCGTCCGCCCCTGTCCAAGGAGTTCCTGGCAGGAAAGATCGGCATCAAGCACTTGATGTTGGAAGCGGAAGAGGGGGGAATGGCGGATCCCCTGCAGGCTGAATGGATGTTGGGCTCGCCTGCGAAGAGCTTTGACGCGGCCAGCAGGACCATCACCCTAGGCAACGGACGCACGGTGGTGGCCGACGGCGTCGTGATCGCCACCGGAGCTTCGGCCCGCACCCTGCCCGAACTTGCGGGCCTATCCAACGTCTTTACTCTGCGGACTCTCGAGGATGCGCAGGACCTGGCTCCGGAACTCGTTCCGGGCGGCCGCCTGTTGGTGGTTGGCGCAGGCTTCATCGGCGCGGAAGTGGCGTCAACGGCCAAGGGCCTGGGAATGGACGTGACCATTATCTGCAAGAGCCCGATCCCGCTAAGCGCTCCGATCGGTCCGGAGATGGCTGGCGTCATGGCCACGCTCCATGGGATCAATGGAGTGGAACTGATTTGTGACACGGGAATCGACTCGTATTACAGCTACGAAGGAAATGTGACCGGCGTCCGGCTCAGCGATGGACAGTACCGTTCCGCCGACGTCGTACTTCTCGGAATCGGTGCGGTCCCCAACGTCGGGTGGCTGGCCGGTTCGGGGCTGGCGATCGACGACGGCGTCACGTGCGATTCGATGGGACGGACAAACGTCCCCGGCGTGGTCGCCGTGGGAGACTGCGCGGCCTGGTACGACGAACGCAGCGGGCAGCACCATCGCGTGGAGCATTGGAGCGGCGCCCAGGAACGTGCCGCCCTTGCCGTGACAGGGCTCTTGGATCACTCAGCAGCACCCCAACCGCTCAACCTGCCGTACTTCTGGTCGGACCAGTACGGAGTAACGCTCCAGTTCGCCGGCCATGCGCGGGACGCGGAGCGCGTCGAAATTGAGGCAGGGCAGCTCGAGAACCACAGCTTCCTGGCCGTGTATTACCGGGGCGAGGAACCGGTGGGCGTACTAGGTGTGAACCAGCCGCGACTGTTCACCCGTTGGCGCCGGCAACTCAACGCCCGCAATGCCCCGCCCGTCCTGGCAACCCCTTAGTCCTCTCGAGCGCCAACCACGTTCATCACTGAATAGGAGTCAGCATGACCACTGAAGTTGTTTCCCCCAGCCTGATCCCCACTCTCCCCGGCCACACTTATGTCAGTGAAGACATCTTCCGTGCCGAGCAGGAACACATCTTCGAACAAATGTGGTTCTGCGCTGTGCGGACCGCGGACCTGGAAAAGGCCGGCTCGTTCAAAACCGTGCAGATCGGCCGTGAGAGCGTACTCATCAACCGCACCCGCAAGGGCGAGATCCGCGCGTTCTACAACATCTGCCGGCACCGTGGCGTGAAGCTGTGCATGGAGGAGTCCGGCGAGGCCAACCGCTCGTTCCAGTGCCCGTACCACGCCTGGACCTACGATCTTGAGGGGAAGCTCATCGCGGCCCCGAACCTCACCAAGATGCCGGATATCGATCGAAACGAATACGGGCTGGTCAAGGTCCACGTCCGGGAATACATGGGCTACGTCTGGGTCAGCCTCGCGGATGAGCCACCGTCGTTCGAGGAAGACGTCATGGGCGCGATCGAGGAGCGCCTCGGGGATCTGCGGGCTGTCGACGACTATGACATCGCGAACCTGAGCCTTGGCCGGCGCATCAAGTACGACGTGAAGGCCAACTGGAAGCTCATCATCGAAAACTTCATGGAGTGCTACCACTGCGCCACGATCCACCCCGAACTCACCGAAGTCCTGCCCGAGTTCGCCGACGGCCTGGCGGCGCAGTATTTTGTGGGCCACGGCGCGGAGTTCGGTGACGACATCAAGGGCTTCACGATTGATGGTTCCGAAGGCCTGGATCGGATTCCCGGAGTCGGCGACGACCACGACCGCCGGTACTACGCAGTGACCATCAAGCCGAATGTCTTCGTCAACCTTGTTCCGGACCACGTCATCATCCACCGCATGTTCCCGCTGGCTGCCGACCACACGATCGTCGAATGCGACTGGCTGTACCTGCCCAGCGTCGTGGAATCCGGCAAGGACGTGAGCGCTTCGGTGGAGCTCTTCCACCGGGTCAACGAGCAGGACTTCGACGCCTGCGAACGCTGCCAGCCGGCCATGGGCTCCAAGATCTACGCCAAGGGCGGCGTCCTGGTACCGAGCGAGCACCACATTGAGGCGTTCCACAGCTGGGTCACGAGCAAGATCGCCGACGTCCCCGCCGACAGCTAGCCTGAGGAATGTCTGTCGTCGTAACGAGTAACCAGGAACCTAGGAAAGGGACGCAAGCCAATGGTTCATAAAGTAAAAGCCGTCATCGCCAAGGAAAAGAACGCCCCGGTCACGCTGGAGACCATCATGGTGCCGGACCCTGGTCCGGGGGAGGCTCTGGTGGACATCCTCACCTGCGGTGTCTGCCACACCGACCTGCACTACAAGCAGGGCGGCATCACCGATGATTTCCCCATCCTGCTCGGCCACGAAGCCACCGGCGTGGTCAGCGCCGTTGGCCCGGACGTCACCGATGTGGCGCCGGGGGACAGGGTCATCCTGAACTGGCGCGCCGTGTGCGGCCACTGCCGTGCGTGCGCCAAGGGCCAGCCGCAGTACTGCTTCAACACGCACAATGCCACCCAGAAGATGACCCTGGAGGACGGCACGGAACTGACCCCGGCACTGGGGATCGGCGCCTTCGCGGAGAAGACCCTCGTGGCCGCCGGGCAGTGCACCAAAGTGGACGACGACGTCGATCCCGCCGCCGTCGGGCTGCTCGGCTGCGGTGTGATGGCAGGCATCGGTGCCGCGATCAACACCGGTGAGGTCAAGCGGGGCGAGTCCGTGGCCGTGATCGGTTGCGGCGGCGTCGGCATCGCCGCTATTGCCGGGGCAAAGCTCGCCGGCGCCACGACGATCATCGCCGTGGACATCGACGCCAACAAAATCGGGATGGCCATGTCCCTGGGAGCCACACACGGTGTCAACTCCAGCCAGGAGGACCCCGTCGAGGCCATCCGGGCCCTGACCGGCGGCAACGGCGCCGATGTGGTGATTGACGCCGTCGGGCGCCCGGAGACCTACAAGCAGGCCTTCTACGCGCGCGACCTCGCCGGCCGCGTAGTGCTGGTGGGCGTCCCGACGCCGGGCATGTTGCTTGAGCTGCCCTTGCTGGATGTCTTCGGCCGCGGCGGTTCGCTGAAGTCCTCCTGGTATGGCGACTGCCTGCCTTCCCGCGACTTCCCGATGCTCGTGGCGCACTACAAGCAAGGCAACCTGGACCTGGACGCATTCGTGTCCGAACGGATCACCATCGACCAGGTGGAAGAGGCGTTCGCCAAGATGCACGAGGGCAAAGTGCTCCGTTCGGTGGTGGAAATCGGATGAGCGTCGCCATTGAGAACCTCGTCACCTCGGGCACGTTTTCGCTCGACGGCGGTACGTGGGACGTGGACAACAATGTCTGGATCGTCGGCAACGACGACGAATGCGTGATCATCGATTCGCCGCACGACGCGGAGGCAATCATCGGCCAGGTCCGTGGCCGGAAGGTGCGCGCCATCCTGCTCACCCACGCGCACAACGATCACATCGGAGCAGCGCTCGACGTCGCGAAGGCAGTGAACGCGCCGATCCACCTTCACCCGGCAGACATGGTCCTGTGGGAGCAGGTGTACCCGGACGCCGGCCCGGACCGTTACATCACGGACGGCGACGTCTTCGAAGTGGCCGGCACGGCACTGCAAGCCATCCACACCCCCGGCCACTCACCGGGTTCCACGTGCTTCTACCTCGAAAGCGAAGGCACGGTGTTCACCGGCGACACCCTCTTCAACGGCGGCCCGGGAGCAACCGGAAGGTCCCACAGCGACTATCCGACCATCCTGGCCTCGATCCGGGAACGCCTCCTGACGCTTCCGCCGGAAACCGTGGTCCGGACCGGTCACGGCGACAACACCACCATCAAAGCCGAGGCGGAAAACCTCGCCCAGGCAGCGCTGGATCGCCAGGCCGACGGCGCTTAGGCGCCGCCGGCTGCTGTGTAACCCATCTTGACGCTGATTGAATACCCGGCTTGCTTGAGCGCATCGAGCAGGCCGGGTATTTTTTCCGGCTCGAAACGGAAGGCCGGCCCGGAAAGGCTGATGGCTCCGATCACCGTGCCGCTGTGGTTGCGGATCGGAACGGCGACGGCGTTGAGTCCGCGCTCGAGTTCTTCATACGTGGCGGCGTACCCGGCCTCCGCAATGACCGGCATTTGCCGCTCCAGCTCGTCGCGGTCGGTGATGGTCTGCGGAGTGTATCGTGCCTGGCCGGATTCCCTGAGAATTCGGTCACGTGTCCCAGGCGGCAGCGCTGCAAGCATGACCTTGCCGCTGGACGTGGCGTGGAGCGGGGTGAGCCCGCCGATCCAGTCCTGCGTGCCAAGCGTGTTGGGGCCAATGGCCTGGTCCACGTTGACCGCGAAATTTGACCGAAGCACGGCCAGGTTGGCGGTCTCGGCGAACTTCTCCGCAAGGGCTTCGAGATCTTCCCGGGCTTCCTTTACCAAGCTGAGGCGGGCCGGAATGGCGCTGGCCAGGCGCAGGATGTTGAATCCGAGTTGGTATTTTCCGCGCTCGTGGTTCTGCTGAACCATTCCACGGGCGTCCAGGGCGCTCAGCAGTCGCGATGCCGTTGACTTGTGGACGCCCATTTCCTCAGCGATCTCACTCACGCCGGCATCGCCGTTGCGGGCGATGATTTCGAGCACGGTGATGGCCCGGTCAACGGACTGCACACCCGCGTGGTGTGCGCCGGCCGGATCGGAATCGGGGTCGTTGGCAGGGCTAGCATCAGCGTCCATGTGGTTCATCGTCTCAAACACGGTCAAATGCGCGGCCTCTCCGGTCAGCGTGTCCTGGGATGTTGCCGCTCAGCCGGGTATTGCCTGGTTATAGGATCGGGCGGTATGGCACTGCGACTTGTTCAAGTGAATTTCAAGGCCCGGGACGACTCGGCTCTGGGCCGGTTTTGGGCGGAGGCGCTTGGTTGGGATATTTCCAGCGAAGGCCCCGGTGTGAGCAATGTTGAACCCGCGGGCTTCACCGGGCCGGACCCCGCCGCCGTCTGCGTCGATGTCGTCACTGTGCCTGACCCCGAAACGGTGAGGTATCGCGCCCACCTCGACCTCGCCACCGCCTCTGAGGCCCATCAAGCGGAGCTTGTGGCGCGCCTGGTGAAGCTCGGCGCGACGCCTGCCGATATCGGCCAGGGCGATGTGCCGTGGACGGTCCTGGCCGATCCGGAGGGCAACGTGTTCTGCGTGTTGGAGCCTCGGCCGATCTACCAGGACACCGGGCCGATCGCCGCGGTGGTGGTCAATTGTGCGGATCCGCGGGCCATGGTGCGGTTCTGGAGCGGGGCGATGGACTGGACTGTGCACGAGGAGACTGATGATTTTGCGAGGCTGCGTTCGGCCAAGGGCGTTGGGCCGTATTTGGAATTCGTCCGGACTCCCGCCGCGAATGCCGCGCGCGGCCGGGTCCATCTCGACCTGAGGCCGTACCCCGGAGATGATCAAGCGGCGGAGGTGGCCCGGTTGCGGGACCTGGGCGCCACGGACGCCGACGTCGGCCAGGGCGACGTGCCATGGGTGTGCCTCGCCGACACGGAGGGCAACGAGTTCTGCGTTCTCAGCCCCGGCTGACGCAGCGCTTCGGCTTCCAAGGCGCGTCCAGTGCAGAGTATGCAGGGGTCTTCCAGTGCTCCTCATGGCCGCTGACTTGTGGACGCTCGCCTCCGCGATCACTCACATCGGCTTCGCCCGTTGCGCGTCGGCGAGATCGGTATCGAGCCGCAGCCATGCGTCCGGCCGAGCTCGACAACGATGATGAGGAAGCGCCCCTCACGAGCGTCACTGGTCGGTGCTGCCGCCAATGAATCCTCTCGTCGTCACCGCGTGCACTAACGGTTGTACCCCTGCGTCGCCGAGGGTATTTCGCATCGCATCGATCAGCTCGTTCACTTGGTGGACGGTGAAATAGTCGCCGGGTGACGAGTTGCGAATGCGTTCCGCGAAGTGCGATGCCAGAACCGGGCCGTAAAGGGTGAGCGCTCCTTCCGGGAAGTCCGGACGGATGAACCGATCGCCGAGACCGATGCTGCGGTTGCGGAGCATCTCGGTCGCCTCGGGAATGCCATCGCCGAGGTAAGAGACGGTGTCAGCCCAGCAGGATAGTTCTTCGACGTTCAGCCTTCTCGGCACGCCGTTCAGTCGAGATGTCAGGTGGGCGCGAAGCCATCGCTTCCACACTTCAGCACCGTCGACCCCGTCTGCACGAAGGAAATACACCACCGCCTGAGCAAACTCCGCTTCGTGCGCTCCGTCGGCGGCAAGAACGCTCTGATCGAGCAGGGTTTGGCGCGACTCCGGGGCGATACCAGCGAAGGACACGATCGAGATGACCAGGCCGAAGAATTGATTCTGGAGCTCGTTGACCCTTAGCGAGTCGAGCCGCGCCCACTCTGCGATGATACTGTCCAGGAAACCAGCGGCGAGCAGCTTGTCGTTGTAGCGAGGGTGGCGAAGGTAGGGAGGCCAAAACAACGGCGCGGTCGCGTCAGCACGGAATAACGGGAGCAGGTGCTCTGTCGCGAAGGCCGGGTCGGCAGCGAATAAGAAGAACAAGTGGCTCGCCAGAGCGGGTCCTGTGGCATCGAACGCGTGCGCCGGCCCGCAGAGAAGCTGCGTAAGAGCCTCGTGCTCGTCATCGCTGAGGCCCAACCAGTCATCACGATGTTTCCGCCATCGTCGATCAACCTCAGCCATCCAGTACTGGGCGAGGTCTCCTGGCCAAGAATTGAGGTAAGCGGTGCCATCGAGTTCGGGTCCGCTGCCTCGGAATGCGTGAACGAGTGGCCATGCTTCCTCCAAAGGTCGAGGGCGATGCGGCGCATCGCCGCGAGAGCCGGTGTCTCGTCACTCTCGATCTGCTTTCGAACCTGCTCCAGCAGGAATCGGCCGACTGAGCGAGCGGATTCTAAACTTGCGACTTGTGTTGTAACTCGTGCGACGACGGTGTTGGCAATCGCACCCAGAGCCGATTCCGCCCAACCATCGACAATAGCTCGGCGAAGGTCGTCGGCCTGAGAACCGCGGTCTGGCCGATCATCGACGAGGGCCCAAAGTTGTTCGCCGAGGTCGGGGCGGGACTCAGCCACTTGGCTCACGAGAGAAAGAGCGTCGCGCCACTCTGGTTCGTTCAAGCTCCGTTCCGAGTAGTCCCCGGCTAGGAGGTCATCGACGGTACCAGCGGGATCCTTTTCAAGGGACCCGATAAAGTCATCCAGTTCCATCGGCAGTTTTCCGCCCCAGGTGCCGGTCGTCATCCACTTGTCGAAGTCGGGATTCTCCCGCGGGGCGAAAACATGGTTTGCGTCCTGTGCCTCTGCAAGGGCTGTGCCGGCCTCAGCCCATCCGGGCGCAACTTGGGTCAGCCATACAAGCAAGTTGTAGGTTGCGTATTTGGTGTGCTGTTCACGGTCGAGGATGTCTTCCGTGACGTCTTTGGGAAGGCTAGGCCCGGCTTGTGCGGCCGAAAGGAGGTGATCTCGTGCTTCTTTCGATGCTTTTTCCGCCGACACTTTGAGGATGCGATAAGTCTCGTGTTTGAGAGTAGTTTCGTAGAGAGCAGATCGTTCTAGCAGCCACGAGATCTTCTCGTCGTACGACCGCGAGGCGTCAAGTGCGACCAAATGTAGCGCGAGACGTCGGAAGAGGTCTCGACCGATCGACCACCACCGTTCGGGCAGGTCCGGCCGTGCGAGCAGGGCTTTCTCGCCGTACGCTCGCAGCCCATCGATGACTGCGTCCACGGGATGGCGAAACCGATCCTGCCCGTGCGGTTCGATTGCCGAGCGACGAAAGTTGAGCGGATCCCACGAGCGTAGGCCGTGATAAGCGTCGAGAAGGTCGTAAGCGGCGCTCAGTGAGTCTTCGAGTACCGCTCCCAGCATCAAGTCGCCGGGTACGGTCGCCTCGATGACCTTCAAGACGTGCTTGGTGAGACTGCGCTCCTTGGTGTTCCAATGCACTTCGGCGTCGGGGAGAGTTGTCAGATCCTCGGAGCCATCAAGGGACCATCGTCGCTTGAGCACGAGGTAAGGCCTGAGAGCCGCCCTGAGCACCGTAGGGTCTTCAGGGCGGCTGTTCGGCTGATACGACAAAAATGTCTCGGTGGCAACCGGCGCAGAGTGACCGTGAATTGAGGTCGCGAGGAATGCTTTCCATCTCCGCCCGGCGTCAGGATCCACCTTGCTCAGATCGGCGGCTGCCCAACCGGCACCCCGGAAGAGGCCCCCGCCGAGCGTTTGGCCCAACCGCTGCATCGTCTGCAGTGCTGCTCCGTGAAGTTCCGGTAACGCGATGAAGCTCTGACAGAACCAGTTCCCAAGGATGGTGGTCGTATCGTCGAAGCACGGCGGCTACGAACGTTCTAACGTGCTTCCCCTCGCTACCACTCAAATATGGGCGATTCGCCACTCATTTTGATTCGGAAGACCACTCAGTGCAGTTTTCCCTTGTTAGCGTTTGCGATGAAGGCCCCCGTCGCGCCTTAAAGAACTCGGTGTATCTGTTCTTTCGATTACCGAAAAGGAACATCGATGAGGCCTTCGTGAGGCGGGTCGTCGACCACGCCCATGACAGTTTCACGATTGGGGACCAAATGATTATCAAAAGGATCCTGGCCTGTCTGGCCATGGCTGCGCTCCTAGCCGCTTCAACAGCGACACCCGCCATAGCTGACGTCGATGCCAACGCGGGAGGCGCTCCGGCGAGAGTGGAAAACGCACCCAAGGAAGCTGCGAAGGCTGAGGCCGTAGCGCGCAAGGTCTTTGAGTCCGACAATCCCGAGCTTGCGGCCAAATCGCTCGGCTCGGAAGAGCTTGGTTTGTTTGAGGCCTATAGCGCGGTCGCGAATGTCATCAGTTCGCCGAAAAGCTACGCGCCGGCAGATAGTCTGGCCAAGAAATCCACATTGAAGGGAATAACGCCGGCTCAGTTCGGCACTCTGGCTTCCGGATGCTGGAACACTTCATCCTGGGTGATAGGCACGAATGCCTTTGGAGGGTGGCTTTACAAGCTGACCGTTAGTGGCGGATGGTGTGGCAACGGTTCGTCAGCAACACAATCATGGTTCAACGGCACGTGGGGTGAGACGTTTGCAATCGGGTGGCGCGACAATGGCCAGGTCTCCAGGCACGCAATCATCTCGGGCGGCTCGGCTAAAATTGTCGGACAGCGCGAATTCAAACTCGGTGTCGGGGGTTGGGACGTGTCGTCGCCTCGCCCCTGCGTGCGGATCATAGGTCACGGCAATGGTCAAAAAGGAGATGACCAATCATGCAGCCCTTGGTAAGGAAGCGCTCAGGCGTTGCGCTCTCCAGATTTTTCCTGCTGGGAGCGGCCATCTTGTTGATTTTGCCGCTCTATCCATTCACAGCTATCTCTGCTGTCCTGTCAGGATCTGCCCTCTTTCTTGCAGCCAGAGAAGCCCCGAGTCGGAACCGCACCCTCACCTTGGCCACGGCCGTTGTGCTGCTCGGAATGGTCATCCTCTTGACGCTCCTGAGCCTGCAGACGGGAACCATTGGCCCCCACAGCGGCGAGGTCTCGAAAGTGTAGCTCCCGCTGTTCAATGCTCAGGCGCGCACGACGGCGACACGCCCCGAAAAGGACACGTCGCCGTCGTTGTCAATTCCTTTAGTGCGGCCCGCCGTCGATCGCCAAAGCCGTTCCTTCTTGGGCGCCGTCGTGCCACACTTGGTGGACTATCGATTGACTGGGGGATCCGGGTCAGGAGATTGGTATGAGTGTTCTGATGCAACCCCGCACCTCGGGCGGCCGACTGGTGGTGATCGAGCCATGATCATCGGTTGGGCTTACTTCATGGCGGGAGTAATGACGGTTGATGCGCTCTTGCTGGGGCTGCTGCTGTTTAACGTGAAGTGGCCGAAGCACTGGAAGAGAAACGGCTAAGGGCAGCGGTATCCCACGAACCTAGAGCACCTTGCGGATCGACTCTTCGAAACTCGCCACGTGGTGCAGGGCGAGCGCTGCCGCCCGGTCCTCGTCGCCGTCGGCGATTGCGGTGAGCAGCTCAGCGTGCTCTGCGACGTGGCCCGTCACAGAAGGCATCTTGTCCAGCATGTGGCACCAGATGCGGGTTGCCAGGTTGTCGTAGCGGATCAGCACGTCCTCAAGGTGCGGATTGGCCGCGGCCCTGTAGATGAGCCGGTGCACCTGGATGTCGTAGCGCATGAGGTCCTGCTGGCCGGCGTCGTGTGCCTCCAGGCCGCTGATGGCTGCGGCGACCTCGCGCAGTTCTTCCCTCAGCTTCGGGCTGGCCATGCGGGCAGCCCGCCGTGACGCCAAGGGCTCAAGCAGCTCGCGGATTTCCGAGACGTCCGCGAGTTGGGTGATGTCGACGCCGGTGGCGAAGGTTCCGCGGCGGGGATATGAGACCACAAGGTGGTCGCTTTCCAGCCGCTTGATGGCCTCGCGCACGGGTGTCCGTCCGATGCCGAGCTCCGCGGCGACCTGCCCGTCGTTGATGGGGTCTCCGGGTTTGATGTCCAGCATGATGAGCCGGTCGCGCAGGAGCAGGTAGGCGTTTTCCGCCAAGGACGTTCCCTGCGTGCCTGTGTCCGGTGCTTCCAGTGCAGTGCTCATGTGCCTCTCCCGTTTGCCACAATTCCAAGTCTGGCGGTTCAGTTGCCGCCGGACTGTTGACGGCTGTGTGATCTTCAACATACTATGGCAACAGTTCTAATATATCAGTTGCTGATTAGTCAGTAAATATAAGTATCTCAAAAGGAGACCACGATGGTTGAACCGCTGATCCGCCCACTCGCCCAGGCGGACCCGGAGGTTGAGCAGGCGATCGCCCAGGAACTCATCCGCCAGCAGTCCACGCTGGAAATGATCGCCTCCGAAAACTTCGCTCCTGCAGCCGTCATGCAGGCACAGGGCTCGGTCCTGACCAACAAGTACGCGGAAGGCTACCCCGGCAAGCGCTACTACGGCGGCTGCGAGCATGTGGACGTCATCGAGCAGCTGGCCATCGATCGCGTCAAGGCCCTCTTCGGCGCCGAAGCCGCAAATGTCCAGCCGCACTCCGGCGCCCAGGCCAACGCCGCAGCCATGTTCGCGCTCCTTGAACCGGGGGACACCATCATGGGCCTCGACCTCGCGCACGGTGGCCACCTGACCCACGGCATGCGCATCAACTTCTCCGGCAAGCTGTACAACGTCATCCCGTACCACGTCAGCGAATCCGACCTCCGGGTGGATATGGCGGAAGTGGAAGCCCTCGCCCTGGAACACCGCCCGAAGCTGATCGTTGCCGGTTGGTCCGCCTACTCGCGCCACTTGGATTTCGCAGAATTCCGCCGCATCGCCGACCTCGTGGGCGCCTACCTCATGGTGGACATGGCCCACTTCGCCGGCCTCGTCGCAGCGGGACTGCACCCCAACCCGGTGCCGTATGCCGACGTCGTGACCACCACAACCCACAAGACACTCGGCGGCCCGCGCGGCGGAGTCATCCTGTCGAAGGAACAATACGCACGCAAGATCAACAGCGCGGTTTTCCCCGGCCAGCAAGGCGGCCCGCTGGAGCATGTGATCGCGGCCAAGGCCGTGGCGTTCAAGATGGCGGCTGAGCCTGAATTCCAGGAACGCCAAGCACGGGTGCTGGAAGGCGCCAAGCTCCTGGCCGAACGACTCCTGAAGGACGACGTGGCCGCAGCAGGGATCTCGGTGGTCAACGGAGGCACCGACGTCCACTTGGTCCTCGTTGACCTGCGCCACTCGGAACTGGACGGCCAGCAGGCCGAGGACACCTTGCACCGCATCGGCATCACCGTGAACCGCAACGCCGTCCCTTTCGACCCCCGGCCGCCGATGGTTTCCTCCGGACTCCGCATCGGCACCCCGGCGCTCGCCGCACGCGGCTTCGGTGCCAAGGAATTCGCGGAGGTCGCGGACATCATCGCGACGGCGTTGATCGCCTCCGCCAGCACTGGCACAAACAGCAGCGGCACCTTGGGAGACGAGGCCGCCGTCGAACTCCGGGGGAGGGTTACCGCGCTCGCCGAGCAATTCCCGCTTTACCCGCACCTTTCCCAGGCTGGCAGCGGCAACGACGCCGCTTCCACCGAACTTGAGGCAGAAATGATTGGAGCAGCCCAGTGAGCGCAGACCAACTCCCCGAACACCCGGATTTCCTGTGGCGTAACCCGGAGCCCAAGGCTTCCTACGATGCCGTGATCGTGGGTGGTGGCGGCCACGGCTTGGCCACCGCGTACTTCCTGGCCAAGAACCACGGCATGACCAACATCGCCGTCCTGGAAAAGGGCTGGCTGGCCGGCGGCAACATGGCGCGCAACACCACCATCATCCGTTCCAACTACCTGTGGGACGAGAGCGCCGCCATCTACGAGCACGCCCTTAAGCTCTGGGAGATCCTGCCCGAGGAACTCGAATACGATTTCCTCTTCAGCCAGCGCGGCGTCATGAACCTCGCCCACACCCTCGGCGACGTCCGCGAAAGCGTCCGCCGCGTCGGCGCGAACAAGCTCAACGGGGTCGACGCCGAATGGCTGGACCCGCAGCAGGTCAAGGAACTCTGCCCCATCCTGAACATCAGCGACAACATCCGCTACCCGGTGATGGGCGCTACTTACCAGCCCCGGGCTGGCATCGCGAAGCACGACCACGTCGCCTGGGCTTTCGCCCGCAAGTGCGACGAGCTCGGCGTGGATATCATCCAGAACTGCGAAGTAACGGGCTTCCTGAAGGACGGCAACCGCGTGGTGGGCGTCAAGACCAACC
Source organism: Arthrobacter sp. 01T428 (assembly GCF_056398685.1). Taxonomy (NCBI): domain Bacteria; kingdom Bacillati; phylum Actinomycetota; class Actinomycetes; order Micrococcales; family Micrococcaceae; genus Arthrobacter; species Arthrobacter sp. 01T428. The sequence continues at coordinate 77,969 of NZ_JBFTPW010000016.1, read as the reverse complement.
AGGGAACCATCCACACCGAAAAGGTTGGCCTCGCGGCCGCCGGCCACAGCTCGGTCCTCGCCGAAATGGCCGGCTTCCGCCTCCCGATCCAGTCCCACCCCCTCCAGGCGCTGGTATCGGAGCTGCATGAGCCGGTCCACCCCACGGTGGTCATGTCCAACCACGTGCATGTCTATGTTTCCCAGGCGCACAAGGGCGAGTTGGTCATGGGCGCCGGCGTCGACTCTTACAACGGCTATGGCCAGCGCGGCTCCTTCCACGTGATCGAGCACCAGATGGCTGCCGCCGTCGAACTGTTCCCGATCTTCGCCCGGGCCCATGTGCTCCGGACTTGGGGCGGAATTGTGGACACCACCATGGATGCCTCGCCGATCGTCGGACTCTCGCCGGTTGAGAACATGTTCGTCAACTGTGGATGGGGAACGGGCGGCTTCAAGGGCACGCCCGCTGCGGGCCTGACCTTCGCCCACACCATCGCCACGGGAACGCCGCACGAGCTCAACAAGCCCTTTTCACTGGAACGCTTCGAGACCGGTGCCCTGATCGACGAACACGGCGCCGCCGCCGTCGCCCACTAGCCGCAGCCTTTTAGGAGACCAACCATGCTGCTCATCAGCTGCCCCAATTGCGGGCCACGAGACGAAACCGAATTCCACTACGGCGGCCAGGCCCACGTGGCCTACCCGGAAAACCCGGACGCGCTAACGGACCGCCAGTGGGCCGAGTACTTGTTCTACCGCGACAACACGAAAGGCGCCTTCGCCGAACGCTGGGTACACAGCACCGGTTGCCGCCAATGGTTCAACATGCTCCGTGACACCGTCAGCTATGACATCCAGGCCATCTACAAGATGGGCGAACCGCGCCCTGATGTGAACCCCACAGCAGCCACCACTCCGGAAGGAGCAACGAAGTGACCCCGCAGAACGCCCGCCTCGCCACCGGCGGCCGCATCGACCGCAGCATCTCCTGGCGGTTCACCGTGGACGGCCAGGAATACACCGGCCACCCGGGGGACACTGTTGCTTCCGCTCTGCTGGCCAACGGCCGCATCAACGCAGGCAACTCCCTCTACGAGGACCGGCCCCGCGGCATCATGTCCGCCGGCGTGGAAGAATCCAACGCCCTGGTCAAGGTGGCTGCCCGCTTCCCCGGCCATGTCGCCGAGTCGATGCTTCCGGCGACCACCGTGTCTCTCGTGGACGGGCTCAACGTTGAGTTCCTGAACGGCCTCGGCAAGCTCGATCCCAACGAGGACCGCGCCGAGTACGACAAGAAGTACGTCCACACAGACGTCCTGGTGGTTGGCGGCGGCGTTTCCGGCCTCGCGGCAGCCCGCGAAGCCGTCCGCACCGGGGCCAGGGTCATCCTGATCGATGACCAGCCCGAACTCGGCGGCTCGCTGCTTTCCGGCTCCGCTGCCCCGGAACTCGCCGAAGTGATCGAAGGCAAGCCGGCGCTCGAATGGATCGCCGATGTCGAGGCGGAGCTCGTCTCCGCCGCCGAATGCACCGTCCTCAACCGCACCACGGCGTTCGGCTCCTACGACGCGAACTATGTGATCGCGGCACAGAACCGCACCGACCACCTCGGCAGCCCGGCCGCGGACGGCGTCTCCCGCCAGCGAATTTGGCACATCCGTGCCAAGCAGGTGGTCCTGGCCCCCGGTGCCCACGAGCGTCCGCTCGTCTTCGAGAACAACGACCGGCCCGGCATCATGCTGGCCTCGGCTGTCCGTAGCTACCTCAACCGCTACGCAGTCGCCGCCGGACGGCGGGTCGTCATCGGCACCACCAACGATTCGGCCTACTTGCTCGCTGCGGATTTGCTGGCCGCAGGCGTCAAGGTCGCCGCCGTCGTCGACGCCCGCCCCAAGCTCAGCGAGAAAGCGGCAACCGCCGTCGAAAGCGGCCTCCGCGTCCTCGTCGGCAGCGCCGTCGCCGATACCTCCGGCGCGGGGGAAAACGGCCGGATCGACGGCGTCACCATCCGCAGCCTCAACGACGACGGCGAAGTCACCTCCGGCGTCGAACGGATCGCTTGCGATCTGCTGGCGGTTTCCGGTGGCTGGAGTCCCGTGGTCCACCTCCACAGCCAGCGCCAGGGCAAGTTGCGTTGGGACGATGACCTGGCCGGCTTCGTGCCGAGCTCCGTGGTCAGGGACCAGCATGTTGCCGGTTCAGGCCGTGGCAGCTACGAGCTCGAGGATTGCCTGAGCGAAGGCGCATCCGCCGGTGCCGCGGCCGCTATCGCCGCAGGCTTCAGCACCCAGACGGTGCCTGTCGAGTTGAAGGCGCCCGTGGCCTCCGCCCCGACCCGCCAGTTGTGGCTGGTGCCGGGGCAGAGCGGAAACGCGGGGGAGTGGCACCACCACTTCGTCGACTTCCAGCGCGACCAGTCCGTGGCCGACGTGCTCCGTTCCACCGGGGCCGGCATGCGCTCGGTGGAACACATCAAGCGGTACACCTCCATCAGCACGGCCAACGACCAGGGCAAGACCTCCGGGGTCAACGCCATCGGCGTGATCGCGGCGGCCCTCAAGCAGGCGGGCGAGGCAGCCCGTGGCATCGGGGACATCGGAACCACGACCTACCGTGCCCCGTTCACGCCGGTGGCCTTCGCGGCGTTGGCCGGACGCCAGCGCGGCGAGCTGTTCGATCCCGCCCGCGTGACCTCCATCCACCCCTGGCACGTTGCCCAGGGAGCGCTCTTCGAGGACGTCGGCCAGTGGAAGCGGCCGTGGTACTACCCGCAAGCGGGCGAGGACATGGACGCCGCGGTGCTCCGCGAATGCGCCGCAGTCCGCGAATCCGTGGGCTTCATGGACGCCACCACGCTCGGCAAGATCGAGATCCGTGGCAAGGACGCCGGTGAGTTCCTGAACCGCATCTACACCAACGCGTTCAAGAAGCTTGCCCCCGGTTCCGCCCGCTACGGGGTCATGTGCACCCCGGACGGCATGATCTTCGACGACGGCGTGACCCTGCGCCTCGACGAGGGCCGCTACTTCATGACCACCACCACCGGCGGCGCAGCCAAGGTCCTCGACTGGCTCGAGGAATGGCACCAGACCGAGTGGCCCGAACTCGACGTCGTGTGCACGTCGGTGACCGAACAGTGGACGACGATTGCCGTCGTCGGGCCGAAATCCCGCGCCGTGATCGCCAAAGTCGCCCCGCAACTGGCGGCCGACGGCGGGCTGGATGCCGAAGCGTTCCCGTTCATGACGTTCCGCGAGACCACGCTGGCCTCCGGAGTCCAGGCACGGGTTTGCCGGATCTCGTTCTCCGGTGAGCTTGCCTACGAAATCAATGTTCCGTCCTGGTACGGGCTCAACACCTGGGAAGCCGTTGCTGCCGCAGGTGCCGAGTTCAACATCACCCCGTACGGCACGGAAACCATGCACGTGCTGCGTGCCGAGAAGGGCTACCCGATCGTCGGGCAGGACACGGACGGGACTGTCACCCCGCAGGATGCCGGGATGGAGTGGATCGTTTCCAAAGCCAAGGACTTCATCGGCAAGCGTTCGTACAGCCGCGAGGACGCGGTCCGCACTGACCGCAAGCACCTGGTCAGCGTCCTGCCGGCGGACGGCTCGTTCCGTCTTCCGGAAGGCACCCAGCTCGTGGAAAAGGGAATCCCGGTCAACCCGGCTTACGGCCCCGTGCCGATGCAGGGCTTCGTGACCTCGAGCTACCACAGTGCCGCATTGGGCCGTTCCTTCGGCCTGGCTCTGATCACCAACGGCCGCAACCGCATCGGCGAGACCTTGGTGGCCTCCGTCGGCGACCAGTTGCTGGACGTCGTTGTCGGAGAAACCGTACTTTTCGACGCAGAAGGGACCCGTAAAGATGGCTGAAACAGCAACCCCCGCAAACCCTGAGACGCTCCGTGCGGCACGCCGCAGCCCGGCGTCGCACTTGGCACCGACCTTCGAGTCCGGCTCCGTGGCTGGAACCGTGGCGTTGAAGGAGATCCCGTTCCAAACCATGGTGGGGATCCGGGTTGACAGGAATTCCGACGCCGGAGCCCGCCTCGCGTCCGTGACAGGCGGCCTGCCGGCTGCCTGCGGTGACATCAGCGGGGGTGAGAGGGCCACCACCCTGTGGCTTGGGCCGGAAGAATTCCTGGTGGTCGCACCGGAATCGGCCCACGATTCACTGGGCGGAGACCTTGTCCGCGCCCTGGTGGAGGCCTTGGGCGACAACCCTGGACAGGTGGTGGACTTGTCCGCCAACCGCACCACCTTCGAACTGTCCGGGATCCGGGCGCGAGACGTCCTGGAGAAGGGTTGTTCGCTGGACCTGCACCCCCGCGCCTTCCGCACCGGAACGGCCCTGGCCACGGAAATCGGCAACATCCCCGCCATGCTGTTCAAGACCGGCGAGGACAGCTTCCGGATCTTCCCGAGGGCGTCGTTCGCCGACTTCCTGGGCCGCTGGCTGCTTGACGGCATGAGGGAATACGCCTCTCCTGAGGTCCCCTGATGGCATTGAGCGTGCTTGACCTGTTTTCCATTGGCATCGGGCCGTCGTCTTCGCACACGGTCGGCCCGATGCGGGCGGCGAAGCAGTTCACCGACGGCCTGGAATCCTCCGGGCAACTCGCGGCAACGGTGCGCGTCCAGGCAGAGCTTTTCGGCTCGCTGGGCGCCACCGGCCGCGGCCACGGTTCGGACAAAGCCGTGGTGCTGGGACTACAGGGCCAATCACCGGAAACGGTGGACACGTCCACTGCCGATGACCAGGTTGCCGCGGCCGCCCTCGACGCCGAATTGCGGATAGCCGGACATCACCGCGTGGACTTCAACTGGGATGAAGACGTGGTCCTGCACCGACGCAAATCCCTGCCTGCCCACCCCAACGGCATGACCTTCCGTGCCCTCGACCACACCGGGGAAGTGCTCCGCGAACGGAGCTACTATTCGATCGGCGGCGGCTTCGTGGTGGACGGTGACGCGTCCGGAAACGACAAAGTGGTCGCTGACAGCACCGTGCTGCCCTATCCGTTCAGCACTGCAGACGAGCTCCTGGCGATCTGCGCACGGGAGGGCATGTCCATTTCCGATGTCATGCTCGCCAACGAACTCGTGTGGCGCAGCGAGGCCGAACTTCGCGAGCGGCTGCTGCAGATCTGGGCCGTCATGCGCGAATGCGTCGACAATGGCTGCGCCGCGGAAGGAATCCTCCCGGGAGGCTTGAACGTCAGGCGACGGGCGCCGTCGTTGTTCAAGTCGCTCAAGGCCACCGACGCCGGTCTGCAAGGCTCAAGCTCGGCAGACCCGCTGGTCGCCATGGAATGGGTGAACCTGTTCGCGCTGGCCGTGAACGAGGAAAACGCCGCGGGTGGCCGCATTGTCACGGCGCCCACCAACGGTGCGGCGGGCATTGTTCCGGCGGTGCTGCACTATTACACGAAATTCGTGCAGGGCGCCGACGACGACGGCGTGGTCCGCTTCCTGCTCGCGGCGGCCGCCGTCGGGATCCTGTTCAAGATCAACGCCTCCATTTCCGGCGCCGAAGTCGGCTGCCAGGGTGAAGTGGGCTCAGCCTGTTCGATGGCTGCCGCTGGTCTGTGCGAGGTCCTTGGAGGCACTCCCAAACAAGTGGAGAACGCCGCGGAAGTGGGCATCGAACACAACCTTGGCCTCACGTGCGATCCCGTAGGCGGGCTGGTGCAGATCCCGTGCATCGAACGCAACGCCATCGCCAGCGTGAAGGCCATCAACGCTGCCCGTCTTGCCCTGCACGGCGACGGCAGCCACAAAGTGTCCCTTGATAAAGCCATCAAAACCATGCGAGAGACAGGAGCGGACATGAAAAGCAAGTACAAGGAGACCTCCCGCGGAGGCCTCGCCGTCAACGTAGTGGAGTGCTAGCCATGACTGTCACACAGAATGAATCCGCCCCGCGGCCTGGAGCGGCCCTGCCGGCTACCACCGTTGAGCATGTCCTGACGCTCGATTGCCCGGAAACGCGGGGCATCGTGCACGCCGTCTCCGGCTTCCTCCTGGAACACGGCTGCGACATCATCGACAACAAGCAATTCGACTCCCAACTGGATCACCATTTCTTCATGCGGATCCACTTCGCATCGGAAGGTGACGAATCGACGATCGACTCGCTCCGGGAAGCCTTTGCGCCTGTTGCCGAAAAGTTCGGCATGCGCTGGCAGTTGCAACGCCACGGTGCCAAGCGGCGCGTCCTGATCATGGTCTCGAAGTTCGAGCACTGCCTCAACGATCTCCTGTTCCGGGCCCGTATCGGGGAACTGCCGGTCGAGATTGTCGGGGTGGTCTCCAACCATCCGGACCACAGGCGGACGGTCGAATGGCACGGCATTCCGTTCTTCCACGTGCCCGTCACCGCGGACACCAAGGCGGCGGCTGAAGGACAACTCCTTGACCTGATCGATCGCCTGGACGTCGAACTGGTGGTCCTGGCCCGCTACATGCAGGTCCTCAGCGACGATCTTGCCCGCAAGCTCGACGGCCGGGCCATCAACATCCACCATTCATTCCTGCCCAGCTTCAAAGGTGCCAAGCCGTACCACCAGGCTTACGCCCGGGGCGTCAAGACCGTGGGTGCCACCGCGCACTACGTCAACGGTGAGTTGGATGAGGGACCGATCATCGCCCAGCAAGTGGTAGAAGTTGACCACACCTTCGGTCCGGACGACCTCGTGGCAGCCGGCCGCGACACCGAGTGCAAAGCACTCAGCAACGCCGTCCGCTGGCATTGCGAAGGGCGCGTGATCCTGCAAGGCAGCAGAACCGTAGTGCTCAAGTAGCGTTTGAACGGCCCACCCAACGGTGGGCCGTTCAGGCGTTGCCTAAAGCCGCGCCAAGCGTGTTGCCACGTGAAGCGCGACGAGCCTGCCCGTTCCCCGGGGGTCCCCGCCGCACAACTCGAAAATCCGCTGGAGCCTGTGGTGCATCGACTGCCGTTCCAAGTGCAGTTCCCGTGCCGCGTGAGCGGTATTGCACCCCGTATCCAGCCAGACGGCCAACGTCCGCATCAGCTCCGAGCGCCGCAGCTCGTCATGCTCGACGACGGCGCCGAGCTGCCGCCGCACGAATCCTTCACGGACTGCCGCGTCGAGGCTTCCTTGTGCCAGTCGCTCGACGGCGAAGTCCTCGGTATCGACCACGCCGTTCGCGGCTCCCGGCCCGGACCCCGGCATGAGCTCGAGCGTCCGGCGCGCCTCTGCCAGCGACCACGGCGCCTCGCCGATTCCCTGCGCCAGCGGACCCACGGCGGTGACCGAGCCGTCGGGGACCTCCAGGGCCTCAAGCGCATGGATGAGCGCGATGCGCGAAGCCACTGCCCTGGTGCGGGGAAGCGCGGCCAAGGCAATCAATTCCGCGTTGTCCGCGTAGCTCGCGCTTTGCGGAACCGTGCCGTCCAGGATGCCGTCGAGCCGTGTCCGGAGCTGCCCAGCCGCAGGGGAACGCACCACGACGGCGGCCACCGGGCCGCTGGCGGGAAACCCCGACGCCGGTCCCAATTGCTGCAGTCGCCATGACTGCGTACCCGAACTGACGGCCCGCATGAGTTCGATGCCGGCAAGTTCCTTGAGTCCCGGCGGCATGCGTTGCAGCAGGGCCAAGCCGAGGATATCGACGCACCGCTCGCCGGCCACCTGCGCGAGGTTGGCGTCGCCGTCGTCGGGCACTTCCAACTCCAGCCGGGCCGCAAGGACGCCGCGGACGGGCACATCGACGGTGGTGACGGTCCCGGACTCGGGCTGCGCGGCCGCCGTCGCGCTTCCCAAAGTGATGCCCGACGGCGAGACGAGCCTCGCGCTGGAACCCGTCCGGCCTGCCAGCACCGCGAGGAGTTGATCCAGTCCGCCTCCGTGCGCGAGTTCCGCCGCCATGGCATGGCTCGTTTCGTCGCCGAACTGCAATTGTGCGACCGACTCACTGACAAGGAGCGAGTTGATGGCTTGCATGATGCCGACGAAAGGGGCCACTTTGCACAACTCGATGATGGGCAGCCCGGCGTCCTGGCCGGCGTCGATCATGGACTCCGGAATTGCGGGCAGCTCGGGACCCGTTTCGATCGCCAAAGCGGTGATGCCGCGCGCCGCCAGTTGGCGGACGTAGTCCACGCGCCGCTCGTCCGAGGCGGTGGCGAGGGCCTGCCCGCCGCTCAGGAGCAGCTCTCCGCCCCGGAGCAACGGAGCGATGTCCAGCACTTCGCTTGAATGGACCCAACGGAGCTGCCGGGACAGTGCCTCGGGCACATCCGTCCGGAGAACTGCTTCGGCGGCTTTCAGGCTTTCGTGTTCGAAGGCGTCGGCAAGGAGCAAAGACATGACACTCCGTAACTAATTATTGGAATCTATCGTACACATCGTATCTTGTTGCTGTGATGTGGGGCACATACATTGAAGGAGTCCCTTTCCTACACGGAGGATCCCCCCAATGCACGAGAACTTATCCACTGCGACGCCTGGGGCTGCAACGGCGCAGACCGACGTCGAACAGAACCTGCAGTCCATTCCCGAATCAGCGCGTACCCGCAGCGTAGCGGGCCAATTCTGGATCTGGGCAGGCGCAAACCTTGCCCCCATCAACTGGGTCCTCGGGGCCCTCGGCGTCCAGCTTGGACTGGGCTTTGCCGATACCGTCACGGTCCTGGTGGTGGGAAACCTGATCGGCATGGCGCTCTTTGGCTTGTTTGTCCTCCTGGGCCAGAGGACCGGTGCCACCGGCATGGTCCTGGCCCGGGCCGTCTTCGGCCGCCGCGGCAACTACCTCCCGAGCGCCATCCAGGCGCTCCTCGGAATCGGTTGGTGCGCCGTCAACACCTGGATCATCCTGGACCTCGTGATGGCACTCCTCGGCAAGCTCGGCATGGTCGATCCCGAGCAGCCCAACGTAGGCCCCAAGATCCTGGTGGCCTTCCTGATCATGTCCGCCCAGGTCACCATCGCCTGGTTCGGCTACAAGGCCATCGCGGCCTTCGAGAAGTGGACCGTCCCGCCCACCATCGTGGTGCTGATCGCGATGTCCGCCGTGGCCTGGTTCGGCATGAACATCGATTGGGGCTACGCTGGCCCTCCCGGTGCTGTCCTTGAAGGCGGCGCACGAATCGCGGCCATGACCACCGTGATGACGGTTATCGGCATCGGCTGGGGGATCACCTGGTTCACCTACGCGGCGGACTATTCACGCTTCGTCAGCAAGTCCGTCCCCAAGCACAAGGTCTACCTGGCCTCCGTATTCGGCCAGTTCCTCCCGGTGGTGTGGCTCGGCATCCTTGGCGCCAGCTTGGCAACGAAGAGCGGCACGGCCGATCCCGGCCACCTCATCGTGGACAACTTCGGCGTGCTGGCCATCCCGGTGCTCTTCCTGGTGCTGCACGGTCCCATCGCGACGAACATCCTGAACATCTACACCTTTTCGGTGGCCGCCCAGGCCCTGGACATCAAGGCCAAGCGTCGCTCCTTGAACCTCTTCGTCGGACTCCTGGCCCTGGTCGGCGTCGTGTTCTTCATCCTGCAGGAGGATTTCGCGTCAACGCTGAGCACGTGGCTCGGCGGGCTCGTGGCGTGGGTAGCCGCGTGGGGAGGCATCATGTTGGTGCACTACTTCTGGGTGGACAAGCGCAGCCCCGTAGCAGTCGACCGGCTCTTCGACCCTGTGGGTACCCGCCGGCTCCCGGCGTTCAACTGGGCCGGGATCACCGCGCTCCTGGTAGGCATCTTTGCCACGTGGCTGTTCATGTACGGCGTCCTGCCGATCATGCAAGGCCCCATCGCCACGGCCATGGGCGGGATCGACTTGTCCTGGCTGGCCGGCGGACTTGTTGCCGCGGCAGTCTATGGCGCGCTGGGCCCACGGGTCCATGCCCGGTACCTTCCGCTGTCTTCCGAGACCGCGGCGCCGCAGCCCGTTGCGGAAGACGCCGTCGCCAATCTGGTCAACGACTGAAAGGAAACCTGATGACCACCAACGCTTTCCCCGACGAGGCACACTCGATCACTTGGCCTGAAGGCTTCAGGGCAGCGGCGTCCTTCACGTTCGACGTCGACGCCGAATCCTGCACCATCGCGCACGATCCCACGAGCACCAGGCGCATGTCCCTCATGAGCCACCAGTCGTATGGCCCGAGGGTTGCTGTTCCGCGACTCTTGAAGATCCTCGAGCGCCAAGAGATCCAGGGAACCTTCTTCATCCCGGGATTCACGGCGGAAAGCTACCCGGACGTGGTGCGGCGGATCGTCGACGGCGGCCATGAAGTCGCCCACCACGGCTACCTGCACGAGCCAATGCAGGGAATCGACGCCGCCACCGAGGCCAACTACCTGGACCGCGGGCTCGACGCGCTCGCGAAGGTAGCCGGGGTCAGGCCGGTCGGCTACAGGGCACCGTGGTGGGAGCTCAACTGGCATTCGCCGGCGCTGCTCGCGGACCGTGGCTTCCTCTACGATTCAAGCCTGCTCGACGGCGATGCCCCCTACCGCATGGCGGTTGCCTCGGATTCGGGTGATTCGCGGGACATCGTGGAGATCCCGGTGGATTGGGCCTTGGACGATTGGGAACAATACGCGTTCTATCCGGGAGTGACAGGCAGCGGGGTCATCGAGAGTCCGGCCAAGGTGTTGGAGATGTGGACCCTCGAAGCCGAAGCGCACCACACCCAAGGCAGCTGTTTCGTCTTGACCAACCACCCCTTCATCTCCGGCCGTCCGTCCAAGGCGGTTGCCTTGGAGCAGCTGATCGGACGAGTCAAGGCCATGGACGGGATGTGGGTGACCACCTTGGAACGGATCGCCGAGCACACCAAGGCCACGGTGAACGAGATCCACAGCCACGCCCGGATCGAGGTCCCGTCCTACCCGGGCGCAGGAGCCAGCTTCACGTCCGCCCGCGTCCTACTACCCGCCCCCAACTAAGCCCGTCCCCACCCAACTGACTCGCAGTTGTTGTCGTTATCAGGGCCCAAAACGACACCTAATGCGAGCTAGTTGGGTGGGCGGGCTAAGGGTGGGCCGGGCTACAGGTCGGTGCGGCACAGAGCGGTGTGGAGTTTGTAGAGTCCATTCAGGTCTCCGGCCGCCAAACCATCAGGGGCGCCGATCTCCGGGTACATGAGCTGGATCGGATCGTCTACGTGGTCAAGGCCAACCACGTGGCCAAGTTCGTGTTGGATCACCGCGGAGACGTAATGGGCGCCGCCGGAGACGCCCAGCAGTTCCGTGATTTGCGGGGCGTCCAAGTCCAGGCTTCCCGAAACGTAGCTCTTGGGTCCGGTGCCGAAGCTGTACATGGTGCTGCCGCCGGTTCCGATGACGGATCCTGTCAATGCGGGAGCCGCCTCGGGAGTGGTCCAGGAAATCAGCAGCGGTGCCCAACGGTCTCCGTAGAGCGCGGGCTGGTACGGCTTGCGCTTCTCGGAGGGGGTTTCCTTGCTGGTGCCGTCGTCAACGAATGTGAGGCCCGTAGCAGCGGCAATCTTTGCAATGGCGTCGGCGATGAGCCCCTCGGATCCGGCCGGGGCGAGAGCCGCGTTGACCACGTAGTGCAGTGGCCGGCACGGAGAGTAGCCCACGGGGGTGCCGTCGGCATTGGTGGCCAGGAACTTGAAGGAGTTGCTGGCCACCGCAGGCTTGGCGGGGGAGCCAAGCGGGTGGCCGGCTTCTTCCAGGCCAGGCGGCGGTGTATCCGGCGCGCGGGCCGCCTTCGGCTGACTTTGTCCGGGAGCCCCGCCCGGCCCGGAGCTACTTGCCGTGGCGTGGGCGGACGGGGCCAGGTTCGGAAGCAAGCCGGTGATTCCAGGGTCGCCCCGGAGGAATCCACTGACCAACACCGCTACGGCAGCGACCACCGCCACCAGCATCAAATTTCGGAACAGCGCGAGCGCGGTGCTGGGGCGCTTGGGCGGCGGGCCGCCGTCGTACCCGTAGTTTGAATGCAAGTCTTCCCCCAAATCCCCGTACCCGGCACCCCAGCGGGCCGGCGGTACTAACCGATGACAGCGCCGAAGACGAAGCCCAGCCCATACGTGGCCGCGGCCGCGCCGAGACCGATGGCGAGCTGCCGGAGGCCGCGGGTCAGCGGCGAGGTTCCGGACAACAAGCCGACGACGGCGCCGGTCGACAGAAGCGCGATGCCCACCAGCGTACCGGCCACAGCAAGCGCCGCGAAGCCGGTCATGCCGAAGATGAACGGCAGGATGGGCACAATGGCGCCCGAAGCGAAGAAGCAGAAGCTCGAGATCGCGGCGCCCCAAGCGGAGCCCACGGCCTCGTGCTCATTGACGGTTTCTTCCACTTCGGGGTGCAGGGAGAGGCTGGGATCGCAATCGCAGCTGTAGACGCCCATGCGTTCAGCGGCCCGGTGTTCGGCGGCTTCGCGGGACATGCCCCGGGCCAGATACACGAGAACCAGCTCGTTGTGCTCGATGTCCAGGGCCGGGGCTGCGGTCAGCGTGGCCTGGGTGGGGCGGGTGGCCTTGAGGAGCTCGAGCTGCGAGCGGACAGAGACATATTCGCCGGCACCCATGGACAGCGCGCCTGCCAGCAGGCCTGCGATGCCGCTGAACAGGACCACAGTGGCGGGGACGCCGGTGGCCGCCATGCCCATCACGAGTGAGAGGTTGCTGACAAGGCCGTCGTTGGCGCCGAATACGGCCGCGCGGAAAGTGCCGGACAACCTGTTGCGGCCGCGCGTCGCCAGGCCGCGGACTACTTCCTCGTGGATCTGTTCGTCAGCCGCCATGGCGCGGGTCGCTGCTGGATCCTTCGCGTAAGGCGAGCGGCCTTCAGCCCTTTGGGCGAGGGCCAACACGAACACTGATCCAAAGTTCCGGGCGAGGAAGCCGAGCATTTGGCTTCGGATCGAGGCCGCCTTCGGCATGCCGGCATGTTCCCCGAGGAGCTTGAGCCAGTGTGCCTCGTGGCGGCCCTCGGCCTCTGCGAGTGCCAACAGGATTTCGCGTTCCTCGCCGTCGCGGCGCTGCGCCAGTTGGCGGTACACGGCGGCCTCGGCCCGCTCGTCCGCCAAGTACTGACGCCAGCGCTTGATGTCCGACGACGACGGGGGAGTCTTGGGGGCCGCTTCATCTTGCGATGGACTGCTTTGGTCCGAGGGATTGTCGGGATGCGCGTTGTCTGGATCTGTCGGGTTCTGTGGATCTGCGTGCGGGTGCACCGGGACTCCTGGGTTGCTGGGGCGGGCTTCATCGCCTCATTGCGGCTCCACTCTATCGCCAATTTCCGCGGTTTTTCGGCTGGCAATCCTCACTGGACATTTTAGGCGCGCCTCAAAAACGGGAGGCTCCCGGGAGGCCTTGACCGCGGCTGGGGGCAGTGCTGGGATGGATGGACAGGGTCCACGAATTGGCGGGGTAGCGTGGTGACCGGCTGCCTCATGTGCCTGTGCGATGGGCTCAGCGGCACGTCGAACGGAGGTTGCACCATGGACAGCACCGAAACCCACGCCCGTCACCCCGACCGTCCCACGGTCGAGGCCGATCCCGCCTACGACTACAGCGAAGACCTTGAGGTGGACGAGGACTGGGAGGAACAATCCGAGGTCCTCGACGACGACGAACGGGTGGTTCCGCTCGACGCAGAGGAACACCGCGAGGACGAAGAGTTCGAATAGCCCCGGGCTCGCTAAACCCTGGGCGCTAAAACGCGCTCAGGATGAAGTGCCTCTGCACGCCTGCCCGGTGCCCGGTTGCCGCCACCGTCAGGGTGAGTTTCCGTGTGGCGGGGAACCAGCGGGCGGGCTGGACCGCTTTTGAAAGGGCTTGGGTGATGAGCCGCGGCTCATGGTGCCAATAGCGTTCCAGGTTTCCGTCCACGACGAACGTGACGGAGCCTTGGGAGAGGTCGACGCCGGGAATCACCCGGACGAATTCGTCCACCCGGCGGGGACGGGGCGACAAGAGGGTGCTGGGCTGGGTGGTGCGGTCGGCTATGGCGGTGGCGCCGTTTTCGAAAGGCATGGCCTTCTCCTGTGGAGTTGCTCTTGCCCGTTCGGTTGTCTCTGGTCCGAGCCGGGCCGCTTCTTCATCCGAACCACCCGTGAACATGGGGTTGGCGTGTGGCAAGTCGGAGCTTGGCGCCAGATCTCTTGAAGCTCTTCCTACTGTACATGCGACGGCGGCGCCGCACCCCGGAAAAAGGKGCGGCGCCGCCGTCGTACTTGACTCTGTGAAACTTAGTGGCTGGCCACCGGGTGGGCCTCCAGCGGGAGTTCCTCGGTGACTCCTCCGGCGACGCGACGGTCCCATGCTTCGCGGACCTGGGGCTCCGTGGGAGGCGTCAGCAGCGAGACCACGACGTACACCAGCAACGAGGCTCCGAGGCCCCAGTAGATGGGATCGTTGGCGTAGACGCCGTCTTCGCTGGGAATGATTCCCGTGGCATAGGCGATCAGCAGGGCCAGTGTGAGTACGGACCCCACGGCCATGGACCAGGCCGCGGCAATACCGGTGCCCCGCTTCCAGACCAGGCCACCCAGGATGGCAACCAGCAGGCCGCCCACCAGGATGTCGTAGGCGATGGTCAGGGCGACCACGACGTCTTGCGCCGCCATGGATATCAACACGGCCACGATGCCCAGTCCGAGGACCCAGTAGCGGTTGGCCTTGACGTCGTGCTCGGGGTTCTCGGTGTCGTCGGTGTTGATGGTCTTGCCGAACCAGCTGGCCACGAACGGGACCACGTCGGCGCGGGCAACGGTGGCCGCGGCGATGAGGGCTCCGGAAGCCGTGGACATCATGGCCGCGACCGCAGCGGCCATCACGAGGCCGCCGATGCCGATCGGCAGGATGTGCGTTGCAACCTCGGCGTAGACGACGTCCTTGCCGAGGGCCTTCACGTCGATGTTGGGCAGTGCCACGCGGGCGGCAAGGCCGATCAATGCGCCGGCGACGCCGTACAGGACGCAGTAGATACCCGCGGTGGCACCGCCCCAACGTGCCACCTTGGGAGTCTTGGCGGTGAAGACGCGCTGCCAGATGTCCTGGCCGATCAGCAGGCCCAGGGTGTAGACCACGAAGTACGTGATGATGGTTTGTGCCCCGATGCCGTCCAACTGGAAGAAGCTGGCGTCAACGCGGGCACGGATGCCATCGAAGCCGCCTGCGGCGTTCAGGACGAACGGGAGCATGAGGAAGAAGATGCCCACGGTCTTGATGATGAACTGCACCTGGTCGGCGAGGGTGATGGACCACATGCCGCCGATCGTTGAGTAGACCAGGACGATTGCGCCGCCGACGGCGATGGCGAGCCAGCGCTCCCAGCCGAAGAGTACAACGAAGATGGTGGCGTAGGCGCCCGTGGACGTGGCGCACAGCATCAGGGTGTAGGCGAGCATGACGATGCCGGAAGTCTGTGTGGCGCGCTGTCCGTAACGCAGGCTCAGCATCTGGGAGACCGTGTAGATCTTCAGCCGCTGGATGGTGCCGGCGAAAAGCAGGCTCAGGAGGAGCACGCCCGAACCGATCGCGACAACCAGCCACATGCCGGAGACGCCGAACTTGTAGCCGAGGCCGACGCCGCCAACCGTCGATGCGCCGCCGAGGACGACTGCGGCCATGGTGCCGGTGTAGAGCATCGGACCGAGGCGGCGTCCTGCCACGAGGAAGTCGCTGTTGTTCTTGGTGCGCGACTTGCCCCACCAGCCGAAGGCCAGCATGGCGAGCAAATACACCACCACGATCGCAATATTGATGAACGAAGAGTCCACGGTTGGCTCCTGAAAGTGATGCGCAGAGCCCTTGGGGATTCCGACGCCGGTCCGCTGGGTTTCGTTGCGGGTTGCGGAAGGTCTCTGCGCTGGTGATTGGGGAGAGTAGTCTGTGATGTATGCCTCACAAACAACACTTGTTGCCTATGAGGATACGTAGTGATGCGAGTAACAGTCAAGGTGCTGTCTCGCCCAGCGGACTCATCGGCGCTCCTCCAGCTTGCCAAAGGCCCTGCCGCGCGGGCGATCCGGCTACTATTGCTGCAATGACAGGGCCGCAGAAACGGCCTGAAAGGTTCGTGAATGAAGGCTCTCCCCGTTGAACCGAGCAATGTCCCCGTTGCCATCGGTTCCAGAATCCGTGCCGCCCGCCAATCGCAGCGGCTCACCATCGAGCAGGTTGCCGACGCCACCGGCCTGACCAAAGGGTTCCTGAGCCGGGTGGAACGTGACCTGACATCGCCGTCGGTCGCTTCCCTTGTGACGCTTTGCCAAGTTCTTTCAGTCTCCATCGGCGATCTTTTCGCCGCACCTGAGACGCACCTGACGCGGCGCGACGATGGGCCGCGGATTTCGCTTGGCGGCCAGGGAATCGTGGAGCGGCTCCTGACCGCCCGGTCGGAACGACGGCTGCAGATCCTACAGGCTTCCATCGAGCCCCGCGGCCGGGGAGAAGCCGAGCTTTACGCCGTCGATTGCGACGTCGACGTCCTGCACGTGGTCAAGGGCCGCATCAAATTGATCCTCACCAACGAGGAGTACGAACTCGAAGAGGGGGACACGCTGTCCTTCCCGGGCCGCGAGCCGCACACCTGGGTCAATCCAACCGACGAGCCCGTTGAGGTGCTCTGGATCCTGGTGCCGGCAGCCAGCCGCTGACGCCGGCACTTTGCGATACGGGACCGCATGTGGCCGACACGCGGCGTAACACGCCTGAAACATGACTGACTCCGGGATTTAACCCTGGGGCCTTCGGTGTTACGTGCCTGAAATGATCCGTGCCGACTGCTGAAACAGGGCGACTGTACCTTCGAGTCAAGGCAACTCGTCAAGGTCGGTATCCCGTGGGGTACCAGGACCTGTTCGTTTTAAAAATGGTCTCGCCGTGCGGGCGCCATGGAGCGCCGTATATGCAGGAAGGCTCCCGAAATGACCCCAGTATTCTTCAGCGTAGGGCTGGATGTGAACCCCCAGACCCTCGATCCAGGCGCAACAGCCTGGATGCTTGCAGCTTCCGCCCTCGTCCTTCTCATGACGCCAGGTTTGGCGTTCTTCTACGGCGGCCTGGTCAGGATGAAGTCCGTCCTCAACATCATGATGATGAGCTTTGGCGCCATCGGCGTTGTCGCGGTGGTCTGGGCCCTGTGGGGTTACGGACTCGCGTTCGGCCCGGATACCCTTGGCGGATTCATCGGAGATCCCTTCGCGAACTTCGGACTCAGCGGACTGGCCAGCGTCATCGGCGGGAAAGCCCCGGGGTTGCCGGACATGGTCTTCATAGGGTTCCAAGCCACCTTCGCCATCATCACGGTGGCACTGATCAGTGGCGCGGTGGCCGAACGGGTCAGGTTTGGCCCCTGGCTGCTGTTTGCCGGCCTCTGGGTCACCATTGTCTACGCTCCTATTGCCCACTGGGTTTGGGGCGGCGGCCTCTTCGGATCCACAGGGATCATCGGCAGCAAGATCTCGGCCCTCGACTTTGCCGGTGGCACCGTCGTCCACATGAACGCCGGCATGGCAGGGCTGATGCTTGCGGTAGTGCTCGGCAAGCGGCTCGGATTCATGAAAGACCCCAACATCCGGCCGCACAACCTCCCCTTCGTGATGCTCGGGGCAGGCCTGTTGTGGTTCGGGTGGTTCGGATTCAACGCCGGTTCGGAACTGG
Source organism: Arthrobacter sp. 01T428 (assembly GCF_056398685.1). NCBI lineage: Bacteria > Bacillati > Actinomycetota > Actinomycetes > Micrococcales > Micrococcaceae > Arthrobacter > Arthrobacter sp. 01T428. The sequence continues at coordinate 60,372 of NZ_JBFTPW010000016.1, read as the reverse complement.
CCGCTGATGGAATTGCCGCGCTCGCCTGGACGAATACCCTCTTGGCCACAAGCGCGGCGCTCCTCGGTTGGCTGCTTGTCGAAAGGCTGCGCGACGGCCACGCGACGTCCCTTGGTGCCGCATCCGGCGCGGTCGCCGGCTTGGTGGCGGTCACCCCGGCCTGTGGATTCGTGGACCCCATTGGCGCCATCGTCATCGGCGTCATCGCGGGTGCCGTCTGTGCACTGGCCATCGGACTGAAGTTCAAGATCGGCCTTGACGACTCCTTGGATGTTGTTGCCGTCCACTTTGTCGGCGGCCTGTGGGGGACCCTGTCCCTCGGATTCTTCGCGGTACCCTCGGCAAAGACTGAAGGCGGCCTTTTCTACGGCGGCGGCCTGAGCCAATTCTGGCCCCAAATATTGACGGCCTTGGTGGTCACTGCGTGGACGGCGATCATGACGACGCTCATCGGGCTCGCCATCCACAAGACGGTGGGCATGCGCGTCAAGGAGCACGAAGAGCTGGCCGGCATCGACATCACGGAGCACGCGGAAACAGCCTACGAGCTGGCCATGATTGGCGGGTCCTTCAATCCGGGAGAACCGCAGAACGGCAAAGCTCCGTCGAGTTCCAGCGGTGACCCAGAAGCCAGCTCCAACGGGAAAACAGATCGGATGCGCAGCAAGGCGTCGACGTGAAACTGGTCACGGCCATCGTGAGGCCGGAGCGGATCGACGAGGTCCGGGAAGCTTTGGAACACTTTGGAGTCAACGGGATGACCGTGAGCCAAGCCAACGGTTACGGCCAGCAACGGGGCTTCGTGGAGGTGTACCGGGGCGCGGAATACAATTCCGATCTCCTTCCCAAAATCCGGGTGGAGGTCCTGGCCACGGACGATCTCGTGGACGGAATAGTGGACGCCATCATCTCCGGTGCAAGTACGGGCCAGTTCGGAGACGGGAAGATCTGGACGGTCGACGTTTCGCAAGCCGTCCGGGTCCGGACCGGGGAGCGTGGCGCCTCCGCGATCAGCTAGGAAGACTGTGTTGGTGCCGCTCTGTTGGTGCCGCTCTGCGGCGAGCGGCACCAACACTGCCATGTTCAGCCCATTTCAGCCCACGTGCACCCATGGCCTGCGCGTGATGTCCGGTTCGGCTTCGCGCAGCACTTCGCGGGTCACCGGTGCAATCTCGCCCTCGCCGAAGAAGAGGAACTTGCTCAGATTGGCGATCGGATTGCCTTCGGTCCAGCGGAAATAGATGTGCGGCATGAGTCCCGTGACGTCGCGGATGTGGAGGAGTACCGCGGCCAGCGTGTTGGGCACGTTGTTGCTGTGGATCTCCAGGATCTTGAAGCCGTGCCGGACCTTGCCTTCCACGAGGAGTTCCTGCTCGAAATCTGAGCTGTCATCCACGATGATCTCGATGAAGATCGCGTGGCTGTCCACCGGCAAGTGGTTGGCTTGCTGGGCATGCTGCAGCTTCAACTCGTACCGGTCGGCGCTCAGCCGCTTGGGCTCGTGGGCGATGATCCGGATGGGGCCTTCCTCGTTCGATGCCGTGAACTCGAGGGCCATCTGGTCCATCTTGATGTGGGTAGCCCGCAGTTCGAAGGACCGGCGTACCCGCGACGCGAAGCTCACCAGGACAATGCCGAGGATGAACAGGGCAGCGATCCTGATACCGTCCGGGCGTTCCACCACATTGGCCACCGTGGTGTAGGCGAAGACCACCGCGACAGCACCGAAAGCGAGGGCCTTGCCCCGTTGCTTCTTCCGGCGCGCGGACAGGGTGACTGCGATCGAGGCCGAGGTCATGAGGACCAGGACGCCGGTGGCGTAGGCACCGCCTTGGGCCTCCACGTTTGCCTCGAAGACCAACGTGATGATGAATCCAACCGCCGTGAAGACCAGGACCAGCGGGCGGACGGCTTTGGTCCACGCCGGGGCCATGCCGAAACGCGGCAAATAGCGCGGCACGAGGTTCAACAAGCCGGCCATGGCGGAGGCCCCGGCAAACCACAAGATGGCGATGGTGCTGATGTCATACACCGTGCCGAAGCCGTCGCCCAGGAATTGGTGCGCAAGGAATGCGAGGGCTCGACCGTCGGCTTTCCCTCCCGGCTGGAATTCAGCGGCCGGAATCAGGAACGTGGTGATGAAGCTCGAGGCCACCAGGAAGGCACTCATGATGAGTGCCGCCGTCGTGAGCAGTTTGTGGGTGCCGCGGATGCGGCCCGCGGGATTTTCCTCCGTGTCGCTCGGGCTGCCCTTGATCTGGGGCATGACCGCGACGCCGGTCTCGAACCCTGAGAGCCCCAGGGCAAGTTTCGGGAAGACCAGGAGCGCGATGCCCACCATGATCAACGGGTTGCCGTGCTGCTGGTTCAATGCAGCCCACCAATCGGTCGCCACATGCGCCTCGGTCACCACGTGCGCCAAGCCGACCGCGACGACGACGGCGTTCAGCACCAGATAGACGCCCACCAACACGACGGCGACGTTGATGGCCTCCTTGAATCCCCTGAGGAACACCACGCCAAGGCCGGCGATGAGCGCCAGGGTGATGGTGATTTCCTGCCCATGGAGCCATTCCGGTGCAAAAGGGTTTTCGATGGCGTGGGCGCTCGCATCCGCGGCGGAGAGCGTCATGGTGATCATGAAGTCCGTGGCGGCGAATCCCAGCAAGGCGAGGACGAAGAGTTTGCCGCCCCACCGGGGGAGGAGCCGCTCAAGCATCGCGATGGAGCCTTCGCCGCGGGCGCTTTCGGAAGCCACCCGGCGGTAGACCGGCAGGGCGCCGAGCAAGGTGACGGCCACCAGGACAATCGTGGCGAGCGGCGAAACGATACCCGCGGCGAGCGCCGCAATGGCGGGCTGGTAGCCGAGGGTGGAGAAGTAGTCGACGCCCGTGAGGCACATGACCTTCCACCAGGACTGGGGAGTGTGGCCCTCGTCCGGCTTGCCGTGTGGACCCTGGCGTTTTCCCGAGGTCTCAGGCATTCCGTCGAGCAGCCATCGCTTGAATTGCCCCTGTTTGATGTCGCCCGCGGGCTTGTGCCGGTCAGAGGGTTCGGCCGGCGGCCTGGTCAGCGTTGTCACATGGTCCTTTCGCGCAGCCTGGAAGCTGCTCCAGATGGAGCGTACGGGTGTACCGGGGAGTGGATGCCCGTCTTTATGGAATCTTTACGCCGCTTGTGAGGCGGGTCACTTCCAGGAAAGACGCATTCAAGCATTTGGCATGTGAGCGGCATCACGTAGCATATAGAACGTCCTATGTTGGATGTGACCAAAAACGAAAGGGCTACGCATGAATAACCCGCTACTCAGTGACAGGGTCAGGAGGCGGCCGGGATGGAGTCGGGGCAGACTAGCCGTCTCCTTGGCAGCCGCCGCAGTTCTCGTGACGTCAACCGTTGTGCCCGCCTACGCCGCGTTGGATCCATTCCCGAGTCCCAACGTTCCCTCCAACCCTCCGGGAAGCTACGCCGAGCAGGTCCTGGCTTCCAACGGTGACAACGCCATCGACCCCGTGCTCGGCAAGTATTACCGGATCGTCGCGCTCGCGGACTTGGGCGACGGAGTCCTCCTGGCTTCCTACGATGGCCGTCCCGATGGGGGCGATTCACCCTCGGCCAACTCGATCGTCCAGCGGCGCAGCACCGACAGCGGAAAGACGTGGGGCAGTCCCACCTTCATCGCGCGGGGACAGATGGGCTCAGCGGGCGTACAGAAATACGGTTTCAGCGACCCCAGCTACGTCGTGGACAAAGTCACCGGGACGGTGTTCAACTTCCACGTCTACTCGAAGAACCAGGGATTTGCGGGCAGCGTGCTCGGCAACGACGACACCGACCCCAACGTGATCAGCTCGCAAGTGTCCGTCTCCACCGACCGCGGACTCACGTGGTCCACGGATCCGGCCAATCAGACCACCCTGCCTGTGCCCTCCAGCTACGCTGCGGGTTCCGCCTACGCCGGGTTTGCAGGTCCGCTGGTCACCAGTACCGTCAAGCCAAACGGCAGCACTGTCAACGGCGTCCCCAACGTTGGCGGCGTGGTCAGCATGTTCGCTTCGTCCGGCGAGGGCATCCAGCTCAAGTACGGAGCGCACGCCGGAAGGCTCATCCAGCAGTTTGCCGGAACCATTGTCCAGCCCGACGGGAGCCGCCAGATCCAGGCGTACAGCGTCTACTCCGATGACCACGGCAAGACGTGGAACATGGGTAAGCCCACCGGAACGGGCATGGACGAGAACAAGGCGGTGGAACTCTCCGACGGCCGCGTCATGTTGAACTCGCGGGACAGCACCGGCGCCAATCCGCATTTCCGGAAGGTGGGGTATTCCTCCGACGGCGGTGTCACGTACAGCACGCCTGTTGCCGAGACGCAACTCCCGGATCCGCGGAACAACGGCTCGATCACCAGGATGTATCCGGACGCGGCTCAAGGATCGGCGGATGCCAAGAAGCTGCTCTTCTCCAATTCGCCCACTCCTACCGCCGGCGGCGCGCGGGTGGACGGTACTGTCCGCTACTCTGCCGACGACGGCAAGACGTGGGGCTCCTCGCGCGTCTTCAAGCCCGGAAGCATGTCCTACTCCACCCTGAGTGCCCTTTCGGACGGGACTTTCGGCGTCCTGTACGAAGGTGACAGCAACACCATCACCTTCGGGAAATTCGACACGGCCTGGCTGAGCCCGGTTGCCGCCGTCGTCGTCCCCGGTGCCTCCACCGTCACGAACGGTGGCAGCGCCCAGCTCAGCGTGACCGTCACCAACAACGACAGTTCACCGCTTCCCGCTTCGACCGTCAGCCTTGATGCCTTGCAGGATTGGACGTCGACGACGGCGCAGCTCGCCTCCCTCGATCCGGGCGCCTCGGCGACTGTCCAGCTGACTGTCGCGGCGCCGTCGTACGCCAAGGCAGGTGCGGTTCCCCTGACCGCCAGGTTGAACGTGGGCGGGTCGTCGATTACCGCACCCGTGTCCGTGACGGTTTCGGGTGGTTCCGCCAGCAACGTGGTGGGCGCCTACATTTTCGGCGCCCGCAATGACGCCGGACGGGACCTGGCAAGCCACCCGTACGCCGTAGGTAGTACGGTGCCTTACAAGTTCCGGGTGTACAGCACGGGCAACGTCACGGAATCCGTTGTCCCGCAGTCCGGCAACTTCCAACCGTTCCTGCCGCCAGGCTCGGGCAACTGCCGGTTCAGCGCCCTTAGCGTGTGGGGCAATTACCTCTGCGGCACCCCGCAGCACACCGTGACGGCAGACGAAGCGGCCCAGGGATTCTTCGTCCCCAGCACCGGCTGGCAGGTGACCGGTAGTGGGGCTGCCACCCAGAACTACACGGTCACGGGTGACGAGGTGGATCTGATGGTCCGTCATCCCCAAGTGAACGGATCGGTGGTTCCCACCTTCAATGATGTTGACGGGGATGGATTTGCCGGTCCGGGCGATACCGTCACCTTCGCCTACACGGTGAGCAACAGCGGCAATGTGGCGTTGACGGACCTTTCGGCTGCGGCCATTGGTTTGTCCAAGCCAACCCTGGCCGTGGGCGAGTCGGTCAACCTCACCTCCACCTACACGCTGGCCGACGCCGACATCGCGGCCAAGCAGATCCCGGCAATCACCATCCCGGTCAGCGCAAACAACGGTGCCAAGCTTGCGTCCCTTCAGTTGGCCAGGCCAGCGGTCGAGCTGAAGGTCAAGCCTGCGAAGCCTGGTTCGGAGCCTGCCGTGGCTTCCCAGGAGTTGATCGGCGCGACTCCGCCGCTGGACTTGGGGCTCGGAACGGATAAGTACCGCAGCGGGCAGACCGTGACGGTCCACAACGTGGAGTACGGCCAGTGGTACTACGTCTACCTGAACAAGCGCAGCTACCGTTTGGGCTGGTTCTTCCCGACGCAGCAAAATACCCTGACCTTCGTGCTGCCCGACGATGTGAAAAACGGAATGGACAGCCTCGTTGTGCTGGATACGGACGGCCATCAAGTGTCGTTTGGAGACTTCCACGTGACGCCCTTCGGGAACAAGTAGCCCGGGAGGAGGCATGAGATGACAAGCTGGGCCGGGCGCAAAGGCGCCCGGCCCGGTCTTGTTGAGGGGACAATGGCGGTTTTTGCTGATGTAAACAAGTGATGCATATAAGACAACTTTGAGTGTATGATTGGTGTCACAGTCACTGTCCGATCCACCTATTCACAAAGGAGTGGCGCATTTTGGAAGAGCTTCGTATTGAGGCCAACGGCAACCTCGGTCCCATTGATTCGGCCCGAATCCCGCGCTATGCCGGTGCTGCCACCTATGCCCGCTTGCCGCGACTGGACCAGGTTGCCAAGGCCGATGTCACGGTGGTCGGCGTCCCCTTCGACTCCGGTGTTTCCTACCGCCCCGGCGCCCGCTTCGGCGCCAACCACGTGCGTGAAGCCAGCCGTTTGCTGCGCCCGTACAACCCGGCCTGGGACGTCAGCCCCTTTGAGAATATCCAGGTTGCCGACGCCGGCGACATGGCCGTGAACCCGTTCAACATCAACGAGGCTATCGAGACCATCCAGCAGAACGCGCTGGACCTGACCGCCAATGGAAGCAAGCTCGTGACGCTCGGTGGCGACCACACCATCGCCCTGCCGCTGCTCCGCGCCGCCGCCGAACGCGCCGGCGAGCCCGTTGCCATGCTTCACTTCGACGCCCACCTGGACACCTGGGACACTTACTTCGGCGCCGAGTACACCCACGGCACCCCGTTCCGCCGCGCCGTCGAAGAAGGCATCCTGGACACCGAGGCCATCAGCCACGTCGGCACCCGCGGCCCGCTCTACGGCAAGAAGGACCTCGACGACGACCACCGCTTCGGCTTCGGCATCGTCACCTCGGCGGACGTCTACTACCAGGGCGTCCTCGAAACCGTGGCCAAGATCCGGGACCGCATCGGCAACCGTCCGCTGTACATTTCGGTGGACATCGACGTCCTCGATCCGGCCCACGCTCCGGGTACCGGCACGCCTGAAGCCGGCGGCATCACCAGCCGCGAGCTCCTCGAAATCATCCGTGGCTTCCGCGGCATGAACCTCGTGGGCGCGGACATCGTCGAGGTCGCACCGGCCTACGACCACGCCGAGATCACGGGCGTCGCGGCCAGCCACGTTGCCTACGAGCTCGTCACCCTCATGGCGGACAACGCCGTCGAAGGCAGCCGCCACGGCGCCCTTAATGGCTACGCTGCCCAGGCGCTTGGCCAGGAATCCCGGCGCCCGGCCGGTTTCGTCGCCAACGCTGCGGAGGCCCTCAAGTGAATCCCCAGCCGCTCCCCACCCTCGCAAGCTCGGCCGGGGGCCCCTCGCGGCCTGAGGCCCCTGGCAGGCCTGTCCGCAACGGCGGGGACCTCGTCGTCGAGACCCTCGAGGCGCTCGGTGCGAAGACCGTCTTTGGGATCCCCGGCCAGCACGCCCTGGGCCTGTTCGACGCCATGGGCCGCGGCAAGCTTCACTTCGTGTCCTCCCGCGTGGAAAACAACTCGGCGTTCGCCGCGGACGGGTACTCCCGTGCCACCGGCGAGGTCGGGGTGCTGTTCCTCTCCACCGGTCCGGGGGCGCTGACGTCCCTGGCGGGATTGCAGGAAGCGTACGCGAGCGGCGTGCCGATGGTCGTCGTCGCGAGCCAGATCCCGTTGGAAGGTCTGGGGGCGCGCCGGAAGGGCATGCTCCACCAGCTCGATGACCAGAAAGCCTCGGCCGCGAACGTCACCAAGAGCCAGCGCCTCATCCAGCACGCGTCCGGGATTCCCTCGGCCATCCAGGATGCCTGGACCGAGGCCATTTCCTCTCCGCAGGGCCCGGTGTGGATCGAAATTCCGCAGAACGTGCTCCTGGACCCCATCATGGTCCCGCCGGTGGAGGACGCCCTCGCCGAAGCGGCCGACAACCCGCCACGTGTGGAACTGATCCGCGAAGCCGTCAAATGGCTCTCGACGGCGGAGCGTCCGGCGATCATCGCCGGCGGCGGCACGCGCCGTGGCCGGGCCGAGAAGTCGCTCCTGTCTATCGCCGAGAAACTCCGCGCCCCGGTGATCTGCACGCCCGGTGGCAACGGGGCGTTCCCCTGGACCCACGAGCTGTCCCTGCAGTCCTGGATCGAAGACCGCCACATGACCGATGTCCTCGAGGACGCCGACGTGCTGATCGTCATTGGTTCCTCCCTGGGCGAGGTGACGTCCAACTACTTCACCTTCGAGCCGCGCGGTCGCATCATCCAGATCGACGCCGAACCCCGGGTCCTCGAGTCCAACCGGCCCGGCCTGGGCATCCGCGCCGACGCCGGCCAGGCCCTCGCCGCCCTCGATTCTGCCTTGGATGAGGCACTTGCTGCGACGGCTGCGGCACCGGATTGGCACGGCATCACGCCCGAGGACCTCGTCAAGGAGTCCCTCGCCAAGGTCAAGGCACGGCTTGAAGAGCAGGACCTCGGCAAGGAACTGAAGTTCATGGCCGATATCCGCGAGGCCGTTCCGGCGGACATGCAGACCTTCTGGGACATGACGATTTCCGCGTACTGGGGCTGGAGCTGCTGGGATTCCCGCGAAGGCCAGTTCCACTCGGCCCAGGGCGCCGGCGGCCTCGGCTACGGCTTCCCGGCGGCCATCGGCGGTGCCGTGGGACTGGAAACCGTGGGCAAGCCGAGCCGCGTGCTGGCCGTCTCCGGTGACGGGTCCTCCATGTACTCGATCTCCGAGCTGGCCACCGCCAAGCAGCACAACGTCCCGGTCACATGGCTGATCGTGGACGACGGCGGTTACGGCATCCTGCGCGAATACATGGTGGGCGCCTTCGGCAAGGCCACGGCCACCGAGCTCGCCCGCCCGGACTTCGTCAAGCTTGCCGAGGCCTTCGGCGTCCCGGCCCGCAGGGTGGCCCCGGAGGACGTCGGGGACGCGCTCAAAGAGGGCTTCGCCGCGGACGGCCCCAACGTCGTCGTGGTTGAAACCCTCCTGAAGATGTTCGGCCCGACGCACTTGGGCGACTGACACCCCAGACGCTTCACACCCCAGACGCTTCACACCCCAGCGCGAGCTGGCAGGTAATGACCCATTTTTCGAAAGATGAGGGCATTAACTGCCAGCTCGCGCTAGGTGTTTAACGCATCTCACACATCATTAGTTTCCCAAAGCAATCATTTGGGCGTATAGTTGCTTTAGGCAAACAAAAGTGAGGTGTCTTCCATGGCTGTAGCATCCAGCACAGCAACCGAACTCGTCCATCAGATTTTCGATCTCCAGCGGGTGCTGCGTTGCATCGTGACCGCGAACATCGCGAAGGATGCCGACGTCGGGTTCGCCTTGCAGGGCGTCATGCGCTTCATCGGCGAGGGGGAGTCCCGGGCCACGAAGCTCGCATCCCGGCTCGGCGTCAGCCCACCGGTCCTCAGCAGGCACATCGCCGAACTGGAGGAACTCGGTTTGGTGGTCCGCCGTCCCGATCCTGCCGACGGCAGGGCCCAATTGGTGGCCCTCTCCGAAGCCGGCATCGAAAAGGTCCGGAACTTCGAAGAACAGCGCAGCCTCAATTTGCGGGCCTACCTCGCGGAGTGGAGCGAGGAAGACGCCTTGGAAGCAGGGCAGGTCCTGGAGAAATTGACCACATCACTCAACCACTCAGTCCGGGCAACGGCGGCCGGCTCCCACCACTTGAACCACACAGCTTAGGAGCAGCAGCATTGGCAACCCGAATACAAGAACGTTCGACGGCGGTACCGGCGTCATCCGCGCCCATGACGCACCGCCAGATCATGGAGGCCCTGACGGGCCTCCTCGCGGCATTCTTCACCGCCATCCTGAGCAGCACCATCGTGGCCAACGCCCTCCCGACCATCATGTCCGATCTCCACGGCACGCAAACGGACTTCGCGTGGGTCATCACGGCCGCACTGCTGGCCAACGCCGCAACTACCCCGATCTGGGGCAAGCTCGCCGATCTCTTCGACAAGAAGCTCCTGGTCCAGCTGAGCATCGTGGTCTTCGTGGCCGGCTCGGTCATGGCGGGCTTCTCCACGAGCATTCCCTTCCTGCTCACCGCCCGCGTCATCCAGGGCATCGCGATGGGCGGCCTCACCGCCTTGGCCCAGGCCATCATCGGCACCATGATTCCGCCGCGGGACCGCGGCAAGTACTCGGGTTACATGGGCGCCGTCATGGCGGTCGGTACCGCAGGTGGCCCGCTGCTCGGCGGCTTCATCGTTGACAGCCCGCTCGGCTGGCGCTGGACGTTCTTCGTCTGCGTGCCGCTCGCCGTCGTCGCACTCATCCTGCTCCAGGTGACCCTCAAGATCCAGCACATCAAGCGCCCCGCCAAGATCGACTGGCTCGGCTCCATCCTGCTGACCTCGGGCGTGAGCCTGCTCCTGATCTGGGTTTCCTTCGCCGGCAACCCGGACTATTACGACTGGATCTCCTGGCAGTCCGCCCTCATGGTAGGCGGCGGCGTGCTTCTCCTGGCCCTGCTGGTAGTGGTCGAATCCAAGGTGGCCCAGCCCATCATTCCGCTGAAGATCATCTCCCAGCGCACCACGGCTTTGGCGATCCTGGCCTCCGTCGCCGTCGGTATCGCGATGTTCAGCTCCTCCACGTTCCTTGGCCAGTACTTCCAGGTAGCCCGTGGCGCCACGCCTACCGAGGCCGGCCTCCTGACGCTGCCCATGATTGCGGGCAATCTCTTGGGCTCGGTGGCATCCGGCCAGCTGATCAGCCGCTTCGGAAAGTGGAAGCGCTTCCTCCTGGCGGGTACCGTGTTCCTGGCCGGTGGCCTTGCCTTCACCGGCACCATCGACCACACCACCGAACTGTGGATCACCTGCTGCTACACCGCCATTTTCGGGCTGGGCCTTGGCTTGCTCATGCAGAACCTGGTCCTCGCGGTCCAGAACACCGTCCGCGCGCAGGACATCGGCACCGCCAGCGCGTCCGTGGCATTCTTCCGCTCCGTCGGCGGTGCGATCGGTGTTTCGGTGCTCGGTGCCATCATGGCCACGCACGTCAAGGACCTTGCCACCCAAGGCCTCGCCGCGGCACACATCCCGGTGAGCGGCGGCTCCAGCAATGCGAGCATGGACCTGACGGATTTGCCGGCCCCGATCCGCGACATTATGCGGGCCGCCTACGGCGATGCCACCGCCCAGATCTTCATGATCTCCGCGGCGATTGCCCTGGTCGCGTTCATAGCAGTGCTCTTCATCAAGGAAGTTCCACTGCGGAAAACCGTGGACGCAACGCCTGAGAGGGAATTGCTGGCAAACGCTTCCGGCGAGGCCGGGATGACTCTGGACACCTCCACCCTGCCGGTTATCGAGTCCGCTGGGTTTGTCCCAGCAGCCGACGACGCCGGCACCCCCTTGGGTGCCAGCCGCGCCCGAGCGGCAGCCGAGAAGGAGCACGATGAGCTGGACCTTGAGTTCGCCCGCATCCTGACGCAGGAACGGCCCGATCCGGCAGCTGGCCTGCGCGAAGTCCAGGACCAGCTGGCCCGCACCCAACGGTTGCTGGCCGAGCAACAGCTTCAGTTGAGCAAGGCGCAGCGCGAGCTCCAAGTACGCGTGCAAGAACAACTTGCCACCGCCGTCGAGCAGTCGCGGATCGCCGAGGAGTTGGCCGCGCTGCGCAAGGAACTCAAGCGGGAACGCCGCCGCCAGGAACGGGCTGCCTTGCTGCTCCTCGCCGGTGATGCCTCACGGGCGGGCGAAACCGGGCGGCACGCGGGCTAGGGGGAGTCCGCCTCCTCCGCGCCCGCGGGACGCGGGCCGGGAGCCTGCCAGGCTGGCGACGGGAGCCGCTGCAGCGAGTTTTGAAGCGCTGCAGCGGCTCAGCTACGCCGCAAGGATGATATTTGGCTATCGATATTTCGCTGGGGCAACGGATTTCGTAGAGTTGAGGGACTAATACTGTCAGCGCCTGCTGCTATCCATGTATTTAGTCATTCGCAGTATTTAGTCATTCGCAGTAATTCATTCGCGCACTCTCATTAAGGATCCGTGGGCATGCTTGTCACCCTGATACGGCGCTACTCCAAGCCGTATTTGCCGCAGATACTAGCCGTCATCATCTTCCAGCTGGCGTCTACCATTGCCACCCTTTACCTTCCAAGCCTCAACGCAAAAATCATCGATGAAGGGGTGTCCCGGGGGGATACCAACTACATCTGGCAAACCGGCGCCCTGATGCTCGCGGTCGCGCTCGGCCAGGTCGTCGCGGCCATTGCCGGTGTCTATTTCGGATCCCGCGTGGCCATGGCCATGGGCCGCGACTTGCGCAGGGACGTCTTCCGGAAGGTCAGCAGCTTCTCGGCCAAGGACGTCAACAGCTTCGGCGCACCCACGTTGATCACCCGTGGCACCAACGACGTCCAGCAGGTCCAGATGCTCATGCTGATGGGCCTGAACTTCATGGTGTCCACGCCCATCATGTGCGTCGGCGGCATCATCATGGCCTTGCGCGAGGACCTCAGCCTCTCGTGGCTCGTCTGGGTCTCGGTTCCCGTCCTCGTGGCCGTGGTTGGTTACCTCGTGGTCCGGCTCATGCCGCTCTTCCGTTCCATGCAGAAGAAGATCGACGCCATCAACGGTGTCCTGCGCGAGCAGATCATCGGCATCCGTGTGGTACGGGCGTTCGTTCGTGAACCGTACGAGGCCAAGCGCTTCGGCGATGCCAACAAGGACCTCACCCTGGTGTCGGTCAAGATCGGCAACCTGTTTGTCCTGATGTTCCCGGCCATCGGAATGATCCTGCACCTTTCCACGGCGGCAGTGCTGTGGTTTGGCGGCCAAAGGGTGGACGCGGGCAACATGCAGGTGGGTTCCCTGACGGCATTCCTGCAGTACCTCCTGCAGATCCTCATGGCCGTCATGATGGGTACCTTCATGGCCATGATGATCCCGCGCGCGTCCGTGTGCGCGGACCGCATCGGCGAGGTCCTCGACGTCGAACCCTCCATCCACGATCCGAAGGCGCCCGTGGCGCCCGCGGAAAAGAAGGGTCGCGTCGAATTCCGCGATGTCACCTTCAAATACCCCGGCGCTGAAGCTCCCGTGCTGAGCAACATCTCCTTCACCGCGGAGCCGGGCCAGACCCTCGCGATCATCGGCTCCACCGGCGCAGGCAAGACCACCTTGGTGTCGCTGCTTCCGCGCCTGTACGACGTCGCGTCCGGCGATGTATTGCTCGACGGCGTTCCAGTCACCAGCCTGGACCGCGACGAGATCACCAGCCGCGTGGCCACCGTGCCGCAGAAGCCGTACCTGTTCTCCGGAACCATCGAGCACAACCTGCGCTTCGGCAAGACCGACGCCACGGACCAGGAACTCTGGGATGCGCTGGAAACCGCACAGGCCAAGGACTTCGTCATGGAAAAGTCCTCCGGCCTCAACCGTCGTGTGGCCCAGGGCGGCACCAACGTCTCCGGTGGCCAGAGGCAGCGCCTCTGCATCGCCCGGGCGCTGGTGACGCAGCCCAAGGTCTATCTCTTTGACGACTCCTTCTCGGCCTTGGATGTGGCCACGGACGCCCGCCTTCGCAGGGCGCTCAAGGAAAAGACGCAGGATGCCACGGTCATCATCGTGGCCCAGCGCGTCTCAACCATTGCGGACGCGGACCAGATCCTGGTCCTGGACAACGGCAGAATCGTCGACCGCGGCACCCATGAAGAACTCCTGGAAACATCACCCACGTACCAGGAGATCGTCGAATCCCAGCTGAGCGCGGAGGAAGTGGCATGAGCGAACAGAATCAGCAAAAGCGCGGCTGGGCCGCGAAGGCCGAAGCAGCGAAGGCCGCGCGCGACGCTGCGGAAGTGAAGGATGCGGACGCCGCCGGTGCCGTAACGGCGGTGGACGATGACGACATCGAGGAAACCGAATACACCCCGGGCGAAGCCGACGGCGGCATGTTCGGCAACCTGCCGGCCAAGAAGGCAAAGGCCTTCGGACCGTCGGCCAAGCGGCTCCTCGGGCTGCTCAAGCCGGAGGCTGCCGGAGTCGTCTTCGTCATCGGCCTCGTGGTGGTCTCGGTCGTCCTGAACGTCATCGCCCCGAAGATCCTCGGCAGCGCCATGGACGTCATCTTCGGCGGCGTCATGGGCAAGCAATTGCCTCCCGGCGTGAGCCAGGCCGCCTTCGCCGAAGGACTCCGCCAAGCCGGCCAGAACAACTTCGCGGACATGGTCTCCAAGATGGAGCTCACCAACGGGATCAACTTCTCCAAGCTCACGTTCCTGATCTCGATCGTGCTCTTGATGTACTTCGTGGCCAACATCTTCCTGTGGGCCCAGGGCTACATCCTGAACAAGATCGTCATGAAAGTCATCAACCGGCTCCGCAATGACGTCCAGGCCAAGCTCAACCGCTTGCCCCTGAACTACTTCGACACCCGCCAGCGCGGCGACATCCTCTCCCGCGTGACCAACGACGTCGACAACGTCCAGCAAGGGCTGCAGCAGGCGTTCGCCCAGCTGGTCAGCTCGGTGCTGACGGTTTTCGGCATCACCATCATGATGTTCATCGTGTCCTGGCAGCTGGCCCTCATTGCGCTGGTTGCCTTGCCGCTCTCCGGCGTCCTTGCCGGCGTGATCGGCTCGCGCAGCCAGAAGCTCTTCGCCGCCCAATGGAAGAACACCGGCTCTCTCAACGGCCAGATCGAGGAATCGTTCTCCGGCCACGAGCTGGTCAAGGTCTTCGGGCGCGACGCGGACATGCTGGAGCGCTTCGACGAACGCAACGAAGCCCTGTACAAGGCCTCGTTCGGGGCACAGTTCGTTTCCGGCATCATCTTCCCGGCCATGAACTTCGTGTCCTACCTGAGCTACGTGGGCATCGCCGTCGTCGGTGGTTTGCGTGTGGCCTCCGGGTCCATGAGCCTTGGCGACGCCACGGCGTTCATCCAGTACTCGCGTGAATTCACCCAGCCGCTTGGCCAGATCGCCGGCATGGCCAACATGCTCCAGTCCGGCGTGGCCTCTGCTGAGCGCGTTTTCGAGTTCTTGGATGCAGACGAGGAAATGCCGGAGAACGCGGCCCGCCACCTGCCCCCGCGCACGGACGGCCACGTCGAGTTCGAGAACGTGTCCTTCAGCTACGTGGCCGACAAGCCGCTCATCGAGAACCTTTCCCTTAGTGCGGAGCCCGGACACACCGTCGCGATTGTCGGACCCACAGGCGCGGGCAAGACCACCCTCGTCAACCTCGTTATGCGGTTCTACGAGCTCAATGCGGGCCGTATCACCCTGGACGGGGTGGACATCAAGGAGCTGAGCCGTTCCGAGCTTCGTTCCAAGGTGGGCATGGTGCTGCAGGACGCTTGGCTGTTCGGCGGGACCATCTATGACAACATCAAGTACGGCAACCTCGATGCCACCGAGGAGCAGATCATGGAGGCGGCCAAGGCCACCTACGTGGACCGCTTCGTGCGTGCGCTACCGGATGGCTACCAGACCATCATCGACGAGGAAGGCAACAACGTCAGTGCGGGCGAGAAGCAGCTGATCACCATCGCGAGGGCCTTCGTTTCCGATCCTTCGCTGTTGATCCTGGACGAGGCCACAAGCTCCGTGGACACCCGTACGGAGCTGCTCTTGCAGAAGGCCATGGCTGCCCTCCGCACGGATCGCACCAGCTTTGTCATCGCCCACCGCTTGTCCACCATCCGCGACGCCGACACCATCCTGGTGATGGAAAACGGCAGCATCGTGGAGCAGGGCAACCACAACCAATTGCTCGCATTGCAGGGTGCGTACTACCGCCTCTACATGTCGCAGTTCGCCGGTGAGGATGCCGAGGAGACGGTTGTGGATGACTCGACGGCGGTGCACAGCTGAGCGAGCGAATTTCGGTCCAAGTACCCATGCGTTGGGGAGACATGGACGCGTACGGGCACATCAACAACGTCCAGATCGTGCGCATGCTCGAAGAGGCCCGCATCGCGGCCTTCGGTCCGCCGCGGGGTGCCGGACTCCCCGGAGTGGAACCACCGGTCTCTGTTTTCGACTCCGTTGAGGATGGGGTCATGACCCTCGTGGTGGAGCACAAGGTCCGGTACGTCCGGACCTTGGAGTACCGGAACATTCCCGCACTGGTTGAGATCTGGGTAGGGGCCGTGAAGGGGGCAAGTTTTGACCTTCACTACGTCATCAAAGATCCCGTGACGGGCCAGGATTGCGTCAACGCGAGTACCCATCTGGCGTTCGTCGACGAGTCCACCGGCCGTGTCCGCAGGCTCACTCCCGAACAGAAGGAGCAGCTGGAGCCCTATCGGGCCTAGCGAAGCATTGCAGCAGCGCCCTGGGCACTGCGGTGGCCGTTAGAGTTTTCCCATGAAACTCGAGATCGTCGCCGTCGGTGCCCAGGGCGCTGCCGTTGCCGCTGAAGAAGGCGCGGACCGGATTGAACTTTGCAGCGCCTTGGAGCTCGGGGGACTGACCCCGAGCCAAGGGCTGATGGAAGCCGCGCAGGAAGCCGCCGACGGACGGCTGGAGATCCACCCGCTGATCCGCAACCGGCCAGGAGACTTCCTGTACTCCGACGCGGACTTGGACACCATGGACCGCGAGATCCGGTTCCTGCTCGGGCAAGGGGCCCACGGCGTGGTGATCGGAGTCCTCACGGCCGCCGGTCACATCGACGTCCAAGCCACGCGAAAGCTCGCCAACACGGCTCTGCGGACCAACCCCAATGCCCAACTGACCTTCCACCGGGCCATCGACCAAACCCCGGACCCGGCGGCCGCCGTCGAGCAACTCGTGGAACTTGGTTTCACGCGGGTGCTCAGCTCCGGGGGCGCCGCGACGGTGGGAGCGGGGATCGAGACCCTCGAGCGCATGGTCCAGCGGGCGGCGGGGCGGCTTGAGGTCATGGCTGGCGGCGGACTCGCCTTGGACGATATCCCCGCCCTGCACGCCGCAGGATTGAGCGCGGTCCATTTGTCCGCCAAGGCCACGGTTTCCACGCGGAAGGACCGTGGGGACTCCTTCGGCACACCCGGCGATTCAGACCCGACGGCGTACATGGTCACCAACCGGGACCTGGTGAGGGCCGCCCGCGCCGTCTCCCGCTGACAATCCCAACTGACTGGCAGTTGATGTCGTTTTGGGCCCTCAAAACGACATCAAATGCGAGCTAGTTGGGTGGCTCCCTTTACACAGCGGCGACTTGGGTCAAAGATGGGTGAAGTCTTACGATCGAAAATAGCCTCCAGGAGTCATAAAGATGCAAAACGTGAGCTTCTCCACCATCACCCTGAACATGGCGGAGTTGGGTCCCAATAGCCCCCTGCCGGTGGTCATGGCTGAGTTGGACCAGCCGTACAGAATCGGCGACGGCGTCCCGGAGGAGCTGCGGGCGGCGGCTCGCTATGGCCAGGTGCCGAACATGTTCCCGTACCTGATGCAGGACGGCTACTCCCGCGAGCGGACTGCCCACGAGGTGCCCGCCGTCGTGCTCGAGAACAACAAGCTGCGTGCCGTTGTCCTCCCCACCTTGGGCGGCCGGCTCTGGCAGCTCTTCGACAAGGCCTCGGGAAAGCAGCTCCTCCACACCCATGGGACACTGCAGTTCGCCAACATCGCCCTGCGCAAGGCGTGGTTCGCCGGCGGGCTCGAATGGAACATCGGCACGCGCGGTCACTCGCCCACCACGTGCGATCCGCTGCACACGGCGATCGTCAAGTCCCCCGAAGGCCACGACATTCTGCGCATGTGGGAGTTCGAACGCCTCCGCGAAGTGGTCTTCCAAGTGGACATGTGGCTTCCGGAGGACTCGGACGTCCTACTCACAGCGGTCCGGATCAGGAACCCGCATGACCACGAGGTCCCCATGTACTGGTGGAGCAACGCCGCGGTTCCCGAGACGGCGGAAACGCGCGTGATCGCGCCCGCCTCCGAGGCTTTCGGTAGCGATTACACCACCGACATCGCCCGCGTCCGGCCCACGGAACACCAAGGCATGGACGCCACCTGGCTGGTCAACAGCCCGCACGCCGCGGACTTCTTCTTCGACATCCAGCCTGGGCACCGGCATTGGATCGCCGCGGTAGACCACGACGGCGACGGCCTGGCCATGCTGTCCACGAGCCTCCTGCGGGGCAAGAAGCTGTTCGTCTGGGGCCAGGGCGACGGCGGGAAGCGCTGGCAGGAATGGCTCAGCCCGGGCGCTGGCCCCTACGCGGAGATCCAGGCTGGGCTCGCGCAGACACAGTTCGAGCATCTGGCCATGCCTGCCGGCGCCGAGTGGAGTTGGGTAGAGGCCTACGGCAACGCGAAGCTGGATCCCGCAACCTCCCACGGCCAGGATTGGGATGCGGCCGTGACCCACGCCAGCGCCCGGCTCGAAGACCTCGTCCCGGACGCGGAGCTCGAAGTCGCCCTTGCCGAAGCCGCGCGGAACTATGCCCTGCCTCCGGACGAGATGCTGGTCCGCGGCAGTGCTTGGGGTGCTTTGGAAAGTGCCCGACGGCGGCACTCAGGCCGCGGGTGGCTGGACGAAATCGGCACTCCCTTCGCGGATGACGCAACCCCTGAGGCCATCGAGGAAACGGGTCCGTGGCACAGCCTGCTGGACGGGGCCAGCTTCCTGGGCGCCGGGACCTTTGTGGCCGGAGCCGATTGGGAAGAGCTGCTGGCCAAGGATGGCGGAGCCGAGGCACAGTTCCACCTGGCCACGATGAAGCACGCCCGCCAGGATCTTGGCGGTGCGATCGCCGGATACGGCGCCGCGCTGATTGCCGAGGACCTCTCGCCCCGTTCCAAGGTCCTCGCCACAAGGGGCCGGGCCCTGGCGCTTCTCGCCACCAACAAGACTGACAACGGCTTGGCGGAACTTGCCGCCGCGAGCCGGCTGGAACCGTCCAATCTCCCCTTGCTCAGCGAAGCCATGACCCTCAGCATCCGGCACGGAGACCCCGCCCAAGCACTCGCCCTGGCGAGCGAGGCACCTGCCGGAATGTCCGACGTCGGACGCGTCCGTTTCCTGACGGCGCTCGCCCTCGCGGGTGTCGGCCAAGGCCGGGAGGCAGCAGCGATGCTGCGGGACGGCGTCGAAATACCGGACATCCGGGAAGGCGAGGACGGGATCGCCGAGCTGTGGCAGGAAGTGTGTCCCGGGGAGCCGGTGCCTGCCGGCTATCGCTTCGGGATGCACTGAACTTCCCGGGCGCATCGGCCCGGGGCGCATGCGTCGGGAAGCACGTTGTGGGACGCATGTGGCAGAACATGAGAGGCGGGACGCCTGTGGCGGGGGTGCCGGCTTTCTTGATGCCAGCACCAAGAGAAACCATGTAAGTTGGCATGGTGACTCCCTCCACCAAAACCCCACTGACCCGTGCCCCCGGTATCTCGAAGGAGATCGAAGATGCGGCGTGGTTCGTGCTGGGCCCGGGGCTGCAAGGCAAGGCTTCGGCGCTCGACGCCAGTACCCGCACTTGGACGGTGGACGCCGCCGGCGAGCTCCTGGAGCGCCTGGAACGCGGCGTCGGAGATGCCAAGGCGCCCATGATGACCAACCTGCGCCAGAACCTGGAAGGGGCTTCCCGCGAGGCCAAGTTGCTCGCCGTCGAGCTTCTCTTCCTGCAGTCCCTGCCCCTGGCGCACGAGGTCAAATCGCTCAAGGTGAAGCGCGCCCGCGTCGCCGAAGCCGCGTCCTGGCTCGATCCCGAGCTCGAGCTCCCCAAGGAGCTGTACCAAGGGATGACCGATCACGGCGTCATCCGTGACAGGACCGCTGAGTTCAACTGGACGATCTGGGACCACCTGACCTGGTTGTGCCGGTTCGTGGCGCACGTCGATGGCCAGTCCAACGCGAGCATC
Organism: Arthrobacter sp. 01T428; assembly: GCF_056398685.1. NCBI lineage: Bacteria > Bacillati > Actinomycetota > Actinomycetes > Micrococcales > Micrococcaceae > Arthrobacter > Arthrobacter sp. 01T428. The sequence goes on along the minus strand of NZ_JBFTPW010000016.1, from coordinate 40,556 downwards.
AACAAAGCCCTCAAGGACCCGCTGAAATTCCACGAACTCGCGGCGGCAACCCCCGAGGACCAGCCGGCCATCCGGCGCAGCATCGAATACTTGGCGTGGCCCAGTTACTTCGAGCCCGTGGTCGCGGACGTTGAGCGGCGCGAAATCAGGGACGCCTTCGCCTCGCTCGTTGGCGGTGCCCACGGCGAAACGGAAGCCGACATCACCGCGGATGTCCACCGCATCCGGCTTCACCTGGACGAACAGGCCGGCCAGCGCATCGATTGGTACGACCGCCAGCTCGTCAGCCAGTGGCGCAAAGTGGGAGATCCTGGCCGCCGGGCGTGGCTGCTGCGCACGCACCAGGACTCCGCCGAGCTCCTCGCCGCGTGGCGGGACGAGGAAAAGGCGACGCTCGACGTCGAACACCTCCGCGAACTCACTCCCGGGGTGACGGCCGGGGTGGTCCAGCACGCCGTGGACGAGGACTACAAGCACCTCGGCTACGTGGAGCGGGAGGACACCAAGACTGCCGTTTTCGCGTTCCTGACTGTGATGAAGCCCGGCGACCTCGCGCTGTTCCAGAATTCCGGGGCCATCAGGATCGGAGTGGTCCTGGGCGAGCCGGAACACAATGAGGACAACCGTCGGCTCCGCCGTAAAGTGCGTTGGTTCGATGAGACCCACCCGATTGCCGAGGCTCCGCGGCACGTCCAGCGCCAACTCTCCACGTCGGGGATCGTCGTGGACGTTACAAGGGTCATCCAGTCTCTGCAGTCCCTCCTGCCGGCCGAAGCGGAGTCCGACGGCGAGGAAACCGCCGCCCCGGACGCCGTCGTCGAGCCCGTGATTGAAGGGTTCCGCCCCCTCACGGAAGAGTTCGCAGCGTCCCTTCACATGGAGCTCGAGCCGCTCAAGGAGATCGCCGAACTCCTGGAGGAGAACCGCCAATTGGTGCTCTACGGCCCTCCGGGAACGGGAAAGACCTACCTCGCCAAGCACTTGGCGGCCGAGCTCGCGGGCGACAGCACCGATGAGCGCGTCAAGCTGGTGCAGTTCCACCCGTCTTACGCGTATGAGGACTTCTTCGAGGGGTACCGGCCGGACAAGACCGACGACGGCCAGGTTTCGTTCAAGTTGGTGGCCGGACCGTTGCGTCGACTCGCGGAAGAAGCAGCGAAGCCCGGGAACTCCAACAAGCCGTACTTCCTCATCATCGACGAGATGAACCGGGCCAACCTGGCGAAAGTGTTCGGTGAGTTGTACTTCCTGCTGGAATACCGTGACGACCGCATCTACCTCCAGTACAGCCCCAACGAACCGTTCAGCCTGCCGGACAACCTCTACATCATCGGCACCATGAACACGGCGGACCGCTCCATCGCCATGATGGACGCGGCCATCCGCCGCCGCTTCGCATTCGTGGAGTTGCATCCGAAGGTGGAACCGATCCGCGGTTCGCTCCGGCGGTTCCTCGCGGCCCGCGGCCTGGACACCCTCAACGCGGACCTGCTTGACGCCTTGAACGACTCCATCGACGATTGGGACCGGGACCTGATGATCGGTCCCTCCTACTTCATGAAGAACGCGGCCCAGAACCCCGCAGGGCTGCGCCGGATCTGGAAGTACGAACTCATGCCACTCCTGGAAGAGCACTACCACGGTCAGTTGAACCGGGCCCAGCTGGAGGAGCGCTTCGGGCTGGACCAGTTGTTGGGTCGACTTGCGGTCCGCTAAGACCGCGCCACCGCGGCCGGCCCGCCCCCCGGGCATTGGAAAGCCTGCGGTCCGCGCTTCAACCAAGGCACCGGCGGTGCGGCACATCGTCATGGACGAGCTCTCCGGTGGCATCGTGGATAAGCTTGATCCGGACACGGCCGCCCTGCTCAACTCGAGCGGACTCGCGAAGGCCTCGGCGATGGGGATGGGGCTCTATCGCATCGAGCCTGTGGGCAAGGTGGGGTCGGTGCGGACGCCCACCGTCCAAATCGACGTGCGGCCCAAGGACCGCCTTGGCTTGAGTCGGCTCCTCTTCCTCCTCATCTACGCCGGGGACCAAGGATTCCGCGAGGATTCCGTGGCCGCCGTCGAGCACAAGGACCTGTGGAGCGCCCTGGCCGAGTCCCTCGCCCAGTTGGCGGAGCGGGCGCTCAGCCGAGGTCCGCTGCAGGGCTATCTCACTGTGGACGAGTCGCTCCGGACGGTCAAGGGCCGTATCCGGATCTCGGACCAGATCTCCCGGCGCCCCGGAATGCTGGTACCGCTGGAAGTCTCCTACGACGAATTCACCGAGGACATTGCCGAGAACCGCATTCTCCGTGCCGCCCTTGAGCGGATGGGCAAGGTTCCCGGCGTGCGGCAAAACGTCCTGAGCCGCTTGCGGCAGCTCAAGGGAAAGCTCGACGCCGTCACGCGGCTGCAGTCCGGAGCGCCGCTGCCGAAGTGGCAGGCCAACCGGATGAACCTCCGCTACCACCCTGTCCTCCGCTTGGCCGAGCTCATCCTGCGGAATGCCTCTGCGGAAGCGGGCGAGGGGAAGCAGCAGACCGCCTCGTTTGTAGTGGACATGTCCACTGTGTTTGAGGAATTCGTGGGTGTGGCTTTGCGGGCGGCCATGCGGGCACATCCGGGTGAAATGCGGCTTCAATACGGCGCCACCCTCAACGAAGCTGTGCGGGATTCGGACCGGCTCACCGTGCGCCCCGACGCCGTGCATTTCCTGGGTGGCCGGCCCGTGGTGGTGTACGACTCGAAATACGCCTCGGCCACCGATTCCGGGGCATCGCTCAACGCGGACCACTATCAACTCCTGGCCTACTGCACGGCGTTGCAAGTGCCCACGGCGTGGCTGGTCTACGCGGGCAAGGGCGAGATGAAGCTGCGACGGATCCTCAACACGGATATCGACATTGTGGAGTACCCGCTGGACTTGTCGCGGCCACCGGCGGAGATCCTTGCCGCCGTCACGGACCTGGCCCAGCAGTCCTGGGGCGAAGTGGTGCGCCAGGCTCGGCTATGAGGGGCATCCGGTTCCGTCCTGTTCCGTCCTGTTCCGTCCGGGCGGCCGGCAGACTAGCCTGAGAGGGCAAGTCACTGCAGATGGAGGCATCATGCACGGCAAGAAAAAGAAGAAGTCCTGGAAGGACATGACTCCGGGGCAGCGGGTAGGCGTGCTTGTGATGGGTGCGGGACAGATGGCGTTGCTCATCGCGGCACAGCGTAGCATTTCCAAGACCCCCGCGGCCCAGATCAGGGGGAACAAAGCTGTTTGGCGGGCTGCAAGCTTCATCAATTTCTTCGGGCCGCTGAGCTACTTCCTGTTCGGCCGCCGTCGAGGAACTGCGTGAGCTGACTCTCCAAAGCCGAACGGTCCCGCAGTTCGCATTCCCACACGGTGAGAACCTCCCATCCCGAGGCCCTCAGCAATTCGCGCTGTCCGGCGTCGCGCTCCCGGGTGCGGTTGCGCTTGGCTGCCCAGAAATCCGCGTTGCCGGTCGGTGAGTGCTGGCCTGCCTTGCAATCGTGGAAGTGCCAGAAGCATCCGTTCACGAAAATCACCTTGCGCCGGCCGGCAAACACGAGATCCGGGCTGCCTGGCAATTTCCCGCCCGCAGCCCGGCCATGGAGCCGGTAGCGGTAACCCTTGGCATGCAGTAGCCGACGGACCAAGAGCTCGGGCTTGGTGTTCTTGCCCCGGATCTTGGACATGTTCAGGCTGCGTTGCTCAGGCGTCAGCAGGTCGCGGCTCTCGCCCATATCCTCAGTCTACGCAGCACCCCCTCCAACGCTCGCTCACGTATGTGGGTTTTTCCGTGGACGCCCGCTCACGTATGGCGCCCAAAACTAGAACCCTCGATCACATGATGTGAGCGGGCGTTGGCCGGAAAGGGTTTGTTTGTGAGCGGGCGTTGGCCGGAAAGGGCTTGTTTGTGAGCGAGGGTCGGCCGGAAATGCCCATGATGTGAGCGAGCGTCGGCCTCGCGCCGCGAACGACTGATAGCATTCGCCGGTGGGTCGAGGGATATTTCAGCGCATGGTCGGCATTGTGATCGCGGTAACAGTCGGCGGTGCAGCGGCCCTCTTGTGGTTCGCTATTGCCTCGACAGGGAATTCAGCGGTCGAATCGCGGGCTGAGGGGATTGTCCTCGGTGTCTGGAGGATTCTCTACGATTCAGTGGCGCCGCAGCCCCGCGTGATTCTCGTGGCCATAGCCTTTGCCCTTCTGCTATCCGCTGGCGTGGCTGTGCTGGAGCAGCGCATTGCCAACAGATCACGCCGCTCCGCGCATCCCCGGACACCACTGGCGCCAAAGATCGTCATGGCCGAAACCCGCGGTGTGTATGCTGGCCCGGTCACGGTGACCGTCTTGATCCCTGCGCACAATGAAGAAGCCTCGCTGCCCGCCACCATGTCTTCGCTTTTGTCCCAATCGCACCGCCCGGAACGCGTGGTTGTGGTTGCCGACAACTGCACGGATGCAACTATTGCGCTTGCCCGCGAGGCCGGGGTTGAGGTCTTCGAATCGGTGGACAACACGAAGAAGAAGGCCGGCGCACTCAACCAGGCACTGAAGTGGCTGCTACCAGGCCAAGGCGATAACGACGTCGTCATGGTCATGGATGCCGACACCCGCCTTGACGATGGATTCCTGGAAGTCGCGGTTGCGCGGATGAGCAATGACCGGGCACTGATGGCTGTAGGTGGTCTTTTCTACGGGGAAGAGGGACACGGAATTGTCGGCCAATTCCAGCGCAACGAATATATCCGGTATTCCCGGGAAATCGGACGACGGCGTGGCCGCGTTTTTGTGCTGACCGGGACGGCCTCGCTTTTCCGTCCCCGTGCCTTGCGCACTGTTGCCCAGAGCCGGGGCGAATCGATCCCGGGAATTCGGGGAGACGTTTACGACACGGCATCGTTGACCGAGGACAATGAGCTCACGATTGCCTTGAAATCCCTCGGCGGCCTCATGATTTCCCCCATGCAATGCACCGTGGTCACCGAGTTGATGCCGAATTTCCGCACCTTGTGGGCGCAACGACTCCGTTGGCAGCGGGGTGCCCTGGAAAACCTTGGGGCTTACGGGGCCACACCCCAGACGCTCCGCTACTGGGCGCAGCAGTTCGGCATTGGCTACGGAGTGATTGCCCTCAGCGCCTACCTCCTGCTGATCCTCCTTATGGTTTTGTCCCTGGACAACTGGGTCTGGTTCCCGTTCTGGCTGGGAATCGGCGTCGTCTTCTCCATCGAACGCGTCGTCACCGTGTGGAAGGGTGGCTGGCGGGCACGCCTCTTGGCAGTCACGCTCTTTCCGGAGTTGTTCTTCGATATGTTCCTCAACGTGGTCTACGTCAAGGGAATCATCGACATTTCCCTCGCCCGGCAAGCCACCTGGAAACACCTCAACCATTCACCAACTGGCGAACCATCGAAGGCAGGGTAATCATGGCTATTTCCGCCTCCCTTCCCACCGGAATTTTGTTTCCTGAGGGAATTCTGCATTCCGATTGGTTTGCCGTCTTGGCGACCTTCGTCGCGATTAATACGTTGATGTATGGCGCGCTGGCCATCGCCAAAATCTTGCCGAAACTGCACCCCGGCGATTGGGTTCGCATCCGGAACCAGCGATCGGAAACCCGCAGCATCCACCCCGATGCGCCGGCCGTGAACGAAGCCACCGACTTCCTCAAATCCCGACGCTGACCGTCCGCGGAGCTTGGAAGGACAGCAGGCGCAGCCACTCGGGGTTCGGCTCTGCCAAACGGACGCATTGCATCGCTGCCGCGGTTTCCTGCACGACGACGGCGGCCTCCAGTTCCGCGAGCTTCGCACCAAGGCAACGGTGAATCCCTGAGCCGAAGGCCAGCCCGTAGGCCGTGGGACCCTGCTCGTGGGCCGCCGAAGCCCGGCCGGATGACGCGTGGTTGCCCGTGAGTTCCAGGAGGATTTCGGCACCGGCGGGGACGCGCTCGCCGTCGAGCACTGTGTCCTGGGCGGCAACCCGGCGCCATGTGGGAACGGAGGATTCCGTAGCCAGGACGTGCCGGATGAGGTCCCGTGCAGTGGTTCCGGAGGCCGCGTTTTTCCAGTCAAAGCCCACTGATCCCTCGGCAAGCCGGAATAGCGCCGTGCTGATGAGCTGGGTGGTGGTTTCCTGCCCTGCGATGAGCAGGAAGTAGCCGAGGGAACAGATCTCCGGCGTGCTGAGGCCGTGCTCCGCCAAGGAGCGAAAGAGATTGCGTCCGGGGGATGCCACGGCTTCGAGGACGAGTTCCCGCAGCCAGCTGTAGAACCCGACCGCGCTGTGCGCCAGTTCCAGTTGCCGCTCGGGATCCGGCCAGCCCCAGAAGAGCTCGAGAGAGTCCAGGCTCCAGGCTTTTAGCTCCGGAAGATCACGGACAGGGAGTCCCAGAAGCTCCAACATCACGATCGCCGGCGGGTACGCTGCCACGGCCTGCACCAGATCCGCTTGCCCACCCGTTTCCAGCAGGCCAACAGCGGCGGCAGCGGCATCCCGCGCGATGCCGCGGATGCGCGGCTCAAAAGCACCCACCGTTGCCGGGGTAAAGAACCCGGCCACCACCTTGCGAATGCCAGCGTGGGAAGCCGTGTCATTGCTGGCCAGCACCGGCGGCAGCGCGAAGCGGGCGCGTTGCAGGACCCGCAACGATGGTCCGGACAAAGGTGTCACAGCGATGAGGGCATTCGCCGGGCTGAAGTCTTCCGGGCGGTGCAGGACTTCCCGCACAGCCGCGGGATCCCGCAGCACCAGATACGGGCACGTCTGGGCGCCGGCAGTAGTGGTGTTCATGACCAAGCCCCGCTCAGCCAGTGCACACTCGCCGCCCGGAACGTCACCGGTGGGAGGTCCGCGGCGCGCTCGGGGAGCACCCCAAGAAGCGGCCGCAACGTGCCGAGCGCCGCCCGGTTGCCGTGTTCCAGCACGCCCGGGTCGTCCGGCCAGGTTCCCAGGATCACTCCATGCACAGCCAAATCCCTGCGTTCCAGGGCTTCGAGCGTCAGCGCCGTGTGGTTCAGGGTTCCCAACGCGGGGCGGGCAACCACCACAAAAGTCGCGTCACTGCCAAGGCGGCTGCCCAGATCCGCCAGCGTGCCGCCGTCGGGGTCCAACTCCACGAGGAGACCGCCGGCACCCTCCACGAGAACATGGTCATGCGTGCCGGCAAGTTCGCGGACGCGCGCGGCATATGCCGCAAGCTGAGGCAGCGTGACGCCGTCCAGCGCGGCCGCGGGCACCGGGGCGAGGGGTTCTTGGAGCACGACGCCGGCCTCGGCTGTGAGCGGTCCGGCCAAGCGGGTGATTTCGGCGCAATCGGAATCGCCCGTCACGGCGCCGCTCTGGCACGGCTTGTACACGGCCACCGAGCGACCGTCCGCCTGCAGCGCGGACGCAAGCGCCGCCGTCGTGACGGTCTTGCCGACGCCGGTGTCCGTTCCGGTGACCAGCACTATGGGTGGCAGTTTCATGGCATTTCCTCCAGGATGCGGCGCAACGTTGCGCACGCGTAGTCGATGTCGCGGGGAGTGAGGGTGGCGCGGGCCGTCAGCCTGAGGCGCGAGACGCCGTCGGGCACCGAGGGCGGGCGGAAGCAGCCGACGCGGACACCCGCCCCGTGCGCCGCCTGGCTCGCCGCAAGTGCGGCCGCAGCGGAGGGCATGGGAACGGACTGAACGGCACCTGCCGTCTGAAGCGGCGCGCCAACGGGCACGACGGCGATGCCCGGCTCACGTTGCACCGTCGCCAGTCCGGCGCTGAGGCTGGCGGCGTTGTGGTGAACTGCCGCCGCACGCCACGGTTCAGTGCGGATGATCCCGACGGCGGCCAGCGCGGCCGCCGCGGACGACGGTGCGAGCCCGGTGTCGAAGATGAAGCTGCGGGCCCGGTTGACGAGGTGCTCGCGGAGCAGCGCGCTGCCAAGCACGGCACCCCCTTGGCTGCCGAGCGACTTGGAAAGGGTCGCAGTCAGCACCACGTTGGGGTGGCCCGAGAGATCCGTTCCGGCCACTGCGCCGTGGCCCTCGAACGCGCCACGGCCCGAAACGCCGAGGCTATGGGCTTCGTCCACGAGGAGCACCGCGTCGTGCTCTTCGGCCAGCGCCAACAGCCGGGGGAGCGGGGCGGCATCGCCGAAGACACTGTAGATGGACTCGACGGCGATCAGGGCCCTGGGCTCTGTACGGGTCCGCAGACAGTGCTCGGTTGCGCTGAGGTCGTTGTGCGGGACCGTTGCCACCCTCGAACGGCTCAAGCGGAAACCGTCAATCAGCGAAGCATGGCAATGCTCGTCGGCCACGATGAGCGTCCCGGGGCCGCCGAGCGCCGTAGTGACCCCTAGATTCGCCAAGTATCCGGACGAGAAGACCAACGCGGATTCCATGCCGGTGAGGCTCGCGAGCTCGGATTCGAGCTCGAGGTGCAGCGCCGTGGTACCGGCAACCAGCCGCGAGGACGTGGCACCGGTTCCCCAACGGCCAATCGCTTCGCGGGCGGCCTCTGCCAGCCTCGGGTCCGTCGCGAGTCCAAGATAGTCGTTGCTCGCCAGGTCCACCGCAGCGTCCGGACCGAGGCGCGTCAAGGGCGAACGGACGAGGCCGCGGCGCTCGCGGACCGCGGCCTGCTGTTCCAACCACGCGGTCATTGACCTGCTCATGGCCCGTGCACCTCGGCCACGGCCGCCACCATACCCTCTGCGATCCGCCGGATCTCCTCGGCGGTGCTGATGTAGGGCGGCATCGCGTAAACAAGGGTCCGGAACGGCCGCACCCACACTCCATGCCCGACGGCGGCACTCGTCGCTGCGGCGACGTCCACTTCCGTGTTCAACTCGATGACGCCCACGGCGCCGATGGTGCGGACGTCCTTGACGGCGTCGAACGCATTTGCAGCTTCGAGGCCGGCCGCCAGGCCCGAGCCGATCCGGGCCACATCGCTGCGCCACCCGCCGCCGTCGAGAATTCCCAGGCTCGCATTGGCCACGGAACACGCGAGCGGATTGCCCATGAACGTCGGTCCGTGCAGCAAGGCGCCGGCACCGCCGTTCGAAACGCGGGCCGCCACTTCGCCCGTGCAGAGCATCGCCGCGAGCGTGAGGTAACCGCCCGTGAGGGCTTTGCCGACGCACATGATGTCTGGAACCACGCCTGCATGCTGCGCGGCGAAGAGCTCGCCCGTGCGGCCGAAACCGGTGGCGATCTCGTCGAGGATCAGGAGGATCCCGTGCCGATCGGCGATGTCGCGGAGGATGCGCAGGCATGCGGCGGCGTAAACGAACATGCCGCCGGCGCCTTGAAGCACGGGTTCCACGATGATCGCGGCCAGTTCGTTGGCGTGTTCTTGGGCGAGGGCTTCGGTGCACGCCTGCCATTCCGCGATTTCCTCGGGCGGCGCGCCCGCGGCGGGTGGCCTCGCGGCGAACACATTGGCTCCGAGCAGCCCGGGGAAGGCCGAGTGCATGCCGTCGACGGGGTCGCAGACCCCCATCGCCGCGAAGGTGTCGCCATGGTAACCGCCGCGGATGCTGAGGAAGCGTTGCCTCTTGGGGAACCCCGACGCAGTCTGGAACTGTACCGCGAGCTTGAGCGCCACCTCCACGGACACCGATCCAGAATCCGCCAGGAAAACCCGCTCCAACCTCGGCCGATCCGCCGCGGAAGGGGCCATGGCGACCAGCCGTTCGGCCAATTCGACGGCGGGTTCATGGGTGAGGCCACCGAACATCACATGGCTGAACGTAGCTAGTTGGCGCTTCGCCGCGCCATCCAGGACGGAATTCCGGTACCCGTGGATGACCGACCACCAGGAGGACATGGCATCGAGCACCTCGTGGCGTTGGCCGGTTTCGTCGCGGAGCCGCAGCGTCACGCCGTCGGCGTCTTCGACTTCCCACAACGGCAGCGTCCCCGACGCCGGAGCGTAGGGATGCCACAGGCTTGCCCGGTCACGCTGGATGACGCTCATGGCGTAACCCGGCCGTGGCGCGAGCATTCAGCGGTCCAGCCGAGCGGCGTGACCTGGACTTTCATGCGGCGCCGGCAGACAGCGCAATAGCGGGGAGGCTCCATCGCGAGGCGCTGCTGGCAGCCCAGGTGGGCGTCCGACGTCGGGCGCTCACCTTGGGGTACCGGGTCGCTCTGCATGGCGGGTCCGGCTTGCGTGGCGGGTCCGCCGCAGTGCCCGCAGAAGCATGCCGTCTCAACAGTGCTCACAGCGACTTCTGGAGTTCCTTGATGGGCATGTTCAGCTCCACGAGGAGGTTGAGGTCGGCGTCGGCGGGTCGGCCGAGTGTGGTGAGGTAGTTGCCGACGATCACGGCGTTGATGCCGCCCATGAGGCCTTCGCGCGTTCCGAGGTCGCCCAGGGTCAGTTCCCGTCCGCCGGCGTAACGCAGTACGGTCCGCGGCATGGCGAGGCGGAACGCGGCGATTGCGCGGAGGGCGTCCTTGCCGTCCATGATTCCTTGGTTTTCGAGGGGCGTTCCCGGGCGCGGATTGAGGAAGTTCAGCGGGACTTCGTGGGGTTCGAGGGCCGCGAGCTGGCTGGCGAGTTCGGCGCGCTGGGCGGTGGTTTCGCCCATGCCGATCAGGGCACCGCAGCACAGTTCCATGCCGGCCGCCTTGACCATGTTGCAAGTGTCGAGGCGTTCCTCGTAGGAGTGCGTGGTGACGACTTCGGGGAAGTAGCTGCGCGCGGTTTCGAGGTTGTGGTTGTAGCGGTGGACGCCCCATTCGGCGAGTTGGTCCACTTGGCGCTGGGTGAGCATGCCCAGCGAGCACGCGATGTTGATGTCCACTTCTGCGTTGATGCGGTCGATCGCGAACTTGATCTGGTTCATGAGCTTGATGTCCGGCCCTCGGACGGCTGCGACGATGCAGAACTCGGTGGCCCCGGTGGCGGCGGTTTCCTTGGCGGCCTTGACGAGCTCGGGGATGTCGAGCCAGACGCCCCGGACCGGACTGTCGAACAATCCCGACTGGCTGCAGAAATGGCAGTCCTCAGGGCATCCTCCGGTCTTGATGGAGATGATTCCCTCCACTTCGACGTCCTCGCCGCAGTGCTCCAGGCGGACTTCGTGGGCAAGCTGCAGGGCTTCGGGAATGGCCTCGTCCGGGAGCTCGAGGATCTCGAGCAGTTGGGCTTCGCTGAGTCCTTCGCCTTTCGCGAGGACTTGCTCGCGGGCTGTTTCCAGAATCGGATAGGTGGACGTACGCCTTGGGTTTGGCTGGGTGGTCATGATGCTCCTCGGCCGTTACTTGCAGGGGATGGTGCGTTCCTTCACGACGGTAGTGGGCCTGCGGGACCGCGATTTTGTTGGACGTCCACAAACCCGGAGCCGCAATCTTGGCGTCCAACTCGCTGGATAAGTTACAGCGCGGAAACATCGTGGTGACTCCGTGGTTCCATCCCGCCGATAGCGTCGAGCCCATGTTCATCGGGGAAAGATGTCGAGACGAGGAAAGTTGCGGGGATGACTGACGATTCGAAGACAACGCAAGTGCTTGAACCCCTGACGGCGGGTGGCTCCCCGGTGGGGGTCGCCGTCGTCGAACCTTCGGAGGCGCTAGGCGCAGGGAGCCGCACGGCTGGTAATGCCGATGCGATGAGCGCAGCGAAGGAGAGCCTGGAGGACTACACCCTCAGGTTCGCGCCACGGTCCTACCGCAAATGGGGTGCGGGTGTGGTGGCGACGAGTGCGCTCGGTGGAATCGCGTATTTGGCTGATTTCTCGATCGGTGCGAACATCGGTATTTCGTACGGCACCGTGAACGCTATTTTCGGAATCGTCGTGGCGGCCGTGGTCATTTTCGCCACCGGATTTCCCTTGGCCTACTACGCGGCCCGGTACAACATTGATCTTGACCTCATCACGCGGGGTTCCGGATTCGGCTATTACGGCTCGGTGGTCACCAACGTCATTTTCGCGACGTTCACGTTCATCTTCTTCGCGCTTGAGGGTTCCATCATGGCTCAAGGCCTGGAACTTGGGCTGGGCATCCCGCAGTGGCTCGGTTATGCGGCGTCCACGCTTATTGTGATTCCCTTGGTGATTTACGGGATGAAGGCCTTGTCCAAGTTGCAGGTGTGGACCACTCCTTTGTGGCTCCTGCTCATGGTGGTTCCCGTGGGGTATTTGGTGATTTCGCACCCGGACAGCATCGGGGAATTCTTCGCGTTCACGGGCAAATCCGGCGCTGAAGGCACCAACCTGGCCTCCGTGATGCTGGCCGCGGGTGTCTGCCTGTCGCTCATGGCGCAGATCGCGGAGCAGATTGACTATTTGCGTTTCATGCCTCCCAAGACCGCCGAGAACCGTGGTGCTTGGTGGCGTGCCGTGATCCTGGCGGGGCCGGGCTGGGTGATTTTCGGCGCGATCAAGCAGATCGTGGGCATGTTCATTGCCATCTACCTGATTGCGACCCTGGATCCAGCCGCCTCCGCGCATGCCAACGAGCCGGTGCATCAATTCCTTGGCGTGTACCAGGAAATGATGCCGGCTTGGCTGGCGATGACCTTGGCCGTGGTGCTTGTGGTCATTTCGCAAATCAAGATCAACGTGACCAATGCCTACTCCGGCTCGCTCGCGTGGACCAACAGCTTCACGCGTATCACCAAGAGTTACCCGGGGCGCATGGTGTTCGTGGTGGTGAACCTGGTGATTGCGCTGGTGCTGATGGAAGCGAACATGTTCGAGTTCCTGAACACCATCCTTGGGTTCTACGCGAATTGCGCCATGGCATGGGTGGTTACCGTTGCGTCCGATATTGCCATCAACAAGTATTTGCTCAAGATTTCGCCCAAGGTTCCCGAATTCCGCCGAGGCATGCTTTACGCCGTCAACCCGGTGGGCTTTATCTCGATGTTGGTTTCGGCCGTTGTCTCGATTGCGGTGTTCTTCGGCGCTTTCGGTTCAGCTGTGCAGCCATATTCGCCGATCTTCGCCGTTGGGCTGGCGCTTGTGCTGCCGCCAGCGCTGGCCGTGTTGACCCGCGGGAAGTACTACCTACGCCGCTCCGACGACGGAATCGATCTGCCGATGTTCGACGCCGACGGCAACCCGAGCGACGCCAAGCTGCTGTGCCACGTGACCGGACTGGAGTTCGAGCGCCCGGATATGGTCCGCTCGGCCCAGGACGGGCCCGACGGCGAGCCGCAGTTCATCTCTTCGCTCGCTTTGTCGACGGATAAGTCGGGCGGGTTGGTCCTGCCGGCCCAAAAGTAGGCGGGTGCTCAAGGTCCCATAGGCCTCGACGACGGATGGGCGGCCTGGCCGCGGTCCCGTCGTCGGGGCCTTTGGTTTGTGTTTGTTGTGGTGGGCCTGTGGTGGGCCGCGCTGGTGAAGCGATCGTGTGTAATGAACCGGAGCCTGTGGATAACTTTCCCGCCACGACGGGCAATTAAGCTACCCTTTTTGGAAACGTTTAGTCTTGAAAACTATTTGGGGATAGCAAACCATGACTCCACGCACCTCGGTTTCTGCTCGCTTTTTCATGATTGTCAGCCTTGGCACGGCGTTGACGCTGACTGCGTGCGGGAACACTACCCAGCCGCAGTCTGCGTCGCCTACAGATTCTGCTTCAGCTTCAGCCAGCGTCACTGGTGCTCCCTCTCCGACCTCGACGGCTGTTTACAAACCCGCGGACGCCAAGGGGAAAGCTGAGAACGTCCCGGTTCCCGTGTTGCCGGAGGCCGCGAAGGCGAACACGAAGGAAGGCGTGGAGGCGTTTGCGAGGTACTGGTTCCAGGCGCTTTCATATGCCTATGAGACTGGGGACACTGAACACTGGTCGCCGAAGACCGCTTCTCAATGCGTCTTCCGTGCAAGTCTCAAAAAAGGGCTAGATTCCGGATACTCCAAAGGACGATGGCTTGTCGGCGGCAAGATGACGACACCATCAATTAGGGCGCTATACAAACCGGATGCACCTTCTCAGCAGGTGGAGATTCAAACTATCCAGGACCAAATCGACTACTTCGAAGCCGATGGAAGCATTAGCCAGCCTCCAACGCCTCCATCTAACTCGGCAACAGTCATGATTGCAGTTTTCGAATCAGACGCTTGGAAAGTCTCAGACCTCGGACTGATCCAGTAGAACACAATGAAACCGAGATATTGGGCAGTTCCGGTTTTGGTACTTGTGGTCAGTTTGGTCGCCCCGATCGAACGCGCGGCCGCCACACAGGACGATCCTGTATCTGCGGGATTTCAAAAAAGAGGAATCGAGGTCCTGGTTAGGTGGATCCGTGACCCCCAGACCGGCGAATTCATGCTCGCCCCGCCAAACTTTGTCAGCGACGACCCCAACCAATACAAGGCAGAGCTCCAATGCCAGGTTGACGAGAATGCCTTGGACAAGAAGTGCCTTCCCGGTCAAGTGCAGTGCCCGCCCCGCGAGCCCGGTGGGAAGTCCGGAACGCCCGTCATCTGGAAGGTAGCGCCCAGAGCGCTTTCAAATCCCACGTGGGTCGACTGGAAATCGGGTAACAACGGTCCGTCGTGCCTGTACGACGAAAAGCCCGAAGATGTCTTGGAGAGGATTGCAGCGAGAATCGAGAGCGACTTCCGCAACCTTCCCATCAAACCGGCTAGCCTTACCGCTCAACCAAGCCCGCACACGCTCAAGGGCGCTGAAACAAACATCTTCGCGGACGCCGTTGAGCAGCAATTCGATGTCACGATCCTCGGCCAGCGAGTCCACATAGTCGCAACCCCCATGGAGTACACCTATGCCTACGGGGACGGCAGCAGCCTCGGGCCGACACCGTTTGCTGGCGGGCCGCTTCCGGAGTCCGAATGGGGCCAAAAGACCAGAACAAGCCACGTGTATCAACAGACCGGTGACTTTCAGATCTCCCTGACCACCACCTTCCGCGGCACCTACTCCGTGAACGGCGGTCCGGACATGCCGATTCCCGGCACAGGACAATTTGCGTCGCCGTCCCAGAAGGTGAGCGTCTGGAGGTCGATCACGCGCAACTACGCCGACAACTGCATCGTGAATCCGCGGGGCGAAGGCTGCCCGGGCGTTCCCTAAGGGCGTGTGATCCGCGTCTCAACAGGAATAGTTGCAGGCGCGCGGCAGTTGCCCCCAGTGGACCTGTTCCCGTTTGAAAGGCACTGCCCATGTTGTTTTCCCCTTTGACTCTCGGCGAGATTGAAATTCCCAACCGCTTGGTCATGGCGCCGCTGACCCGCCTCCGTTCGGGCATCGAAGGCGTTCCCGGTCCGCTGGTCGCGGAGCACTATCGGCAGCGTGCTTCCCTCGGGCTGATCGTCAGCGAGGGCACCTACCCGACGCCGGCAGGGCAGTCCTACCCGGGACAGCCCGGCCTCGTCACCGAGGAACAGATCGCGGGCTGGAAGAAGGTAACGGACGCCGTCCATGCCGAGGGTGGCCGGATTTTCGCCCAAGTCATGCACGGTGGCCGCGTTTCCCACTCGGACATCGCCGGCGGTCACGAGATCGTGGCACCCAGTGCCGTGGCCATCGACGGCGAAGTCCGCACTCCGAACGGCAAGAAGCCCTATCCGGTGCCCCGCGAACTGAGTACCGATGAACTCCCCTCGGTGATCCAGGAAATCGTCACAGCTTCCCGGAACGCCGTCGAGGCAGGATTCGACGGCGTCGAACTCCACTCGGCGAATGGCTACCTGCTGCACGAATTCCTGGCACCCAACACCAACGTCCGCACTGACAGCTACGGCGGTTCGCCGGAAAACCGTGCACGCTTTGTGATCGAGACCGTCAACGCGGTGGTAGAAGCCTTGGGCGCCAACCGGGTCGGCATCCGGATTTCCCCTGAGCACTCGGTCCAGGGAATCGCCGAGACCGACCCCACGGATGTCCGCGCCACCTATGAAGTCCTGGTGGACACCATCGCCTCGCTCAACCTCGCGTACCTCAGCATCCTCCACCATGATCCCAAGGGTGAGCTCGTCCAGGACCTGCGCGAGCGCTTCAACGGCACCTTCCTCGTCAACACCGGCTTCGGTGTAGTGACCACCCGGGATGAAGCTCTGGCGCTCGTGGCCGACGGCCATGCCGACGCCGTCGTGGTCGGACGCCCGGCCATCGCCAACCCGGACCTTGCGCGCAGGTGGCGTGAAGGCCTCCCGCTCAACGAACCGGATCCGTCCACGTTCTACGGCGAAGGCGCCAAGGGGTACACCGACTACCCGTTCTACGCCAACTAGAACCCCCGAAACCCCGACGGCGGCACCTGCGAAAGGTGCCGCCGTCGGGGTTTAACCGTGCGCGCGAGGCTTCAGAGTCCGCATAGGGCGTCCGAAGCCGCCACAAAGAGACCATTCCTATAGGATTTGTCTATGAAACTCGCTTCCTCCCGGGACCGCGCCCCCGGCCGGCCCGTCAGCCGCCAGGTTCTCGCCGACCACGTGTATGAGGAACTTCTCGCGTGGCTCATGGACGGCCGGCTCGAACCGGGAGCCGCGGTCAGCATCGACGGGACGGCGCGGGAATTGGACGTTTCGCCTACGCCGGTGCGCGAGGCACTGGCGCGGCTGGAGCACACAGGCATGGTCCGCCGGGTTGCCCTCAAGGGGTACAGGGTGGCCCCGGTTTTCACGCGCGAGGATTTTGCCGAACTCATGGAGGCCCGGCTCGCGATTGAGCCGGTGAATGCGCGCTTGGCGTGCAGCCGGATTACCCCGGAGGGTTTGGCGGATTTGCGGGAGGCTGTGAAGGACCTGGAGACTGCTCCTCGAGGCCCGTCTTTCGTGGAATTCCGGGACTATCTCGACGCCGATGAGCGCTTCCATAAGCTGATCGCCGAGCAGTCCGGCAACCAATTCATGCTTGCTGCCTACGCCGCGCTGGGTGGCCAGGTCCAGCGGTTCCGGCTGTTCGGGGGAGTGGGCATCACCGACGCAGACCAGGCCATTGCGGAACACCAAGCAGTGCTCGACGCGCTGGCGAGCGGTGACCCGGAACAGGCCGCGGCCGCCATGGCCGACCACGTGCACAAGGTCCGCGCCCGGGCCATCGCCGACGCACCCGCTGACTGATCTCCCGCCGCCCAAGCCGAGTCCGACGGCGATCCAGGACGGCGACTCGACGCCGCCAGACCCCGAAGGCCCGCCTAACGGCGGGCCTTCTGCGTGCGCGGCGAACGCGGCGTTCCGGTGACCCACTTCACAAACATATGTAAGACATATAGGATCTTTGATGACGCGGAGCTAGGGTGCGAAGAGGCGGGGCCAGCCCACGGAAGTCCGAATAAATATGTTGACAGCCTTGCCTGAATAGTAAATCCTATAGGAAACAGGATTCCACGAAGGAGTGAAAACTATGGCTTACACCGCCGAAACCTGGCCCATCACTGCGGCCTTGCTCCAGTTCCCCGGCACCGACGCCACAGGACAGCACATCAACGACGCCGACGCTTCCGCTTGGGCCGAGGTCCTGCAGGAAGTCAAGGACGCAGGGTTTGCCAACGCAGACCTCACGGACAGCTGGGTCCGCCCGGGCGACCTCAGCAAGGAACGCCTCGCCGAGTTCAAGCAGACCGCGGAGCACGTTGGCATTGGCATCCCGGTCATCTCGGCTATCCGCCGCAGCATCATCCACACCGGCGACTGGGCCGAGAACCTGGCGTACAGCCACCGGACCATCGATGCCGCAGCCGAACTCGGCTGCGAGGTTGTCTCCTTCGGACTCCACCAGGCCATCACCGCCGAGCAGCAAAAGCAGCTGTGGTTCTGGACGGTGGAAGGCTACAAGGATCCGGCGGGGGACAAGGAAGCCTGGGGCAAGGCGGTCGCCCGCTTGCGGGAACTCGGTGAGCACGCCGCGGAAGCCGGCATCCTCCTCTCCCTGGAAATGTATGAGGACACCTACCTCGGCACCGCCGATTCCTCGGTCCGGCTGGTCCAGGACATCGGGCTGGACAACGTTGGCCTCAACCCGGACCTTGGCAACCTCATCCGCCTCCACCGTCCCATCGAGGACTGGCGCGAGATGGTGGCCAAGACCCTGCCGTACTCCAACTACTGGCACATGAAGAACTACATCCGCGACGAAGACGTGGCCCGGGACAGCTACATCACCATGCCTGCGCCGATGGAGAGCGGCCTGATCAACTACCGCGAGGCTTTCAAACTCGCGCTGTCGGTAGGCTTCCAGGGCATCTTGTGCACCGAGCACTACGGCGGCGACGGGCTCAGCGTCACGGCGAGCAACCAGGAATACCTCCGGCGGCAGGTTCTTCCGAAGACAGAGAACTACGTCCTCGGCCAGAGCCAGGTAGCCCAGGGCCGGCAGCAGCCTTCCGGCCGGACCGGCTCCACCCAGCCAGCAACCTCCCAGCTGGCTGGTGTCTAGGATCATGACAAGGATTTTCGACAACCCCGCAGACTTCGCGGACGATGCCCTCGACGGATTCGTCGCCGCCAACCGCGGCTATGTTGCCCGGGTGGACGGCGGAGTGGTCCGTTCCACCGAAGTCCCCGCCGGACAAGTTGCCCTTGTGGTGGGCGGCGGCTCGGGACACTACCCTGCTTTCGCCGGACTGGTGGGACCGGGCCTGGCAACTGCCTCGGCGTGCGGCAACATGTTCGCTTCCCCGGCGGCCGGCCAGGTGTATCGCGTGGCCAAAGCAGCCAACGCGGGCGGCGGAGTCCTGCTCAGCTACGGCAACTACGCCGGCGACGTGCTGCACTTCGGCCAGGCCCAGTTGCGGCTCAACGCCGAAGGCATCGAAACCCGCACCGTGACTGTTACCGACGACATCGCCAGCGCGCCGCTGGACCAGATCGAAAAGCGGCGCGGGATCGCGGGCGACCTCACGGTCTTCAAGATCGCCGGGGCCGCGGCCGAAGCGGGACTGGACCTGGACGCCGTCGAGCGCTTGGCCATCAAAACGAACTACCGCACGCGTTCGCTCGGGGTGGCCTTCGACGGTTGTACACTCCCAGGCGCCTCGGATCCGCTGTTCCACGTTCCGGCCGGCCAGATGTCCCTCGGCCTGGGCATCCACGGCGAACCGGGCATTTCCGAGCACAAAATGCCCACCGCTTCCGAGCTCGCCGAACTGCTCGTCTCCAAGCTCCTCAACGACAAACCGGACGACGCCGGAGACCGCGTGGTGGCTCTTGTCAACGGCCTCGGCACGGTCAAGTACGACGAACTCTTCCTGCTCTTCGGCAAGATCGAAAAGCTCCTCGGCAAGGCTGGCCTCACGGTAGTCGAACCCGAGTGCGGCGAGCTCGTGACAAGCCTGGACATGTCCGGTCTTTCACTCACGCTGCTCTGGCTGGACGAGGAGCTCGAACAGTATTGGGCAGCACCCGCGGACACTCCGGCGTTCGGCAAGGGCAACCTCGCGCCCCGCCCGCCCCGCAACTTGGCGAGCGTCACCGCGGTGGACGAGTCCGACGTCGAGCAGCCCACCGCGGCCGCTGCCGAACTCGGCCGGCAGGCCGTAGACGTGCTCGCCCAGGTGCGGGACGTCGTCGTCGAACATGAAGAAGAGCTCGGCAAGCTGGACGCGATTGCCGGCGACGGCGACCACGGCATCGGTATGCGACGCGGCGTTGAAGCGGCATTCAGCGCAGCAGAGGCGGCAAGCGGAGCCTCTGTGGGTCGGGTCCTGACGGCGGCGGGGGAGGCCTGGAGCGAACGCGCCGGCGGTACCTCGGGCGCGCTGTGGGGCTCGGCGATCATTGCGGCCGGACAGGCGCTCGGCAACAAAGCAGGCTACTCGGGCGAGGATGCCGCGGCCGCTGTCACTGGCTTTGTGGACGCGATCACGGAACTCGGCAAGGCCGAGCCCGGCGACAAGACCATGGTGGACGCGCTGCTGCCGTTCCGGGATGCGTTCCTCACAGAGTTCGACGCCGGAGCCCCGGTTGACCGGGCCCTCGCGGCTGCTGCTGCGGCGGCCGAGTCCGCGGCAGCTGACACGGCGCGGTTGCGTCCGCTCAAGGGCAGGGCCCGTCCGCTCGCGGAGAAGAGCCTGGGCCACCCCGATCCCGGAGCGGTCTCCTTCGGGCTGATCACGGCGAGGATCTCACAACATATCGACGCGCAGCTGGCGTCCCCGGCAGGAAACGGAGTTCAAGCATGAGCACATCAGAGGGCTGGCGGATCATCGTCGGCAATGACGAAGCGGGCGTCGAATACAAGCAGGCACTCATGGCGCTGCTTGAGGCCGATCCCCGGGTGGCGTCGGTCACCGACGTGGGCGTAGGCGCCAACGACTCCACGGCCTACCCGCACGTTGCCGTGGATGCAGCGCGCAAAGTTGCCGAGGGCGAGGCAGATCGCGCCCTCCTGATCTGCGGCACGGGCCTGGGCGTGGCCATCGCGGCCAACAAGGTTCCCGGAATCCGGGCCGTCACCGCGCACGACAGCTACTCCGTGGAACGCTCGGTCCTCAGCAACAACGCCCAGATCCTGACCTTGGGACAGCGGGTGATTGGCTTGGAACTGGCCAAGAAACTGGTGGGCGAATGGCTGGGCCACCACTTCGACGAAACATCATCTTCCGCCGCCAAGGTGGACGCCATTTGCTCCTACGAGCCCGATTACACAAAGGCAGTGTGACATGACTGAATCAGCAAGCAGCGCCACAGGCGACGGAAGCGCGGCCCGGAAGATCGCCGTCGTCGGCTCCGGTTACATGGGCGGCGGGATCGCGCAGGTCCTGGCCCTCGGGGGAGCGCGCGTGGCGTTGGCGGATGTGTCCGCCGAAATCGCGCAGAAGAACTACGACCGCCTGCTGGTGGAGTCGGACGAATTCGTGGCCGCAGGTCTCTTTCCGGAAGGTTCCACGGCAATCCTGAAAGCCAATCTGTGGGCCGCCAAGGACATCGAAGAGGCGGTGGCGGACGCCGACTTCATCGAAGAAGCCGTCCCCGAGGTCCTCGACATCAAGCACCAGACCCTGGCCCGCATCAGCGCGGCCGCCCGTCCCGACGCGCTGATCGGCTCCAACACCTCTACCATTTCCATCGCCGATCTCGCCGAGGCCGTTGTCGGCCCCGAGCGATTCCTGGGAGTGCACTTCTCCAACCCGTCGCCGTTCATCCCCGGCGTCGAGATCATCCCCCACGCCGGCACCACGCCGGAGACCGTGGCTGCGGCCCGCGAACTGGTCCACGCGGCCGGCAAGCAAACCGCCGTCGTCAAGGACGTCACCGGTTTCGTGCTCAACCGGCTTCAGTACGCGCTTTTCCACGAGGCCGCCCAGTTGGTGGAGCAGGGGATCGCAACAGCGGACGACGTCGACACCCTGGTCCGTACGACGTTCGGCTTCCGCTTGCCGTTCTTTGGCCCATTCGCGATCGCGGACATGGCCGGACTGGACGTCTACAACTTCTGCTACAAATCCCTGCAGACCGGATTCCCGGAACGCTTCGCGACCCCGAAGATCCTGAGCGACCTCGTGGAGGCGGGGAAGCTGGGCACCAAGACCGGCGCGGGCTTCCTCAACGTCCCGGCGGAACGCACGCCCGAACTCATCGCTTACCGGAACAAGGCCTACGTGGCCATGCAGAAGCTCCTTGATGAGCTTGGCCCGGCACCGATCAACTAGCCCACATTCACAGGAGAATACCCATGAGCACCTTCCCCGCAGAACGCACCGCAATCGTCACCGGCGCTGTCTCCGAGCGCGGCATCGGCCGGGCCACCGTCAACTACCTCGCAGCACAGGGCTGGAATATCGGCATCATCGACCTCGACGACGCCCTCTGCAAGAGCACCGCCAAGGAAATCGCCGCCGAATATGGAGTCCAGGCCTACGGCGTCGGCGCCAACGTGGCTTCCGAAGCCGAGGTACGGTCGGCGATCGACACCCTCGAGGCCGAGTTGCCGCAGATCGTCGCACTGGCCAACGTTGCCGGCGTCAGCTCACCGGTTCCGTACCTGGAACTCGAGCCCGCTGAATGGGACCGCGTCCTGAACATCAACCTCAACGGCGTCCACTTCGCCACCCGCCGCGTGGCCGAATCCATGGTCAGGAACCGGATCGGACGCATCGTGAACATCTCCTCTGTTTCCGCCCAGCGCGGCGGCGGGACGTTCTCCAAGACCCCGTATTCGGTGGCCAAGGCCGGCGTCATCGGTTTGACCCGCGCCACAGCGCGCGAACTGGGGGAATACGACATCACCGTCAACGCCATCTCTCCCGGCCCCATCGACACCGACATCATGGGCGGCACCCTCAGCGAGGAACGCAAGGACGAACTCACCAAGGACCTCGTGGTGAACCGCGTGGGCTCCACGCGGGACATCGCCGCCGCCATCGCCTTCCTCATCAGCGAAGACTCCGGCTACATCTCGGGCCAGACGCTGAATGTCGACGGCGGTTTGTACATGCACTAAAGCGCGGCTCCACCACCGTTGCCCAAACCCTGACTACTCAACACTGATTTCTCAACACTGATTACTCAACGAGGAGTTTCGATGTCCGCTGTAACAACGTCCACGAAGGAGATGCTGGATTCGCCGGTCCTGAAATCGGCGATCCGCAAGGCTGCCTTCCGGCTCATGCCGATGCTGGTCATCCTCTATGTGGTTTCCTTCCTCGACCGCACCAACGTCGGATTCGCCGAAGCTGCACTCGGCGCCGACAAAGGCGTCTCGGCCGGGGCGTTCGCGCTCGGTGCCGGTATTTTCTTCATCGGTTACGCGATCTTTGAAATCCCCAGCAACCTGCTGCTCAAGAAGGTCGGCGCGAAGGTCTGGCTCGCACGCATCGCGATCACGTGGGGCATCGTCTCTGCCTGCTTTGCGTTCGTGCAGGGTGAGACGTCCTTCGTGATCCTGCGGTTCCTGCTCGGCGTGACGGAGGCGGGCCTGTTCCCCGGCGTCATCATGTACTTGGCCGAGTGGTTCCCGAACAAGGTGCGCGTGCAGATGTTCGCGATCTTCTACCTCGCCCAGCCGTTCTCCCAGATGATCGGCAACCCGCTCTCCGGCTGGCTCATCAACATCGGCGACCAGCTTCCTGGCGTCCGTGGCTGGCAGGTCATGTTCTTCACCGAGGGCATCCTGGCGGTACTCGCCGGCGTTGCGGCGTTCTTCTTCCTGATCAACGGGCCGGAGAAGGCCAAGTTCCTCAACGTCGACGAGAAGTTCGCGCTCAAGGAGATCATGACGCAGGAAGACACGGTCAAGGATGAAACCGGGCCGCGGGGAGTCTTCGCTGCGATGCGCAACGGCCGCGTCTGGTACTTCACCCTCATCTACTTCTGCCTGCAGATCGCCGTCTACGGCGTGACCTTCTTCCTCCCGCAGCAGGTGTCCTCGCTGACAGGCCAGAAGGTGGGCCTCGCCGTCGGGCTCCTGATCGCGGTGCCGTGGTTCTTTGGCATCTTCTCCTGCTACCTGATTGGCCGGGCCGCCAACACCGTAGCCAAGCGCCGCATGTTCGGCACGGTGCTGTTCGTTTCCACCGGTGTGTGCATCCTCGGTTCGGCATGGGCCGGCACCAACCACCAGCCGGTCCTCGGACTGATCTTCATCACCCTCGCGGTCTGTAGCTTCCTCGCCGTCGGGCCGGTGGTCTGGGCCTACCCTACGGCGTTCCTTGCGGGTTCGGCAGCCGCGGCGGGCATCGGCCTGATCAACTCGCTGGGCAACCTGGGCGGCTTCGTGGCCCCGATCCTTCGGACCGCGGTCAACAGCGCCACGGCGGACCCCACCGGATCCGCCGGGGTCTATGCGCTCGGCATCCTGCCCTTCCTGGCGGCCGCCATGATGTATGGCACCCGGGCGTTTAGGAACAAGGCCGACGATCTCCTGGACAAGTAGCCCGTTGTACATCGGGGTCAGCACCAAGATGTACATGGGGTACCGGCACAGCATGTCTTGGCTGGAGCAACTCCGAAGCGAAGTGGACGCCCGTCCGGCCCTCGTGGCCGGGCGGGTGGTCCCGTTTGTGATCCCGTCGTTCCCCATGTTGCCTGAGGCGGCCCGGATTCTGGACGGCTCTCCTGTCCACCTGGGTGCGCAGAACTGCGGCTGGGCCGAGGGTCCATGGACGGGGGAAGTGTCACCGTCGTTGCTGGCGGAGCTCGGTGTGCGGCTCGTGGAGATCGGACACGCTGAACGACGCCGGCACTTCGCCGAGGACGACGCCGTGGTCGCGTTGAAGGTCCGGGCCGCCGTGGAGGCAGGGTTGACCCCGCTGCTGTGTGTCGGCGAGGAGGCCGTCGCCGATCCGGCGGTGTCGGCGTCGTTCGTGTTCCGGCAGATCTCTGCCGCCGTCCGGGACGACTGGGCGACCGCCGCCCGCCTGGTTATTGCGTACGAACCGGTGTGGGCCATCGGCGCTGCCGAGCCAGCCGGCGCAGCCTACGTGTCCGATGTCGTCGCCCATCTCCGGGACTTGCTCGCCGAACTTGGCCTCGCCGGGCTGCCGATCATTTACGGTGGCTCGGCCAAACCGGGTCTCCTGCCCGAACTGCGGGGCGTGTCAGGCCTCTTCCTAGGCCGCTTCGCCCACGACGCCGCGAACTTCGGGGCGGTACTGGATGAGGCGCTGCGGCTGGACGAGGCGCTGGGCTTGCCCGAGGCCCTGGGATTGCCCAACTAACTCGCAGTAGTTGTCGTTTTCAGCCCTCAAAACGACAACTACTGCCAGTCAGTTGGGTCTCCACGCTGGCACAGGCCCACAAAGCCGCCCAGCTGCTCCAGCCCTTCCGGCCGGGTCGGCAGGTAGTTTGTCAGCTCCGGTGAGCGAACGACGACGGCGCGCCACTGACCGCGCGACACCGCCACATTGATCCGGTTGCGCGAGAGCAGGAACTCCATGCCGCGCGGCACCTCGGCGGCTGCGGACGCAGCCATGGACACAATCACCACGGGAGCTTCCTGCCCCTGGAACTTGTCCACGGTCCCCACCCGCACACCGCGAAGTCCGGCTGCCCTTAGTTCGTGCTGAATGAGCTGGACCTGGGCGTTGTAGGCAGCCACCACGAGGATGTCCTTTTCGGCCAGCGGCTGCTCCTCGGTTGATTCCCGGGGGTCCAGCCAAGCCAGCCCGAGGTGCGCCCTGACTTGCCGGACTACCTCCGCGGCTTCCTCGGGAGACTGGGTGGAGTTGCCGCCGTGCGGGACGTAGACGCATTCGACGCCGGCCCGAGCTCCGGAGAGCCGCCGCTTGGAAGCAGCCGGTGCTGAATGCAGCCGACCATCGTAGGACAGTTCCGATACCGCGGCGCACAAATCCGGGTGCATGCGCCACGACGTCGCCAGGAAGTAGCCGAGCTTTGCGGGCAGCGTGTGCGCGCCGTGGGCCAGCCAGCCGAGAGCGGATTCATCGACGGGTTCCGGGTGCTTGCCCTGGGTGACCTGGGGAAGTTGCTGGGGGTCGCCAAGGAGCAGGAGCCGCTTCGTTGCCCGGCTCACGGCGAGGGTGTTGGCGAGCGAGAACTGACCGGCTTCGTCGATCACCAGCAAGTCCAGGGATCCCGGAGGAACGGTGCGGCCCGTCATGGTCCATGCCGTGCCGCCTACCAAGCAGCCTCCCCGCGATCCAAGCAGCCGCTCAATGTCGTCCTTGGCCTGCTGGTCCCAGGGAACGGGGTCGTCATGCTTCATTTCCTTGGCGATGAGCGAAGGATCCACCCCGGCCTTCACTGCGGCGTGCAGCATGTTCTCGACGACGGCATGGGACTGCGCAACAACCCCTACCTTCCAGCCCGCACGCACCAGGCGCTCGACAACATGCGAACCAACGTAGGTTTTGCCCGTTCCCGGCGGGCCTTGGACAGCGAGATATGACTGGTCAAGATCCGACACGGCGGCGGTGATGGCGTCCACATATGCATCGTCGCCAGGCCCGACGGCGGGCAGTTCCGCAAGCGTGGCCAGCCTCGGTGGGACGCGGCGCAACAGGTCCAGCGCCGGATCCTTGGGCCACGACGGCAGACTGGAACGCACCCTGATGGCCAGTTCGCTCAAGGCCTTCCTCTGCCCGTCGGTGTTGACCGGAGCATCGGGCGTCAGGGCCATGGGAAGCTGGGAGTATTCCTCGGCACCCTTGGGCAGCCGCTCCGAAATGGTCACGGCATCCGAAGCGCCGTCGTCGGGACCTGAAAGCAGGCCGCCGTCATCGAGGCCCTCTGGATCGCCGACCTCGGTCACCTCCGTGCCGGACATTCCCGACCTGCCCAGGGCGCTGACTGCCTTACCGTCGAAAGCCTCCGGCACGGGTGGCTCGTACATCCGGAAGTACTTCTTGCCGGGCGCGAAACCGGAGCCATCGGCTGCGTGGCCGAACAGCCTTACCTTCCGTGCCGGGTTGCTTCGGGGCGTCGGCTTGGCCCAGTCCTCCAGCACGTCGCCGCCCTCCACGATGAAGCAGTCCCTGGTGTCCTCCCATTCGGAGACTGGCCGGTCCAGGCGGTCGAAGTGTCCCCACCAGAATTGCTTGTCCTCACGCCGGTGAAAGCCGACTGCGGCCGCCACCAAGGCCACCGCCCTGTTGTTGTCGGAGCGGAGGGCATCGTCCGGCAAGTCGGCAAGGTACTCGAGGAGGGCTGTTTCCTCGGGCGCGGCCTGGTACTTGTCCGGCTCGGTCTCCGCGGGTAGCCCGGGTCCCGAGGTACCCGGAAAACCGGGTTCAATGGAGCGTTCGGCTGCCAGGCCCAGCAGCCAATTCCGCAGTTCCAGAGTGGAGAGGCAGTCATATTCGTTGTAGTCGGAGATGCCCGCCAGGATCGTTGCCGCTTCCTCTTCGCGGTGCGCGTCCCTGGCCGTGCAGTAGTTGGCATAGGCAACCACGGAGGCCCCGGCGTCGGTCACGTCACCCGAGCGCAAATGTTCGCCCATGTACAGGGGCTCGAGTTTCTTGATGCTGTAGGAGTCTTCGGAGATACGGATGCTGTGCCGCACGGTGTCGTAGAGGTCAACCAACACGCCTTCGCGGAGGAGGTTGTCCACGGCGGCTTCGCCAACGGTATGGATGACAGACAGGTTCCGCAGCGCTGTTTTCTCATAGGCCGCGTAGTGGTAGATCCGCATGTCCGGATACTTCATGCGGCGTTCTTCCACGTAGTCGAGGAAATCGATGAACGCCTGCCGTTCTTCAGCCCGGGAGTGTGCCCAGAACGGCTTGAACACGGGAGTTCCGCCCGGCTCGGCCGGATTTTCGATCACCCCGAACAAGTACTCCAGTCCCCAGCGGCCCGTTACCGGGTCCTGCCACAGGGGGTCTCCCTCGAAGTCAAAGAAGATGTCTCCCGCGTCCGGCCGGGGGAGCCGGGCCAAGGAGTTGGACTCGAGAACGGAATAGCTGATGCTCTTGGCTGCGCCGGTCTTGTCGGTGTACGTGACGGTGCCATCGGGGGTGGCTGTTCTGGTCTGTAGTCGGGCCTGTTCCTGCAGGCGCCGCGTCGCGGAATCGGCGGCGTCGGGCATCTGGGCGAGGGCATCAATGGTGAAGATGCCGTTTTCCATGAGCTTCTTGCGCCGCGTGATTCTCATGCCCGCCACCATCAGCAGGTCCCGGTGGAGGCGCACTTGTTCTTTGCAGTAGTCGCAGCGGCCGCATGCGGTGACTCCGGGCGCGCCCCATTCGATAGGCTCCAGCCGCGATCGGTGCGTGTCCGTCAAAGCGAGGAAGCGGTCCCGGCGTTCGCGGAAGACCGGCAAGACGTCGGCGAGCCGGTGGTCGGTGTGCACGTAGTCGAAGCCGCCCCGGCCGTCCGATCCAGCAGACTCCCGCTGAATCGTAGCCCCGAGGACAAGGGTCAGATCCGGGGCCGGTGTGATTCCCGCCTTGAGCAGCTGATCGCCGTAGGCAGCCAATTGCAGCAGGGCCGTGACCTTGGCGTGGCGGGCGAGCTTGGTGTCGTACACCGTGTAGCTGCCATCCGGCTGCTTGACGAGGAAATCGGACCGTCCGTGAAACTGGCCGTCGAAGAACGCGGCTTGGAAGACCACATCCGCGCCCGATCGCAAAGCCTCGATCGATTCCGCATGCTTGGCTTGCAAGGTGGCGCGGTCCATCGCTTCGGCGGGAACGACGTCGAACACGCCCTTGCGCGTGAGCGGATCCCAGGTGCCGAACTCGGCCACGAAACGGTCCAGCACCCTGTGCTCGTGGACGTCGCCGAGCGCGGCGGTGCGCTCCAGCATTTCGTCGACGTCGAAGGCCGGCTTCTGCGAGAGGCCCAGCTTCTCGTCCAACTTGCGCAGCAACTGGTACTCGCAGGTGGAGGCCGTGACGAGGTCGCTGGCGGAAAACACCAGGTCCTGCGCTTGCCCTGCATCTTCTGAATCGAGAAAAAACACCGTGCCCCCAGACCGTTGAGCTGATGATGCCAAGCTATCAGTGCGGTCCGACAGTAAGGCAGCCCCGGCAAGGGACCAAGGCAGTGGGGGTCAGCCGCTGAAGCGGATGGTGATCACCAGGCCGATGAGCGCGACCACGCCGGCCAGGATCATGGCTGCCCTGGGATTGCCGAAGTTGAGGGTCCATCCCAGGCCGAAGCGCCGCGGAACCATGAGCGCGTGGTCTTCGCGGTTGACGTAGAACAAGCCGCTCCGCCAGTATTTGTCGTCCTCCCGGCGCCAGCCAGAGCCAGGGAAACCGTGGTGGATCGGTCCGCAGTTCGGTATCCACCGCGATGACTTGGTGCGCTCCCTCATACCAACCTCCGGCGGCCTTCGCGGCCCGGATCTCGCGGTTGGCAAGGAAGAAGCAGCCATACCAGGCACCGACGAGCACCAGCACGGACAGCGGCAAGAGCAACGTTTCGCCGGTCACGCCATAAATGGCAAGGCAGACCCCGATGGCGACGATACCGCTCAGGAGAACCCGCCAGCGATAGATGCGGGTCTGCCTGACCACTGTAGGGTCCTCGGCACGCCGGGCCGGTACCCGGACCCCGAAAGGCACCGTCGGGCTGTTGATCGCGGGCAGGACCAGCGCGATGGCGAGCACCAGTGCCGCCAACGCGGAGCTCAGGACTATGGCGACGGTCATGGTGTTTCCTCTGGCTGCGTGGTTCCAAATGAATCGAGTATCGACCGGCAGGACGTGAGAACTTCCTCGGCCGAAAGTCCGCGGGCGACGGCTTCGGCGAGCAGGGTCCGTGCCCTCGCCGTCCACTCCGCGTCGAACGGCGGGTCCGCGACCGCCGGGGTCACCACCGCGCCGGTCTTGCGGTTGAGCTGGATCAGGCCCTGCTGGCGCAACAGGTCATAGGCTTTGTTCACGGTGTGGAAATTGATCCCGAAGTCCGCAGCGAGGGTCCTGGTGGCCGGCAACGAACTGCCTTCGACCAGCACGCCGTCGGCGATTGCCTCCACGATTTGGTCCCGCAGCTGCTGGTAGATCGGCACGTCGCTGGCCAGGTCTACGTTGAGGATCATGACTCCCACCTCCGTCTTTATTATATAAGTTATAGAACAACTAGCGGAAAATCCCCTCCTCCCCGAAAGCAGGCTCCGAATGACCAAGTCTGACGCCCAAGCCGCCCAAGATCCCGCGTTCGAAGCCGCGTACCAGGCAGCCCAAAAGAGCCTTCGCGAAGGCGGCATTCCCATCGGCGCAGCTCTCGCCCGTGGTGGGCTGGTGATCGCGAGCGGGCACAACGAACGTGTCCAGAACGGCGATCCCATCGCCCACGGGGAAATGTCGGCCCTCCGCGCAGCCGGCCGGCAGAAGAGCTACCGGGACACCACCCTCTATACGACCCTCGCTCCGTGTGCCATGTGCACGGGCACCATCATCCAGTTCAAAATCCCGCGCGTGGTGGTGGGGGAGGCCCGCACCTTCGGCGGCGAATTCGAGCTGCTGCGGTCCCGGGGCGTAGAGGTTGTGGTCCTCGATGACCAGCGGTGCGTGGACATGATGCGCACGTTCCAGGAAGGGAATCCGGAACTGTGGGCCGAGGACATCGCCGAATAAGACCGGCGCGAGCAGCGGGAAACCCGGCGAATCAAACGGCATCTGGCCACAGCCAAGGCCCAAGCGTAGGCTGACAGCATCGGCGTCGGTGCCGGGGGTCCGCGTCGATACCCAATCGATCAAGGAGGACTCATGAGTGTTGTGCGCGAATTCATGACCACCAATGCCCAGTGCGTCAAAGAAGAGCAGTCGCTGCGTGACGCGGCTGTCCTGATGCGCGATCTGGACGTCGGTTCGCTGCCCATTTGCGGCAACGATGGAAGACTCAAAGGATTCATCACTGACCGCGACATTGTGGTCAGGTGCGTTGCTGAGGGACTGGATGCTGACCGGCTCACTGCGGCAGATCTCGCCCAGGGCACGCCGATCTGGATCGATGCCGACGCCAGCATCGACGCAGCTATCGACCTGATGGAAAAGCACCAGATCCGGCGCCTTCCGGTCATCACCGACCACAAGTTGGTGGGCATCATCAGCCAGGGCGACATCGCCCGCAACTACACCGAGGAGCGCGTAGGCGAATTGGTGGAGCACATCTCCGCCAAGACCCCCATGGCGCAACTGGGCTAACCGCAACTTTCGCACCCATCAAGCGTCACGGCCCGCCGGCCGTGGCGCTTCCGTGTGCGGTACTCCGCTCCGTCTTTAGCCACGGCGAACCCCGTAAGGCAAAATGTCATGGTGACCCATCTTCCCCAAAGCCCGTCAGCACAGCCCCAGTCGGCAGACGCCGCCATCTACGCACTGATCGCCGAAGAGCTCGGTGTGAAGGCCTGGCAGGTCAAGGCCGCGGTTGACTTGCTCGACGCCGGATCCACCGTCCCCTTCATCGCCCGGTACCGCAAGGAAGTCACCGGGACGCTCGATGACACCCAGTTGCGCGAGCTCGAGGAACGGCTCCGGTACCTGCGGGACCTGGAGGACCGCCGTCGAACGGTGCTTGAGGCGATCGCCGCCCAAGGCAAGCTGACTCCCGAACTGGAGGCCGCCGTCGTCGGGGCGGACACCAAGTCGCGGCTGGAAGACATCTACCTTCCCTTCAAGTCCAAGCGCCGCACCAAAGCGCAGATCGCCCGCGAGGCCGGCCTCGAGCCGCTTGCCGAGGCGCTTCTCGCGAACCCGCAGCTCGAACCTGAGCGCGAGGCCGCGAAGTACCTCAACGCCGAGCACTCCATCGACGACGCCTCCGCGGCGCTCGCCGGTGCGCGCTCGATCCTCGTGGAGCGGGTCTCCCAAGATCCCGATCTCGCCGAAGCGCTGCGCGAGCGCTTGTGGACTCAAGGGCGGATGGTTTCGCGTGTGAAGAAGGGAAAGGAACTCGAGGGGCAGAAGTTCAAGGACTACTTCGAGTTCTCCCAAGTGCCTTCCGGCATGCCCGGCCACCGCGTACTCGCGCTATTGCGTGGCGAGAACGACGGCGTCCTGGAGCTTGATCTCGCCGAGGCAGAACCAGCCGACGACGACGCCCTGGCCGCCGCTCGCGGCCGCTACGAGAACGCTGTGGCCAAGTGCCTCGGGGTCGCCGAGCGTGGCCGGGCCGCCGATGCGTGGCTTGTGCAGACGGCACAGATCGCCTGGCGCTCGCGGATCCTGGACCGTTTGAGCAACGACTTGCGCGGCCGCATGTTCGCTCAAGCCGAGGATGAAGCCGTGCGGGTCTTCGCCGCTAACCTGCGCGATGTGCTCCTTGCAGCCCCGGCCGGAAACCGCGCAACGCTGGGCCTGGACCCGGGACTGCGTACGGGCGTGAAGGTGGCCGTCGTCGATGGTACCGGCAAGGTCGTCGCCACCGATACCATCTATCCGCACGCCCCGGCCAAGAAGTGGGACGAGGCCTTGGTGACGCTGGAGCGCTTGGCGCGGCAGCACGGCGTCGAACTCGTGGCGATCGGCAACGGCACGGCGTCGCGCGAGACGGACAAGCTCGCGGTGCAGCTCATCAAGTCGCTGGCTGCGTCCGGCGGTCCCACGTTGCAGAAGCTCGTGGTGTCCGAGGCGGGCGCCTCGGTGTACTCGGCGTCCGCGCTCGCGGCCGCGGAACTGCCGGGCATGGACGTGTCCCTGCGCGGGGCCGTTTCCATCGCACGACGTTTGCAGGATCCGCTGGCCGAATTGGTGAAGATCGAGCCGAAGTCGATCGGTGTGGGTCAGTACCAGCACGATGTCACGGCGGCGAAGCTGGACCGTTCGTTGGACGCCGTCGTCGAAGACTGCGTGAATGCGGTGGGCGTGGACGTGAACACGGCGTCGCCCGCGCTGCTGGCCCGGGTGGCCGGCGTCGGGCCGCTCCTGAGCGAGAACATCGTTGCGTACCGCAATGAGAACGGCCCCTTTGCCAAGCGGGCCGACCTCAAGAAGGTGCCGCGGCTGGGTGCGAAAGCATTTGAGCAGTGTGCGGGCTTCCTGCGGATCACCGGGGGAGCGGAACCGCTCGACGCGTCCAGCGTCCACCCGGAAGCGTATTCGGTGGCCCGGAAGATCGTGGCCGCCGCGCGTGGAGCTGCCGTGTCATCGCTCGATCCCCAGGTGTTCGTGGATGGGACGTTCGGCCTGCCCACCGTGCGCGACATCATGTCCGAGCTCGAGAAGCCGGGCCGCGACCCCCGCCCGGCCTTCGCTGCAGCGACGTTCTCCGAGGGCATCGAGAAGATTTCCGACCTCAAACCCGGCATGATCCTGGAAGGCACGGTCACCAATGTGGCGGCGTTCGGGGCTTTCGTGGATGTCGGAGTGCACCAGGACGGCCTGGTCCACGTGTCCGCGCTGGCCAACAAGTTCGTGTCCGATCCCCGGGAGATCGTGAAGTCCGGACAGGTCGTCCGCGTGAAGGTCCTTGAGGCAGACCCGGAGCGGAAGCGGATTTCGCTGACTCTGAGGCTCGACGACGAACCCGGCACCCCAGGTGACTCCGGTTCGCGCGGTGGCTCCGGTGCCCGGGGCGGCGGGCGTGACCGCGGCCCGCGTGGTGGCGAGCGCGGCGAGCGGCGTCCGGCACCGCAGGCCGGACAGGGCGCGAAGGGGGCCCCGGCGAAGGCGGCCCCCGCGAAGGCGGCTCCTCAAGCGCCGGTCAACACGGCCATGGCGGAAGCGTTGCGCCGGGCCGGGCTGGGGAAGTAGCCACGGCCGCCTATCCCCTGCGGTGATTTCGAAGCAATGCTGCCGATTCCTGAAGCATGAGTGGCATCATGTAGGAGATCAGAAGCGTTAGCCTGTGCCAGGGGGGGCCATGTTTCGAACGCGCGGGCAAAGGAAGAGGACACGGACGTTCAGGCCTCGATGGTGGTTGTACGCCATCTTCGCCATGGAGTTGTGTGTTGCCTTGGCGGTGGGCCTGCCGTACCTCTTCGGCGATGACTCTTGGGAGGCCTGGGGATGGCCGGTCTGGATTGCGGACGTTTTTTCGTTGCTCGTGGTGCCGCTTGTGGTTTTCGCATCGTTTTCCTTGGTACGCCAGCAGCTCCGGGAGCGGGCTGAAGCGTCCCGGACCACGCGCTTGATGGATACGGTGCTGACCACCAGCCGGGAGTGGTTGTGGGCCATAGGACCTGACGGGCGCTTCACCTTCTCCAGCCCGGCGGGCGTGGAGTTGACCGGATACGAGCCTTCAGAATTACTAGGCAGGCATTTCCGGCTGATCATTGACCCTGATGATCTGGCCGACGCCCTGCAAGGAAGGGCTTCCACCGAGGACGCTGCCGCGGGCTGGTCCGGACTTCACGCCGTGTGCCGCCACAAGGACGGCAGCAGGGTTCTGGTGGAGGTGTCCGGAAGAACGCTTCGCGACGCCGCGGGACGCCCTGCTGGTTTCGAAGGAACCAGCAGGGCGCTTGACCCCGGGAGGGCGGACACGCTGGCTACCGGTGAGATCAGGAGCCGGGTCGAGGCGGTGCTCGCCGGGCGTTCCTTGATGACGGCATTCCAACCCATCCGCTCCCTGGAATCAGATTCAATCGTTGGGGCTGAAGCCTTGACCCGGTTCCCGGGCTCTCCGGATATTTCCCCGGAGGTGATGTTCGCTGAGGCTACGGCTGTCGAACTGGACGTTGAGCTTGAGATTCTTGCCCTCGAGACCGCACTTGCGGCTGCGAAGGGGCTGCCACTCTCGTTGTCGGTTTCCGTGAATCTCTCACCCCGGGCATGCCTGGACGCGAGACTCTCCGATACTCTCGAGCACTCTGGAATATCGACCAGCCGGATCGTGCTCGAGGTGACGGAACGCCACCACGTTGTTGACTATGGTCCCCTCGCAGCGGCACTTGCACCTTTGCGCTGCCGCGGCTTAAGGATCGCAGTTGATGACGCCGGTGCGGGTTTTGCTTCCATGCGCCACGTCCTGTTGCTCAAGCCTGATGTGATCAAGCTGGACAGGGAAATCATTGCTGGCATCGATACTGACCCGGGCCAACGGGCCTTGGGGGCGGCCATGGTCGGCTTCGCGAAGGAAATCGGGGCAGCTTTGGTCGCCGAGGGGATCGAAACCGAAGCTGAGTTGAGCGCGGTGGCGGAGCTCGGCATGACCGCCGGGCAGGGCTACCTTCTCGGGCGGCCCTCGGTGCGGCCAGAGGACTGGGCACGGTGGGGTGAGGCGCCCAACTAACTCGCATTTGTTGTCGCTTTGAGGCTTGAGAACGACACCTACTGCGAGTTAGTTGCGTTAGGGATGGCCTGAGCTGGCACTCATCGGGAACCAGAGTATTCACCAAAGGGCCAAGCGGGCATCTCCGATGAAACTGTTCTCATTCGTCCCAAGCAAGAGCGGCACGGTTGGGGAAGTAGCTTCTCCGGCGCCTACTCGTGTGTCACGAAGCCGGTGATGTCGGATGGGCTCCGGAGTCCGGGGAGGGAGCGGGAGCCTTCTGCCACGGCCAACGCCCGGTAATCTCAAGCTCGATGGAGAAGCTCAAGAACGTCCGGATCAGCACGATGACCGCCAGGACCCCCACGCTCTCAAAGGTGGGGGTGACTGCGACTGTACGAATGATGTCCGCGGCCACCAGAAATTCGAGGCCTAGCAGGATGGAGCGTCCCAGGAGCTGCCTGTAGGAGCGGTACACCGAAAGCGGCGCCGAGCTCGCCGGCAGGCGCTTGGGCTTGTAGCCGCGCAGGGCAAGGGGGATCGACGCGATGGCGCCTACAACCATCACCGCGACTCCCGCAAAGTCCATGTATCGGCCGACAGCCTCGATGATTTGCTGGAAATCCATGAGTCCCCTTGTGCCGGGCTAGGGTGCCGGGATCGGGAAGAACGCCCGAGGATCCTGCAGCAACGCGGGGTAGTCGAAGTCCGTGCGGTCGATGATCTTGGTGACCTCGAAGTTGCGGCCGAAACGGCCGTCTTCCAAAGTGATGGGGCGGCCATGGATCTTCCCCAAGGCGAACTTGGCGCCGCCCTCGATGGGGACGAGAACTGGCGTGTTGCCGGGGAGCGTCCGGAAGGCCTCATCTTGGCGCTGGCGATTGCGCGTGGGCTTCTTCACCAGCTGCTTCGGGGCCTTGCGGGCGGTCTTGCCCGGACGGCGGGACGTTTCCGAGGCATAAACGAATTGGTAGCCGTCGCCCTCACTGTTCGCGGCCTTCGCCTTGCCTGCTGCCGGCATCCCCACCTTGTCGATCTTCTCGGGTTCGACGTCGCCCACCGGAGCGCGAAGCACCCAGATGAAGTCGTCGTAGGGGTCTTCGGGGATGAACTCGTGGCTGGGCTCGGGCCAGAGGTACTCGAGGTCGTTCGGAGTGTCCGGGAAGAGCTCGGCGTAGAAGCGGGGCTCCTTTTGGAGCAGCTTGGAGCGGTGGCTCAGGTGGAAATCGGCGTCGCCCAGCCACGGCGGCATCGGAATCTTGGAGGCGTAGTCCGGGTGGGCTGCCTGGGGTGCGAACTCGGTGATGCTGGCGCGGGTGTTGTCCGGATTGCCGCGGGCGACCCATTCGTCCACCATGGCCAGGCCGTAGAGGGTGAGCGCGGGAACGTAGCCCATCCACATGCGGATAGCGGGGTGGGAGGGCCGGCCGAACTCGGGGATCACCAGTGCGCGAAGGATCTGCAGTGCTTCGACACGCTGCTTGCCAAGCCTTGCGGTGTCCAAGACGGCAGCACTTTGCTTGAAATCGGGGAACGGGAGGAAGGTCTGCATCCTTTCAGTTTGGGGGCCGAACGGCGTAGATCCAAGTTGACGCGGTGTGGCCTTCCCCTCGCTCGTGTTATTGGCGCCCTTTGATCGCTGTTTGCCGGGCGCTCAGATGGGGCGCGTCCAGTATTCGTCCTAGTCTTGTCGAGTGGAAACTTTTGGCGAATCGACGACGGCGGCACCTCCGGTTGCCGAACTGCACCTACACATCGAAGGGACGCTTCAGCCCGAGCTGATTTTCGCGCTCGCGGAACGGAACGGGATTGAGCTTCCGTACGCGGATTTGGACGAGCTGCGCGCAAGGTACGAGTTCACGGATCTGCAGTCATTCCTTGATCTGTACTACGCCAACATGGCCGTGTTGCGCACCGAGCAGGATTTCGCGGACATGACCAGGGCCTATTTGGCACGTGCCGCGGCCGGTGGCGTGCGGCACGTCGAGGTCATGATGGATCCGCAGGCGCACATCTCGCGCGGCGTGGCCCTCGAGACGTGCGTGAACGGTGTGGCGTCCGCGCTCGCGACGTCGGTAGAGGACTTCGGCGTCTCGACGCTCCTGATTGCCGCGTTCTTGAGGGACATGTCCGAGGAATCTGCGCTGGAGGTTTTGGAGCAGCTTCTAACCATGAAGGCGCCGATTGCCGGCATCGGCCTGGACTCGGCTGAGGTGGGCAATCCGCCGTCGAAGTTCGAGCGACTATACCGCCGCGCGGCGGAGGCCGGACTGCGACGGATCGCGCACGCGGGCGAGGAAGGCCCGGCTTCGTATATTTACGAGGCCCTCGATCTGCTCGGCGCGGAGAGGATCGACCACGGCATCCGTTGCATGGAAGATACGGCTCTGGTGGAACGGTTGGTGGCAGGCCAGATTCCGTTGACCGTGTGTCCCTTGTCCAACGTCCGGCTGCGCGCGGTGGACACCTTGGCTGATCACCCTTTGCCTGCGATGTTGGCAGCCGGGCTGAATGTCAGCGTGAACTCGGACGATCCCGCGTACTTTGGCGGCTATGTGGACGACAACTTCGAGCAGCTTGTCGCCGTGCACCGGTTGTCCATTGCGGACCGGGCACGCCTGGCCGCGAACTCGGTGCGTTCGTCGTTCGCGGACGAGGCCCGGAAGGCTGAGCTGCTGGCCGAGGTTTCGGAGTGGGAGAAGGCTGCCATCAATTAGTCGGTCGCGGGTCGATCACCGCGCTGCGCGGAGCTAAGCCCTCGCTGTCGGCCCACCAGCCCTATCGAAGTTCCCGGACCACTTCCTGAAACGCGAAGTGAGTTGGATAGCCTTGATTGCTCATTGCATGCACCATGGCTTTGGTCATCCAATCCTGGGGGAGCCATGTCCGGTCGGTCATCTGGGGATGGGTCGGATTACAGACGGACGCCCAGAGCATGAAGACGAGTTCGGCCCAATCAGAGTGAAGGATCCACTTGATCGGGCCATTCTCCGAAACTCCGTCGATGCTGAGCTGCCCTGGACCCACCAATGAGGCCATATGGATGCTGTGCCAGTTCCAGGCATGGATGCCAGTGGGGGAGTGAAGGTAAAACCCAAAGTTGCTCACGGCGACCGTCCCGTGGTCGATTGGAACCCAACGCGGCTGGGCCATTTCAGCTGCCTGCCGGCGTCGTGATGCGTTGCCAATAGCCTGCGCGGCGGCGAAACCGGCCATCATGGCCAGTCCACCTCTTCCGGTGGCAACCATCATTCCGTGGCTGTGGGCGTAACTACCGTCACCGGGTGCATGCCAGGAGAGCAGCTGAAACCCTCCATGTGCAACGATCCTCTCCTCGGGTCCGCCCAGCCGAAGGGCGAACGGTACTGGAAGGTGCTGACGTTGCCCCAACTGGCCGCGCATCGTGAGGACTGCCAATTCCGCGGTGGTCCAAAGTGCCTCGTCGCGGGCAGTCCATTGCTCGTTTTCGTCTTGCATAGGCTTTTTCCCCATGGGGTTTAAGCTAGCCGATTCCTGAGGGGATATGCCCGCCGAGGAGCAAGGTTGTGGATATCGGCGCACACGGCGCCGCTCGGAAGGAAGCGGATTCTAGCCGGGGCTCTCCGGAGGCCCTCGAGGGTACCCCAAGCGCCAGCTACCGGCCGGTACCCGAGAGCCGCCCATCACTTGCCGGCGTTTGGGCGTAATAGTGGGTCACGACACACGGTGTTTACCAAGAACAGTCGCCAGAATTTACAGAACATTGGCAGACTGCTGAAGGAATGTTCGCCGTTGAAGGAGACCCAGTGGCCAAGTCCACCGTCGAAAAAAGCAGTGCCCGTCTCAAGACCGTCCTGGACGTCTTGGCTGAGGGAACGTGGTCCGAGAAGTCGTTGAATGCCGGCGAGATCCTGGCAGAAGCGATTGTCCGTGTCCCGCTGGATGAGCGTGAGAGTGAGCTGCTCAGTGGAGGCATTCCGCGCGGCCATAAGAGCCTGACGACGGAGACCGCGAAGCTGGTCAAGGCCGGCTGGCTCGTCAAGGGCCGTTCAGGCTGGACCATCACCGACGACGGCCTGCGTGCCACGGTCGCTTTCGCCAAGCCGGACGAGTTCGTCACGGCGCTGACTGAGGGCATCCCCGTCCCGGCAGATACCCCGCTTCCCACGGCTCCCGTCAAGAAGGCTCCCGCCAGGAAGACCGCGGCCAAGAAGGCTCCCGCAGTGGAAAAGGCACCTGCTGCCAAAGCTGCAGCAACGAAGGCCCCCGCCGCCAAGGCAACGCCCAAGAAAGCTGCAGCACCCAAAGCGGCTGCCGCCGTCGAGAAGCTCGAGCAGCCGTCCGCCGTCGCGATCGCTGGTGACTTCAACACGATTCTCGGCGCGCCTGAGGACTGGGCTCCGCAATACGACGAGGTGCAGATGAAGTTCAACGCCCGTCGCAAGGTGTGGACCCTCGCCGCCACGTTGCCTGCCGGTTTCTACACGTACAAGATCGCGCTGAACCGATCGTGGGACGAGAACTACGGCGCGTTCGGCGCACGTGACGGTGCCAACCACGAGCTAAAGCACGACGGCGGCAAGGTCACCTTCACGTACGACCACGCCACACGCGACATCGTCACGGCTTAGCCGGTTCTCCCACGTTTTCTCCAAGTCCACATGCGACTTGGAGAAAACGCGGGAACAAGCGCCCAGGCTCCGAGGTTAGGGTAGGTCAACAGAACCTAACCGAGGAGCTAGCGATGACCGATGCCACTTTCCGCCACAACGTTGACCGCGAACGCTTTGAGGTGCTCGTTGACGGCCATGTAATCGGGAAGGCCGCGTACAAGGCGTACGACGACGGCGGGTCCCCGCAGCGGATCTTCTACCACACCGTGATCAACGAGGAGTTCGGTGGACAAGGGCTTGCGGGCAGGCTCGCCGAAGTGGCCCTGAACGAGACCATGAGCGAGAGACTCGGGATCGTGCCGGTGTGCCCTTTCATCAAGAAGTTCCTCACCAAGCACCCGGAGTACGCGGCGAACGTTACTGCCCCGACGCTGGCGCACCTGGAGTACCTCAACGCGGCCCTCGTCCCCGCTGCCAGGGCCTAAAGCGGCGGGTCGCGCCGCCGTCGAGCCTCACGAATACATCAATGAACCGGGAGTCGTCAGGACTTCGCCGGTCTCCAGCCAGGTCTTGAGGCCGGAGAGGATCATCGGCCAACCGCCGTAGATCTGGTCGTTGCCGCCTTCGCGGAGGTCGCTGTGGGTGACGGTCAGGTGGCAGGAATCGCCGACCGGTTCGATCTCCCACGTGACGCGTGATGTGCCCTCGGCTTTGACGTCTTCACCCCAGAGCGCGCGCATGGTCTGGACGAGCCGGCGCGGGGGATCGACTTCCACGTTTTCGCCTTCGCCCAGGACCATTCCGTTCGCCTTGGGATTGTGCATCTCGTAGTGGCCGCCCGGCGTCCAGTCGGCAGTGTGGGTGTTGCCGAACTGGTACTTGCTGCGGGTGTCGCTGTCCGTGATGGCTTCCCAGAGCCGCTCCGGAGTGGTCTTGATGTAGATTTCGAAGATCTTTTCCACGGGACTTTCCAATCTGGTCTTGAGGTCGCTCAACGCAGCGGCCCATGGTTCTGCATATTTGCTCACCCAGCGGTCGTGGACGAGCCTGATGGGTACCGGATTCAGGTAGTGGAGCTTTTCGCGACCACGACGGCGGGTCACAACCAGCCCGGCTTCCTCAAGGATCTTGAGGTGCTTCATGATCCCGAAACGGGTCATGTCGAACCGTGCTTCAAGCGCGCTGAGTGTCTGCCCGTCCTCGCGGAACAGCTCGTCGAGCAGATCCCTGCGGGTGGGGTCGGAAAGTGCCTTGAAGACGGCGTCCATGCATTCAGAATAGGTGACCATTTGGTCACATGTCAACGGATTTTGGCGGACTGGGTCCGGCGTATTTCCTGCGTGGGCGGGTTTAAGTCCGGGTGGGTCTGAAGTGGTGGTTGCGTCGGGGTGTTTGGCGGGGGTCGAGGTGGGGTGGTGGTTTGAACCATGCGGTGCCGTTGTCCAGGGTGATGGTCCAGTGTTCTTTGTGGATGACGTGGTGGTGGTGGCTGCAGAGCAGGGTGGGT